>NZ_JBFAIG010000004.1:0-371298 GCF_040654575.1 Streptomyces sp. NPDC050674
CTCGGGCTTTCCTCCGGGCTTCCCTTCGGTCTTGCGTTTCCGACTCTATCAGATCTTTCCGATCCGATTTCCTCGGTGCTTTCCAGGTTCTCGCTTTCGCGTTTCCCTTTCCGGCGGTTCCGACTTTATCAGAAGTTCTGAGTCGGAATTTCCTCCCCGGCTGGGCATGGTCCCTGGAACCTGAGTGGCCCGGGTGCCCCGTCGGGAGGAGTTGTAAACCTAGTGGAGCGGGGCGCCTCGATGCAAATCGAGGCGCCCCGCTCCCAGTTGGCCTGGTCCCAGGCCCGACGGTCCGTCAGACCTCCACCACGACGGGCAGGATCATCGGCCGGCGCCGGTAGTTGTCCGAGACCCACTTCCCCAGCGTGCGGCGCACGAGCTGCTGGAGCTGGTGGGGCTCGACCACGCCGTCCTGGGCGGAGCGTTCGAGCACCTCCGTGATCCTGGGCGCGACGTCGCTGAAGGCGGAGTCCTCGATGCCCGAGCCGCGGGCCTGGATGTGCGGGCCGCCGGTGATCTTCCCGGTGGACGAGTCGATGACCACGAACACCGAGATGATGCCCTCGTCACCGAGGATCCTGCGGTCCTTGAGGGCCGGCTCACCCACGTCGCCGACCGAGAGGCCGTCGACGTAGACGTAGCCCGCCTGGACCTTGCCGGAGATCTTGGCCTTGCCCTCGACAAGGTCGACGGCGACACCGTCCTCGGCGATGACGATGCGGTCGTGCGGGACGCCGGTGAGGGCGCCCAGCTCGGCGTTGGCACGCAGATGCCGCCATTCGCCGTGCACCGGCATCAGGTTCTTGGGGCGGCAGATGTTGTAGAAGTACAGCAGCTCGCCCGCGGAGGCGTGGCCGGAGACGTGGACCTTGGCGTTGCCCTTGTGGACCACGTTGGCGCCCCAGCGGGTGAGGCCGTTGATCACGCGGTAGACCGCGTTCTCGTTGCCGGGGATGAGGGACGACGCCAGGATCACCGTGTCGCCCTGGACGATGCGGATCTGGTGGTCCCGGTTGGCCATGCGGGACAGGGCCGCCATCGGTTCGCCCTGGGAGCCCGTGCAGACCAGGACCACCTCGCTGTCGGGGAGGTCGTCGAGCGTCTTGACGTCCACGACCAGGCCCGGCGGGACCTTCAGATAGCCCAGGTCCCGGGCGATGCCCATGTTGCGGACCATGGAGCGGCCGACGAAGGCCACGCGGCGGCCGTACTCGTGCGCCGCGTCCAGGATCTGCTGGATGCGGTGCACATGGCTGGCGAAGCTCGCGACGATGATCCGCTTGCGGGCGCCGGCGAAGACCTGGCGCAGGACGTTGGAGATCTCCCGCTCCGGCGGGACGAACCCCGGCACCTCGGCGTTCGTCGAGTCGGAGAGGAGGAGGTCGATACCCTCCTCGCTCAGACGTGCGAAGGCGTGGAGGTCCGTGAGGCGGCTGTCCAGCGGGAGCTGGTCCATCTTGAAGTCGCCGGTGTGGACGACCATGCCCGCCGGGGTGCGGATGGCCACGGCCAGCGCGTCCGGGATGGAGTGGTTGACCGCGATGAACTCGCAGTCGAAGGGGCCGATGCGCTCGCGGTGCCCCTCCACCACCTCGAGGGTGTAGGGGCGGATGCGGTGCTCCTGGAGCTTGGCCTCGATGAGGGCGAGGGTCAGCTTGGAGCCGATCAGCGGGATGTCCGGCTTCTCCCGCAGGAGGAAGGGGACACCGCCGATGTGGTCCTCGTGGCCGTGCGTGAGCACGATGCCCTCGATGTCGTCGAGGCGGTCCCTGATGGACGAGAAGTCCGGCAGGATCAGGTCGATTCCGGGCTGCTCCTCCTCCGGGAAGAGCACTCCGCAGTCGACGATCAGGAGGCGGCCGCCGTATTCGAAGACCGTCATGTTCCGGCCGATCTCGCCGAGCCCGCCGAGCGGGGTGACACGCAGGCCGCCTTCGGAGAGCGGCGGGGGCGTGCGCAGTTCGGGATGCGGATGACTCAAAAGACTCTCCTCACCACACACGCCACGTACCGGTGGGGCACGTGGCGCGCGTGACGTTCGTGCATGAGCAGTTGTGTGTGGGGTGCGGGCACCGGTGGCCCGCTTATTCGGTTGTGAAGTATTCGGTTGTGAAGCAAATGCGCGGGAGCCGCGCGAAGTCCGTTGTCAGAGCTGTACCCCGCCAGCTGCAAGATCGAGCTTGAGCTGCTCGATCTCTTCGGGCGCGCATTCGACCATGGGGGCGCGCAGCGGGCCGCCGGGGAGTCCCTGCAAGGCGAGCGCCGCCTTGGTGGTCATCACGCCCTGGGTGCGGAACATACCCGTGTAGACGGCGAGCAGCTTCTGGTGAATCTCGGTGGCCTTCTGGACGTCGCCCGAGGTGTACGCCTCGACCAGAGCGCGCAGCTCGGGGGTGACGACGTGGCCGACGACCGAGACGAAGCCGACCGCACCGACCGACAGCAGGGGCAGGTTCAGCATGTCGTCGCCGGAGTACCAGGCCAGGCCGGAGCGGGCGATGGCCCAGCTGGCGCGGCCGAGGTCGCCCTTGGCGTCCTTGTTGGCGACGATCCGCGGGTGCTCGGCGAGGCGGACGAGCGTCTCGGTGTTGATCGGGACGCCGCTGCGGCCGGGGATGTCGTAGAGCATCACCGGGAGGCCGGTGGTGTCGGCGACGGCCCTGAAGTGCCGGTAGAGGCCTTCCTGCGGGGGCTTGTTGTAGTACGGGGTCACCACGAGCAGGCCGTGTGCGCCGGTGCGCTCGGCCGCGCGGGCGAGTTCGATGCTGTGGTGGGTGTCGTTGGTGCCGACTCCGGCCACCACGTGGGCCCGGTCTCCGACCGCTTCCAGGACCGCTCGTACGAGATCCGCTTTCTCCGCGTCGCTGGTGGTCGGGGACTCGCCGGTGGTGCCGTTGATGACCAGGCCGTCGTTGCCTGCGTCCACCAGGTGGGTGGCGAGTCGCTGAGCGCCGTCGAGGTCGAGTGCGCCGTCCGCCGTGAAGGGCGTGACCATGGCGGTGAGGACCCGCCCGAAGGGGGTCTGCGGAGTCGAGGTCGGAGCCATGGGTTACACGCTACTCGTTGCTCAGGACCGGGTCTGCCCGCGGGGCGGGCGGCAAGTCATGACATAGGTGGAGCCCGGCACTGCCTGCTCGGGGGTTCAAGCAGTGCCGGACCCGTTTGATCAGGCTAGATGAACTTCTCTAAATGCCGCAATACGGACACTTCGTGCGGCTGAACCGCACATCTGTACCTGACCGGGCTCGGGGCGCACTACGGCGCCACGCGTCCGTTCGCGTTGAAGGCGGCGTAGGTGAGCGGCATGAGGCGGGCCCACTCGGCCTCCATCTTCTCGCCGACCATCTCGATCTCGCGCTGCGGGAAGGACGGCACCTTGGCCAGCTCGTGCTGGGTGCGCAGGCCGAGGAAGTGCATCAGCGAGCGGGCGTTGCAGGTGGCGTACATCGAGGAGTACAGGCCGACCGGCAGGACCGAACGGGCTACCTCGCGGGCGACGCCGGCGGCCAGCATCTCCTGATAGGCCTCGTACGCCTGGCGGTACGAGTCCTCCATGACACGGCCGGTCAGTTCCTGCTGGGCCTGGGTGCCCTCGACGAAGACGTACTTGCCCGGGCGGCCCTCCTGGACCAGCTTGCGGGACTCGTCCGGGACGTAGAAGACGGGCTGGAGCTCCCGGTAACGACCGGACTCCTCGTTGTACGACCAGCCGACGCGGTGCCGCATGAACTCGCGGAAGACGAAGATCGGGGCGCTGATGAGGAACGTCATCGAGTTGTGCTCGAAGGGGCTGCCGTGCCGGTCCCGCATCAGGTAGTTGATCAGGCCCTTGGAGCGCTCGGGGTCCTTCTTCAGCTCGTCCAGGGACTGCTCGCCGAGGGTCGAGACGCGGGCGGCGAAGAGGACGTCCGCGTCGGACGCGGTGTGCTTGACCAGCTCGACGGTGACGTCGCTGCGGAAGCTGGGCTTGAGGTCGTCGGCGGGGGTGTCGGTCACGGTTGGCAGGGCCTTCCCATCTCGTCGTGTGGCGACGCCACTCTACGGCGCGGCCGATTCGGCACGATCGGTGGCGTGCCGCAATGAAGTCGGTGAAACAGGGCACCTCTGAGGGAGTTCGTTCGTCTCTACAGACGAAAGTGATCCGTTCCACCCTCGAAGGAGACGCACCCCTGATGTTCGGTCGGCGTGAACCCGTACCGTTTGCCTTCGTCGCCGAAGCCGACAGGTTCCGCAGCAATGTCACTCCCCCACCGCCCGAGCGGTCGTCCGTCGGTGAGCTGGCCGGCCGTTGGCTGCTGGGCCTCACCATCGTGGCGGGCCTCGTGGGGTCCCTGGTCATCGGGACGCCCGCGCTGACGCCCGCCAAGACGGCTGATCAGCCTCAGCAGTCGCAGGCGTCCGAGAGCCGCTGAACCGCGCCGCACGCGCGGTGACTCCATCCGGCCCCCCGCCAGTGGTGACCGGGGACACAGATCGGTAGCCTCACCGGGCACAGCCCACGCATGGATCGAGTGAGGACCCGCCGTGCCCCTGCCCTTCCTGACGGCCGACCGCGTTTTCGAGGCGGCGGACGACGTTCCGCTGCCCTACGACGACCGTGACCTCTGGCGGCGGCCGTACCGGCCCGGGCCGTACCGCGTCGCGGCGGCGGCGCTCGCGCTGCTGCTCGCCTCGTTCGTGCTGTTCGCGGCGGTCATCATCGCCGTGACGGCTCAACTGGCGTCGGCGGCGGTGGTGTTCGGCCTCGCGCTGCTCGTCATCGCCGCGGCACTGCGGTTGCTGCGCGTGGGCGTGTGGGTCAGTGCGCGCGGGGTGCGGCACGTCGGTTTCCTCACGACGCGTACGGCGTCCTGGGAGCAGGTCGCCTCCGTGCGCACGGTGCAGCAGCCGGTGCGCTGGCTGGGACTGCCCCGGACCGTGCAGGGGCAAGCGCTGCTGCTCGGACGGCAGGGCGACGCCGCCGGTCCGCTGCCGCTGATGACGACGCACAACGCGGACTTCCTGGGCCGCACCGAGGCCTTCGACCGGGCGGCGGACTCGGTCGAGGCGTGGGCCGCCGAGTACGGCCCGCGCTGACGCCCTCGACCTCGTGCCGATGGGGCCGGACCGTGTCGCACGGTCCGGCCCCATCGGCATGCGTGGGGTGGGTTCAGGCGGTCTCGGGCTGCTTGCCGTCGTGCAGGGCGATCGCGCGCTGCATCGCCTTGCGGGCCCGCGGGGTGTCGCGGGCGTCGTGGTAGGCGACGGCCAGGCGGAACCAGGTGCGCCAGTCGTCGGGGGCGTCCTCCGTCTCGGCCTTGCGCTTGGCGAAGACTTCGTCGGCCGAGTCGCGGTCGATGCGCCCGCCGGGGGTGCGCCGCAGTTCGTCGACGGGCAGCCCGCCCTCGGCGTCGAGTTCGGCGGCGAGTCGGTTGGCCTTGCGGGCGAACTGGGTGTTCTTCCACAGGAACCACAGGCCGATGACCGGCAGGATCAGCACGGCGACACCGAAGGTGACGGTGAGAGGCGTGCCGACCTCGATGAGCAGGACGCCGCGGCTGCCGACCAGGACGAAGTAGACGACCAGGACGGCGGCGGTGAGGGCGTAGGTGAGCTTCGCGCGCATGACGGTCAGGGGCTCAGTTCAGGTCCAGGAAGTGTTCCAGGCCGAACGTCACGCCGGGGGTGCTCACCACGCGGCGGGCGCCGAGCAGGATGCCCGGCATGAAGCTGCTGTGGTGGAGCGAGTCGTGCCGGACGGTGAGGGTCTCGCCCTCGGCGCCGAGCAGGACCTCCTGGTGGGCGAGCAGACCGCGCAGCCGGACGGCGTGGACCGGAACGCCGTCGACGTCGGCGCCGCGGGCACCGTCGAGGGCGGTGGTCGTGGCGTCGGGGGCCGGGGCGGTGCCGGCGGCGCGGCGGGCCTCGGCGATGAGCTGGGCGGTGCGGGTGGCGGTGCCGGAGGGGGCGTCCACCTTGTTCGGGTGGTGCAGCTCGACGACCTCGACGGACTCGAAATAGGGGGCCGCGAGCTGCGCGAACTTCATGGTGAGGACGGCCCCGATGGAGAAGTTCGGCGCGATGAGCACGCCCGTCTCCGGGGAGGCGGACAGCCAGCCGTTCAACTGCGCGAGGCGCTCCTCGGTCCAGCCGGTGGTGCCGACGACCGCGTGGATGCCGTGGCCGACACAGAAGTCGAGGTTGGCCATGACCGAGTCGGGCGTGGTCAGTTCGACCGCGACCTGGGCGCCGGAGTCGGTCAGCGTCTCCAGCGAGTCGCCCCGGCCGAGGGCGGCGACCAGTTCCATGTCGTCGGCGGCTTCGACGGCCCGCACGGCTTCCGAGCCGATCCGGCCCTTGGCGCCGAGGACCGCCACGCGCAGCTTGCTCATCTCTTGTGCTTCCTTCACCAGGGGGTGGTCAGGCGACGGCGTCGTGCAGACGGGCCGCCTGTTTGTCCTTCAGCGGGCCGATGACCGACAGGGAGGGCCGCCGTCCCAGGATCTCGCGGGCTACCTCACGGACGTCGTCCGGGGTGACCGACGTTATCCGGGCGAGCATGTCGTCGACGGACATCTGCTCGCCCCAGCACAGCTCGCTCTTGCCGATACGGTTCATCAGCGCGCCGGTGTCCTCCAGGCCGAGGACCGTGGACCCCTGGAGCTGGCCGATCGCCCGCCCGATCTCCTCGTCGGACAGGCCGTGCTCGGCGACCTGGTCGAGTTCGTCGCGGCAGATCTTGAGCACGTCGTGCACCTGTGACGGGCGGCAGCCCGCGTACACGCCGAACAGGCCGCAGTCGGCGAAGCCCGAGGTGTACGAGTACACGCTGTAGGCCAGGCCGCGCTTCTCGCGGACCTCCTGGAACAGCCGGGAGGACATGCCGCCGCCGAGGGCGGTGTTCAGCACGCCGAGGGCCCAGCGCCGCTCGTCGGTGCGGGACAGGCCCGGCATGCCGAGCACGACGTGCGCCTGCTCGGTCTTGCGGCCCACCAGCTCGACCTTGCCCGCCGTGCGCAGGGCTCGCTTGCCGCCGCGCGGAGCGACGGGGTCGGCGGTGAGGTCCTTGAAGGCACCGGCCTTGTCGAAGGCGGCGCGGACCTGCCGTACGACCTTGGCGTGGTCGATGTTGCCGGCGCAGGCGACGACCAGGTGGGTGGGGTCGTAGTGCTTCTTGTAGAAGCGGCGGATGCGGTCGGCGGTGAGGGCGTTGACCGTGTCGACCGTGCCGAGGACCGGGCGGCCGAGGGCGTTGTCGCCGAACATCGTGTGCGCGAACAGGTCGTGCACGCAGTCGCCCGGGTCGTCCTCGGTCATGGCGATCTCTTCGAGGATGGCGCCGCGCTCGACGTCGACGTCCTCCTCGCGGATGAGCGAGCCGGTCAGCATGTCGCAGACGACGTCGATGGCGAGCGGCAGGTCGTTGTCGAGCACGCGTGCGTAGTAGCACGTGTACTCCTTCGCCGTGAACGCGTTCATCTCGCCGCCGACCGCGTCCAGCGCGGAGGAGATGTCCAGGGCGGACCTGCGGCCGGTGCCCTTGAAGAGCAGGTGCTCCAGGTAGTGCGTGGCGCCGTTCAGCGCCGGGGTCTCGTCGCGGGAGCCGACGTGCGCCCAGATGCCGAAGGTCGCGGAGCGGACCGAGGGCAGGGTCTCGGTGACGATGCGCAGGCCGCCGGGGAGGGTGGTCTTGCGGACCGTGCCGATGCCGTTCTCGCCCTTGATGAGGGTTTGGGTACGGGCGACGGCCCGCGCCTCCGAAGAGGTGCGGGCCGTCGCCTGGAAACCGCGGGACGTCACTTGTCGCCGTCGTCCTTCGTCTCGTCGCCGTCCTCGCCCTCGATGACCGGGATCAGGGAGAGCTTGCCGCGGGAGTCGATCTCGGCGATCTCGACCTGGACCTTGTGGCCCACACCGAGGACGTCCTCGACGTTCTCCACGCGCTTGCCGCCGGCCAGCTTGCGGATCTGCGAGATGTGCAGCAGACCGTCCTTGCCCGGGAGCAGCGACACGAACGCGCCGAAGGTGGTCGTCTTCACGACCGTGCCCAGGTAGCGCTCGCCGACCTCCGGCATGGTCGGGTTGGCGATGCCGTTGATCGTGGTGCGGGCGGCCTCGGCGGACGGTCCGTCGACCGCGCCGATGTAGATGGTGCCGTCGTCCTCGATCGTGATGTCGGCGCCGGTGTCCTCCTGGATCTGGTTGATCATCTTGCCCTTGGGGCCGATGACCTCGCCGATCTTGTCCACGGGGATCTTGACGGTGATGATCCGCGGGGCGTTCGGGGACATCTCGTCCGGCGTGTCGATCGCTTCCATCATCACGTCGAGGATGTGGAGGCGGGCGTCACGGGCCTGCTTGAGGGCCGCGGCCAGGACGGAGGCGGGGATGCCGTCCAGCTTGGTGTCGAGCTGGAGGGCGGTGACGAACTCCTTGGTGCCGGCGACCTTGAAGTCCATGTCGCCGAAGGCGTCCTCCGCACCGAGGATGTCGGTGAGGGTGACGTAGTGCGTCTCGCCCTCGATCTCCTGGGAGATCAGGCCCATGGCGATACCGGCGACGGGGGCCTTCAGCGGCACACCGGCGTTCAGCAGCGACATGGTGGAGGCGCAGACCGAGCCCATGGACGTCGAGCCGTTGGAGCTGAGCGCCTCGGAGACCTGGCGGATCGCGTAGGGGAACTCCTCGCGCGTCGGCAGGACCGGGATCAGGGCGCGCTCGGCGAGGGCGCCGTGGCCGATCTCGCGGCGCTTCGGGGAGCCGACGCGGCCGGTCTCGCCGGTGGAGTACGGCGGGAAGTTGTAGTTGTGCATGTAGCGCTTGCGGGTCACCGGGGAGAGGGTGTCCAGCTGCTGCTCCATGCGCAGCATGTTCAGGGTGGTGACGCCCAGGATCTGGGTCTCGCCACGCTCGAACACGGCGGAGCCGTGGACCCGCGGGATGGCCTCGACCTCGGCGGCCAGGGTGCGGATGTCGGTGACACCGCGGCCGTCGATGCGCTTCTTCTCCTTGATGACGCGCTCACGGACCAGGGTCTTGGTCAGCGAACGGTACGCGGCGGAGATCTCCTTCTCGCGGCCCTCGAACTCCGGCAGGAGCTTCTCGGCGGCAAGCTGCTTGACGCGGTCCAGCTCGGCCTCGCGCTCCTGCTTGGCGGCGATGGTGAGCGCCTGGGCAAGCTCGGGCTTGACGGCCGCGGTGAGCGCCTCCAGGACGTCGTCCTGGTAGTCGAGGAAGATCGGGAACTCGCCGGTGGGCTTGGCGGCCTTGGCGGCGAGGTCGGCCTGGGCCTTGCAGAGCACCTTGATGAAGGGCTTCGCGGCTTCCAGACCGGCGGCGACGACCTCTTCGGTCGGCGCCTCGGCACCGCCCTTGACCAGCTGGATGGTCTTCTCGGTGGCCTCGGCCTCGACCATCATGATCGCGACGTCGCCGTCCTCCAGGGTGCGGCCCGCGACGACCATGTCGAAGACGGCGTCCTCGAGCTCGGAGTGCGTCGGGAAGGCCACCCACTGGTTGTTGATCAGCGCGACGCGGACGCCGCCGATCGGACCGGAGAAGGGCAGGCCGGCCAGCTGCGTGGACGCGGAGGCCGCGTTGATCGCGACGACGTCGTACAGGTGGTCGGGGTTGAGCGCCATGATCGTGGCGACGACCTGGATCTCGTTGCGCAGGCCCTTCTTGAAGGAGGGGCGCAGCGGGCGGTCGATCAGGCGGCAGGTGAGGATCGCGTCCTCGGAGGGGCGGCCCTCACGGCGGAAGAAGCTGCCGGGGATCTTGCCGGCGGCGTACATCCGCTCCTCGACGTCCACCGTGAGGGGGAAGAAGTCGAGCTGGTCCTTGGGGTTCTTGGAGGCGGTGGTGGCCGACAGCACCATGGTGTCGTCGTCCAGGTACGCCACGGCGGAGCCGGCGGCCTGCTTGGCCAGGCGGCCCGTCTCGAAGCGGATGGTGCGGGTGCCGAAGGCGCCATTGTCGATGACGGCCTCGGCGTAGTGGGTCTCGTTCTCCACTAGTGATGTCTCCTCGTCCTCGTCTCCCGGCCCGTGTGGCGGGGAGACGGTTGCGGAGAAGCGCGCCGGGCTGTGCGGGCCGGTCTTCGATCGAAGCACCCGGGCTCGCTTCCCCCGGGGGCCACTACCGAGGACCGGCGGCGGCTGGGTGCGCCTCTCCTCTTCTTGTCGTGCTGTGTCGTCCGTATTGCGTTGTGCTACCACACTACAAAGCAGTGGTGACACTCCGCACGTACAGCAAAGGGAGCGGTCCCCTTTCCTTCGGGAACCGCTCCCCTCACGGCGTCTTACTTGGCGCCCGCCGCACCGCGGCGGATGCCGAGGCGGTCGACCAGCGCGCGGAAGCGCTGGATGTCCTTCTTCGCCAGGTACTGGAGAAGGCGGCGACGCTGACCCACGAGGATCAGCAGACCACGGCGGGAGTGGTGGTCGTGCTTGTGGGTCTTGAGGTGCTCGGTCAGGTCCGAGATCCGGCGCGAGAGCATGGCGACCTGGACCTCGGGGGAGCCGGTGTCGCCCTCCTTCTGACCGAACTCGCTGATGATCTGCTTCTTCGTAGCGGCGTCGAGCGGCACGCGTACTCCTCGTAGTCTGTGATGGCCACCGAGTGCCCCCGGTCTTGGTCTCGGGGGAGCTTCCGTTACTCGGGAGGCGGGGATCCGCTGAGCGCGGCCTCCAGAGCGGCGCTCCGGGGGTGCGTACACAAACGGCCGTCCACCAGGGTACCAGGCGGTCCGGGTCCTCTTTGCCCTGGTCCCGCGAACCGCCCGGCCGGGGCGGAGGGGGCCACTAGGGTGAGCAGATTCGGATCGTTCGTACGTCGGGAAGGGGTCGCTGCGGCATGGCGGAGACGGCTGAGGAGATCAAGGCACGCAAGGAGCGGGAGCGGGACGAGCTCTACGCCCTCGACATCTCCGGTGTCGAGTGGCACAGCGCGCCGGGCACCGAGGACCACGAGGAGCGGGTCGAGATCGCCTACCTGCCCGAGGGGGCGGTGGCGATGCGGTCGTCGCTCGACCCGGGGACGGTGCTGCGCTACACGGAGGCGGAGTGGCGGGCGTTCGTGCTGGGGGCGCGGGACGGGGAGTTCGATCTCGAGCCGGGCTCCGCGCAGTAGTGGGCAAGCGCGCGTGACCCCTGTCCGGGTCACGCGCGCTCAACGAGCAGGACACCAGCAGGCGCGCCACGGGAGGGCCACACGGCGGCGGACGACGTCAACGCTGCGACTGCGACGACGGTGAGCAGGACCGTACGACGCCTCCTGCGCTGCCGGTCAGCCGCCACGGAAGACCGGTGAACACGGACAGGGCTCGCCGAAGCTCACGCTGGGCGATTCCTTCCATGGTCGGCGCAGACGGCGGTTCAGTTACCGGCCATGGACCGCGCGGACGCGTACACGTCAAACACGGCGAGGGTCAGCGGGACCAGCGTCAGCAAGATGAACGTCTCGGCGATCTCCATGAAGCGCCCCCAGAAGGGAGTGACTCCGCTGCGCGGTGCGATCAGCCCGATCGACATCAGCAGGCCGGCGGTCGCGGCGATCGCGGCCGCAAGCCACACCGAGCGGATGTCGAGGCCGGCGGTGTCACCCTGGATCGCGTCGCGCAGGAATTCCACGGGCGGGTTCAGGGCGAGCCCGAGGCCGAGGAAGACGAGGGCGGCGAGACCGGCGGCAAGTGTGGCGCCGACCTGCGCGGTGTAACGGAACAGGTGGGCGCGCATCAGCATGGCGATACCTGTGGCGAGAGAGAGGAACTGCGCCCACACGTCGTCGGAGAAGCCGAGGACGATGGACGCTCCAACCGTGACGATCGCGCAGCCGCCGACCAGACCGACCAGGAGTTCGTGTCCGCGGCGGACCTGGGTGGCGATGCGCCGGACGTCAACGGGCTCGTGCTGACCGGTGGGCTCCTCGGTGGTGTAGCCACGGCCCGGGTTGGGCGGTTCGAAGCCGATCGGCAGCCTGGCGAAGCGCATGGACAGACCCGGCAGGAAGGCAAGGGCACAGACCGCGAGCGGCGCGCAGACGGCGGCCGTCTCGATGGGCTTCAGCTGCGTGAGCACCGCGACGAATGTGGTCAGCAGGCCGATCCCGGAGGCGAACACAAACGCCACGAACGGGCTGTCTCCGCTGGGTGACACCAGCGTGAGGACCAGTGCGGCGACGAGGACGGCCGCGCACGCGAGCAAGAACTGCAGGCGTCCGATGCCCTGCCCCTCCGACAGCGGGAGCAGTCCGGAGCCGGCCACTGCGATGTTCGGCAGGGCACCCAGGCCCAGGGCGACGGCAGATCCGCGGTCGTCGTAGACCCGCGCGCGGACGCACGAAATGGTGATGAGGAGGAGGCCCGTGACGGCGGCCAAGACGCCCTGGAGGCTGTTCATGTCGTGGCGGATTTCTGAACTCCAGACCACGAACGCAAGCAACGCAGGCAGGATCCCGCCGGCGACCAGACCGGCGGCACGGGTGAGGGTGCCGCTCCACAGCGTGCGGTCCTCGGTCACAGCGGAGGCGACCGCCTCGGACACATCGTCGTGGACCGCAGGCGGCAGCGACTCTGCGAACGGACGCAGTGCCAGCAACTCGCCGTCGAGGATGCGCTGGGCGGCGAAGGAGCGGGACCCGTCGAGGACGGTGCCGTCCCGGCGCACGAGGTGGTAACCGACCGGGGCGCCCTCGGCGGGGCTCTGCCGGGAGAGCCGCAGGATCTCCGGATAGAGGTCGACGACTGACACGTCGTCGGGCAGCGCAACGTCGATACGGCTGTCAGGCGCCGCGATGGTGACTCGGCAGAATCCGAACCCGTTACCCGCCCCGGAAGGAGCTCCGGTGCCCGCTCCGCCGGTCGTGCCGGTCGCCCCGGAGGCCGTCAAACTCACCTGCTGTTCCCCCTCGTCGGTGGTACGCGTTCGCGGCGTCGAGCGCGCGATCGCCGATAACGATGCTGTCGGGTAATGCCTTGCCACCACCTGGGCCGCAGGTCACATGAGCCCGTCTTCCGGGAACAGGCGGTGAGCACTCCGCACGATGAGTGCGGAATGTCCGGTCTTCAGGCGCCCGATTCGCAACTGCTCACCCGTCTCACGGGCACCCTACCGCCCACCGATGTCACTGGTTGTCAGTAGGATCGCGCTTCGTGATCGACGCTCGCCGGACACGGGGCGGCGGACGGAACGGTCGGTCCGGCAAGGGAATTGGTGCGAAGTGAGCCACATCGTCGTCAAGCGCCCACCGAGGGCTCTGCCGCGGGAAGTGCCGACGCACGAGGTCCTCCTGCAACCGCCGCCGGAGCTGCCGCGCGGGGAGCGGGAAGGCGCCCTGATGCAACTTCTACCCATGCTCGGTATGGGCGGGTCGGTGGTGTTCTTCTTCAACCCCCAGGCTCAGCCCTTCATGAAGATCATGGGCATGGTCATGGTGGCCTCCACGATCGCGATGGGCATCGCGATGCTGATCCGCTACCGGCGCGGCAACCAGGGACAAATCGCCGACATCCGCCGGGACTACCTGCGGTACCTGTCGCAGACCCGGCGTGCGGCGCAGAAGACCGCCGAGGCTCAGCGCGACGCCCAGTACTACCTGCACCCTTCGCCGGAGCAACTGTGGGCGTTGGTCGCCGAGGGCAGCCGGGTGTGGGAGCGCCGCGTCGGGGATGAGGACTTCGGGCAGGTGCGTGTGGGGCTCGGCGCTCAGTCCCTGGCCACCCCGCTGCTCCCGCCGGAGACCGCGCCGGTGGACCAGTTGGAGCCGTTGACGGCGGGCGCCATGCAGCGATTCCTGGCCACACACAGCACGCTCGAGGATCTTCCGATGGCGGTGTCACTGCGTGCCTTCTACCACGTGTCGATCAGCGGTGAGCCGGACACCGTGCGCGGCGCGGCCCGCGCGGTGACGGGCGCCCTGGCCTCGCTGCACTCCCCTGAGGACCTCGTCATCGCCGTCGCCACCGGGCGGGATTCCGCACCCGAGTGGGAGTGGACGAAGTGGCTGCCGCACGTACAGGCCAGGGGAGAGGCGGACGGCGCCGGCAGCCTGCGTCTGATCACCACGAATCCGCTCCAGCTGGAGGACCTGCTGGGTGCCGGCCTTCAGAGCCGCCCGCGCTTCCACCCAAGCGCGCCGCCGGTGCCCGAACAGCCGCACGTGGTCGTCGTCCTGGACGGCGTCTCGCTGCCGCCGACGTCCCTGCTCGCCAGCCCTGAGGGGTTGCAGGGCGTGACGGTCCTGGAGGTCGTGCCCGGCGAGCTCACCGCCGGACGCGGCGACCTGTCCGTCGTCGTGCACCCGCGCGAGCTGCGCCTGGAGTCGGCACACGGCATGGTCTACGAGGGCACGCCCGACGTTCTGTCCTACGCGGCGGCGGAGGCGCTGGCCCGGCAGCTCGCACCGCTGCGGATGGCCTCCGGTGGTGAAGACGACGAACCGCTATTGGCCAACCTGGAGTTCACCGACCTGCTGAACCTCGGGGACGCCGCCGCCGTCGACCCGCGGCGCACCTGGCGGCCGCGTTCGCAGTCCGAGCGGCTGCGCGTGCCGATCGGTGTCGGTGAGGACGGCCGGCCCGTGATGCTCGACCTGAAGGAGGCCGCGCAGGAGGGCATGGGGCCCCACGGTCTATGCGTCGGCGCCACCGGTTCCGGCAAGTCGGAGCTGCTGCGCACCCTGGTCCTCGGTCTCGCGGTCACCCACTCCTCCGAGACGCTGAACTTCGTCCTCGCCGACTTCAAGGGCGGTGCGACGTTCGCGGGCATGTCCCGGATGCCGCATGTGGCCGCAGTCATCACCAACCTCGCCGACGACCTGACCCTCGTCGATCGCATGGGCGACTCGATACGCGGTGAGCTCAACCGCCGCCAGGAGATGCTGCGCGACGCGGGCAACTTCGCCAACATCCATGTCTACGAGAAGGCCCGCGCGGCCGGTGCCGCGCTCCAGCCGATCCCCTCGCTCGTCCTCGTCATCGACGAGTTCAGCGAACTGCTCACCGCCAAACCGGACTTCATCGAGATGTTCGTGCAGATCGGCCGTATCGGCCGGTCGCTCGGCGTGCACCTGTTGCTGGCTTCACAGCGTCTGGAGGAGGGACGCCTGCGCGGCCTGGAGACCTACCTCTCCTACCGGATCGGTCTGCGCACCTTCTCGGCGGCCGAGTCGCGGGCCGCGATCGGCGTCCCGGACGCCTATGAGCTGCCGAACGTGCCGGGTTCCGGCTTTCTGAAGCACGGCACGGACGAGATGGTCCGTTTCAAGGCTGCGTACGTCTCCGGTGTGTACCGCTCCAGCGCCCAGCAGGCAGCGTCGTACGGCGGTCCACTCCCGGTGGACCGCCGGCCCGTGCTGTTCACCGCGGCGCAAGTGCCAGTCCAGTACGCGGCGGTGCCGCAGCAACGGCAAGAGGAGGAGCCCGAGCGGACCGACGAAGCGCTCGCCGACACCGTGCTCGACGTGATCGTGCGGCGGCTGGAGGCTCAGGGCCCGGCGGCCCACCAGGTGTGGTTGCCACCCCTGGACAGCCCGCCGTCATTGGACTCGCTGCTGCCCGGCCTCGCCACCGTGCCCGGCCGCGGGTTGACGCAGCCCGGGTACGAGGGCGCGGGCCGGCTGGTGATTCCCGTCGGCATCGTCGACAAGCCGTACGAGCAGCGCCGTGACTCGCTGTGGATGGACTTCGGCGGTGCTGCCGGCCACATGCAGATTCTCGGGGGTCCGCAGTCCGGCAAGTCGACCCTGCTGCGCTCGATCGTCGCGTCGTTCGCACTGACGCACACCCCACAGGAGGTCCAGTTCTACGGCCTGGACTTCGGCGGTGGTGGTCTGGCTTCCGTGGCAGGTCTACCGCACGTCGGCGGCGTCGCCTCACGCCTTGACCCGGAGAAGGTCCGGCGCACGGTCGCCGAGGTGTACGGCATCATGACCCGCCGCGAGGAGTACTTCCGCACGTCGGGCATCTCCTCGATCGCCGAGTTCCGCACCCGGCGCGCACGGGGCGAGATCTCCACGGCCGACCAGCCATGGGGGGACGTCTTCCTGGTCATCGACGGCTGGGGCAACTTCCGACAGGACTACGACGGTCTGGAGCCGGCCGTCGTCGACATCGCGGCTCGCGGCCTCGGTTACGGCATGCACCTGATCCTCACAGCCTCGCGGTCGATGGAGGTCCGCTCCAACCTCAAGGACCATCTGATGAACCGCCTGGAGCTGCGGCTCGGCGACGCCATGGACTCCGAGTTCGACCGCAAGGTGGCGGCCAACGTGCCGACCGGTGTCCCGGGGCGCGGCCAGACTCCACAGCGAGAGCACTTCATGGCGGCGGTCCCCCGCATAGACGGTCTGTCCTCCAACACCGACCTGGCCGAGGCGACGCAGGCGCTGGCCGCCGAGGTCTCACGGCACTGGCAGCAGCCCGCTGCCCCCGAGGTGCGGCTGCTCCCCCGGGAGTTCCCGGCGCAGCAGCTCCCGCCCGGTGACCGCTTCCCGAACCGCGGCGTTGCCTTCGCACTCGACGAGGACAACCTCGAGCCGGTGTTCGTCGACTTCGAACAGGACCCATTCTTCCTCGTGTTCGGCGAGAGCGAGTCCGGCAAGTCCAACCTGCTCAAGCTGCTCATCCAGCGGATCACCGAGCGTCACACCGGCAACGAGGCGAAGTTCTTCGTGGTCGACAACCGGCGATCGCTGCTCGGCGTGACCCCGGACTCGCACCTGGCGGAGTACATCCCCATGTCCAACCAGATGCAGCACCACATGGACGCTCTGGTCAACCTGATGCAGCGCCGCACGCCGACCGCCGATGTCACCCCCGAGCAGCTCCGCAACCGCAGTTGGTGGCAGGGCCCCACCGTGTACATCGTCATCGACGACTACGACCTGGTGTCCACGTCCAGTGGCAACCCACTGGCCGGCCTCACGGAAATGCTCCCGTTCGCCCGGGACGTAGGCGTCCGCTTCATCATCGCCCGCTCAACTGCGGGCGCGGGTCGCGCGGGCTACGAGCCATTCATGCAACGCATGAAGGAGCTCGGCGCCCAAGGCGTCATCCTCGCCGGCGACTCCAGCGAGGGCGACCTGCTGGGGGGCGTACGGCCGCGCCCGATGCCCGCGGGTCGAGGTGTGTTCGTGTCGCGGAAGCGGGGGAAGCCGTTGGTTCAGGTGGGGTTGGTGGCGGATGGGCTTCTATGACGGGCACCGTCAGGCTCGGCTTCGGGGTCGCTTCGCTTCGGCGGGGCGGCCCCTGGCTCCCTCAAGGCCTCGTCGCACGCCTCGTCCCGTTCCCACGCACAGCAGGGTGGGCGCCTCCCGTGCGCGCCCACCCTGTGCTCGTCCTGCGACAGCCGTCCTCTTACAGGAAGTAGCTGGCGGCCTTCTTGTCGCCTTCCATGTACGTACCACCCGACTGGCCGACGACGTGGCCGATGCCCGTCAGCGCCTGGTGAATGTCGTTGGCTTCCTTGTCCCAGCGGGCCAGCTTGTCCCCGAAGGTGCCCTGGGCTTGACCCGACCAGTACTGCTTGCTGCTCTCGACCAGCTTGCGGAGCTCCGCCAGGTCCTGCTCCAGTTGCTTCGCCTCGTTGCCGATGTTGGTGGCCGCGAAGTCCAGCGCGTCATAACTTACGGAGAGACCGTCACCGTTACGGCTCATGCCTACCTACCTCGTATCGCTCGTGTGCGGTTGGATGTGGGGTCAACTGTCGTGCTCGATGCCCTGAGGCCGGACCGGAGGCCTCGGTTCGGGCCGCTCACATCGAGTTGAAAGCAGACGGCTGCACCGTAGGAGCACCATCCTGGAGGTTGATGCGGTTGACCGCCGCGCGGACCTCGTCTTCCTTGCTGTCCTTGATGTTGCGCGTGGTCGTCATGGCATCCATGACCTCACCGAGGATGTTGCCGATCTTGGCCAGAGATTCGTTGATCTCGTACTGCTTCCGGTCGAACTCCGCGCGACCGATACCCTGCCACTGGCCTTCGAGGCCGTCGATGACGCCCTGAAGGTTGTGCACCCGCTTGCGGATGCTCTCGTACTTCTCGAACATCTGCTTCTGCAGCTTGACTACTGCTGCATCTTCGAGCTTCTGGTCCATCGCCATGGCCAGCCGTCCCTTCCGCTGTGTGTTGTCTGGTCGATTGGTCCCGCGTCACCTCGAGGTTCGGAGGAGGCGAACGCGGTGTTGAGACCGAGCCGAAGGCCGTGACTCCAGCCCGGTACTCGGTCGGCTCGGGCGGCTGGTCGAGTCACCTCGCGCGGCGCGCCCGCAGTACGGCTGCGCCGGCACCGCCGATTACGATCACTGCGCCTGCGGCGCCCAGTGCGATCCACAGGGTGCCGTTGTCGTGGGCGGCTACTTCCGCGCTCGATCCTGCCGCCGAAGTACCGTCGACTGAACCCTTTTCAGGGGCCTGTGACGCGGCTGATGCAGAAGCGGAGGGGACGGAGGAATCGTTGGCTCTGTCGCTGTTGCTTGCGTCCCGTGCCCCTGCCTTGGCCAGCACGTCACCCCCGTTGATTTTAGCCAGCGGGTCAACGTCCGGTGCGCCGGCGTCATAGTCGGGGTTTGCCAGGACGACTCGCGGACGAACCATTCCATAACCCGCGTACTTGCTGGGTTCATCCTTGGGCCAACCGCGGCTGGCGGTGTCGAGCAGCGCTCGGGTGACCTGGTTGACGGTCCAGTCGGGGTGGGCGGACCAAATGAGGGCGGCAGAGGCGGAGACGAGTGCGGCAGCCTGGCTGGTTCCTGCGGACTTACAGTACGAACGGAACTTTTCGTCGCACCAGGTAGGCACATCCTCGCCGGGCGCTACGAGGTCGGCAAAGCCGTGTGACGACTTCTTCGCGAACTCTGCCACCTCATAGGAGGAGTCGACCGCCCCGACACCGACCACGTAGGGAAGGATCGCCGGCGCGTTGGGTACGCCGTCGTTGCCCACGGAAGCGATGAGCAGCTTGCCCTTCGAAGCCGCGTACTTGACAGCGGCTTTGTCCTCGTCGGAATTCATACCGCCAATGGACATGTTGATGATCTTGGCGTCGCTGTCCGCCGCAGCCCTGAGTGCTTGGTATGTCTGCGGAGTCTTCTCTCTGTCCGCGTTCGACTGGTCAAACGTTTCAACTCGGTAAGGAATGATCCTGGCTCCTGGAGCCAGTCCTCGAAGGCCGCCTCCCTCACCGGTACCGGCGATCAGTTCCGCCATGCTCGTCCCGTGACCGCTGTAGTCGACCGTCGCACGGTAGGCAACCGACTTGGGAACCTCGTCGACCAGTACCTGTCCCTTCAGCGACGGCGTGTTCGCGTTCACCCCGCTGTCGATGACGGCAACTTTGACACCCTTGCCCGTGCTGACCTTCCACATCTGCTCGATTTGCATTGGCTCCAGGTACCACTGCTGCGACCCGCCATCGGCGGCAGTGGCGTTCGGTGCCAGTCCCATTCCCGCGGCAGCCAGGGTGCCGACGATCGCGCCTGTAGCACGCACTCGCCTATCGCACCATGCACCAAGGAATGTCGTCCCTGACTTCATGGCGTTGCCAATCCTCGCTAACAATCAGTTGACGACCGGCGGCACATCGCGCCGGGGCGTGTCGGGCAGATGCGTCTGTTCTTCCTCAACCACATAATCAGGACGCTGTGACCCCTGCGCGTCCCTCTCGTCGCCAGGCTTGCCCTTACCAGGCCGCCGGACCAGTCCAGCGCCACCGTGCGTCATGCCGTTGCGCTCCGCCTGAACAGCGGAGTTACGACCTGCTTGGTTGCCTGTCACAGGCATGTTCCCTGCTGTGGCGCCTCCGCGAGAGGTGCCGCCGGCGCCGGACCTCACACCGGTCTGAGGCGCACCGAAGACACCGCGCTGTCCGGGAGCACCGGTCGACGGCCGGGCGCCGGCATGGGGACCGGCACCGACCACCGTGCCACGAGGAATCTGCTGCCCGCCCTTCGCCACCGCACCGCCAGTGGCCGCGGGTCGTCCGCCGACCACTCCGTTCGCCCGCCCTGCACCAGTGGACGGACCGGTGTTCGTCCGCGGTGCGGTCGTGCCGCCGGGGCGAGGAGTGCCTCCGTGCACGCCCGACTGTCCCATCGGGAACGACCTGGAACCGGAACCGGTTCCCTTGGCAATGGGTTGGCCCGTCGCAGTGGGACGACCCATCTGGTTCGTGGCACCGGGACCGGTACGCCCGTTGGCTGGGGTGATCGGACCGGTCTGAGTACGTCCTCGGGCCGTGACAGGGGTGCGAGGCCCGCTCCCCCCACCCGTGGTCTTGCCGTTGGCCCTCCCCTGGACAATGGGCGCGTAGTTGTCGAAAGTGCTGGGCTGCCCACCCGTGGTAGGGGGTGTTCCGGTGACCGGAGGCATGTTCCCGGTGGCAGGCGTCGTGGTCGGCGGCAGGGTGTCGACGCTGTCGATGGAGGTGCCGACAGCGTCGTCGGGGTACGAGGCCCTGCCCCTGGGGAGGCCCTCGGGGGCCCGTGTGTCCGTCACGCCGTCCACGGTGGAACGGCCTTGGGACTCCGTGGGTGCGTGGTACGTGGTGGCAGCCGCCTTTGCTCCAGGCCCCGCCCCTTCCCCGGCTGCCGCCGAACCACTGTCCGAGGTCTGGGGCGGCATGCCCATGGTCGGCAACGACCGGAACGTCGGAGGACGCTCCTGCAGCACTGAAAGCTGCTGGCTGGAGACCGCGTAGTACGACGCCAACCGATTCATCTGGTTGATTGCCTCTTGCCGGTCCTTCTCCACCTTGACGGCAGCTTCGTACTCGTCCTTCTTCTCAGTCTTCTCGGCCTCGCTGTAGCTCTCGGGGCGCTTGAGGTTTCGCGGGTCACGCTTCGGCATGGCCGCGCGCACTGAGGCCAGGCCCACCGCGGCAGCGGAGATCTGATCACCCGCTTTCCCAGCGAATTCGCTCAATCCGTCCGTGCTCTGGACGAGTGAGCGACCGTACTTCTGGAAGTCAGTACCTGCTTGTCCCTTCCAATTGACGCGTTCGATGCGACCCCTTAGCTCATCCGCTGCCGACTGGATGGCGTCACGCGCATCCCACAGCGCCTTGCCGGACGACTCCAAGTCCTCGGGGGCTGTCTGCTCAACCAGATCGATCATCGCGTTGAGGTCGAGGTCCTTCGCTCCGAAGTCCGTGCTGCCGAAGACGGCCTTGCCCGGTGCGGTGGACCCGACCATCGCCCGCAACGAGTCACTCATGAACCCGGGGAGGAACCCGTTGCCCTTGGAGTGCTCGACATTCCGGGCCACATCGGCGAAGTTGTTCTGGTTGGAGGCACGCTCCAAGTCCTGCTTGTGCTGCTCGTCGCTCATGGTCAGGCCCCCATCCCGGACTCGTCTTCGCGGGTGTACTGACCACTCTTGTCGTCCTGCATCGATTCGAGCTCCCAACGAATCGCCCAGAACCGCCGACGCTGGTCGTCTTCAAGCGTGTCGTAGCCGTTAGCCGCGCCCTTGACCCCGATGGCGATCGCCTCGATGTGCAGATGCAGCGTCTTCGACAGCGCTGTGAGCTTCTCGTGGACGCCGTTGTACTGGGCGTGCAGGCTCTGCGCTTCGGGAAACACACCAGCCCGCCCGTTGCTCAAGGACGACGGCCTGAGCGTCTGCGCTCCCACCTTTGCCGGGCTGCCGGCAGACGCTTCAAGATTGCGAAGCACTGCGTCCACTCGGTCGACAAAGTCCTGCAGCAGTTCCCCACTGACCTCCAGGTCCGCCGCCCTAGCCGCCGACACACCCCCCATGTCCGCTGGAAGCACGACGCTCCTCCCCGTTTCCCCGTGAACATCCGTCGGCCCGATCAGATTCGGACCGACCACTCGCGCGCCATACGATCTCAAGGCGAGCCGCCTCGGACGACGCGTTTACCACTCTAGTCAACCTGCACAACGGGACCAACAGTCGCACGGCTTGCCTCAGTTACGAGCTCGTGTACGCGCCACCGACTGACCCGTTCACCGCTTTGCGAATCGCTCTCCAACCCATCGCGAGTCCCCTGCGATCTTCGCGTCGCCCCCACGGCCAGGCGTCGCGGCTCTGTCAGGCGGGCACCGTCCCGAATCTTCACTGCGGACAATCCGCACACAAAAGACCTGCTCCCTACCCCCACCAAACCCGGTTGCTAGGTTGACCCGTAACCACAGCCCCCGGAACGCAGTCATCCAACCGGCACGAGCTCCGGGAGCCGAGCAGCACGGGGGAAGAGGACGATCCATGGCATGGGATGAGTGGGAGCAGCTCAAGACTCAGGCGGCCGAACAGCACTCCACGCACATGCAGTTGAACCAGCTCGACCCGGGCGACGGATCGCCGGGTACGGCAGGAGGACCGTCGTCGTACGGCGATCTGAAGGTCACCAACGCTTCGCTGACGAAGATCAGCAAATCCGCGCACAGCTTGTACAACGCGCTGTGGGACAAGGCCCGTGTCTCTGTCCCCAGCAGTGACTCCGCGGCCAGTGACTTGTCGAAGCAGGGGTTCGCGCTCGGGGCGGGGCTGCAGCACGTGTCGAACCGGTGGGAGGAACAGCTCAAATCCCTCATGGACGCGTGTGCGCAGATCACGAACCATCTGCAGGTCACGAAGAAGATCCACGCCGGCGACGACAACTTCATCGTGCGCCAGATGAGCAGCATCGACACCTTGGACGCCGGCTTCGACGAGCGGGTGGGGCAGCCGGGCGAGAAGAACCCCGTGTACGGGGAGAAGAAGGACGAGAAGAAGAAGGACGGGTAGCGGCAACCCACGGGACGCCGGTGTGGCTCCCGGCGTACAGCCGGAGACCGGCACACGGCTCACCGACTCGCTCAGCCGCTGCTCGACGCTTCTGAAACTCATGGACTTCTGGGGATAGCGACCGATGAACCTCGAAACTCTGCGCGACGCCAACTTCAAGCTGCTCGACGACGCCGTCACGGACTGGTCGACCCTGGTCAAGCACCTGGAGACGCTGAAAAAGGACGCCGAGGAAGAACTACACCAGGCCGCGAACAAGGCGGACTGGGCGGGTGTGAACGCTCAGGTGTCGAAGGAGTTCATCGGCAAGACTGCGGGTGAGTTCAGCGACGCGCACACGCAGGCGACGACCATCCACAAGATCCTCGAGGACACACGGACAGAGCTGAAGGGCTATCACCAGGAGCTCGTCAACGCGATAGACGGCGGCCGGAAGAACAACCTGACGGTGATCGGCTACGAGGGCGGGTTCACCGTCACCACAAACGTGCCGCCGGAGGGCCGGGCGCAGCAGGACAAGGACAAACAGTCCGAGATCACCACGCTGCGTGATCAGCTCCAGAAGATCCTCGACAAGGCGACCGAGAGCGACAACTCGGCCAAGACCGTCCTGCAGGCCATCGCCGACCAGAGCAAACTCGGCTTCTCGGACGCCTCGTACAAGGACCGGGACAGCGCCGCTGAGGCCGTCAAGCAGGCCGACGAGCTGGCGAAGCTGGCGCGGAAGGACACCAAGGACCTCAGCCCCGAAGAGTTCGACCGGCTCCTCAACGGGCTCAACAAGTACGGCGACGACGATCTGTTCGCCGAACGGTTCGCCACGACGCTCGGTCCGCAGAAAACGCTGGAGTTCTGGACCGGCGTCAACGACCCGCACCGTGGCAACTACGAGCTCGGGCAGGAACGGCGGGAGAAGTTCGACGACCTGCAGCGCAGCCTGGGCACCACGCTCGCCAACGCCACGCAGAGTGATTCGGTCGCGATGACCGAGTGGAAGCGCACGGTGATCGACATCGGCGACAAGCCGATCTACGGCAACAATGGCGGCGGTCCCATGGGCTTCCAGGTCATGAGCAACCTGATGCGGACCGGGGACTATGACGACCAGTTCCTGAAGGACTACGGCAACAAGCTCATGGCCACCGAGCGTAAGCTCACCGGCAACGGCGAGCACCAGAACCTGGCGTGGCAGCACATGGGCGCGGACCCCTGGCTGAACCGCATCGGCGAGGACAGCGGCTCCGACCCCCTCACTGGTTACCTGAAGGGCCTCTCCAACAGCCCGGACGCGGCCACGGACTTCTTCAACCAGGAGTTCATCAACAAGGACGACAAGGACAACCCCTTCGAGCGGGACACCGACGGCAACGGCAAGAACGGCAAGGTCACCCTCTCCAACTTCCAGTACCTCTTCGAGGAGCGGGAGTGGCCGCAGGAGAGCAACCTCAAGGGCGACGATCTCCACACCGGCGAGAACAATCTCGCCCTCGCGCTGGAGGCGGCCACCACGGGTCACCCCGCGGGCCAGATGCCGACCATCGACACGCCGGCTCACACAGCCGATCAGGCCAAACTCATGCAGAGCCTGGTCGCGTCGATCGCGGACGACCCGGAGCGGCTCACCGGCCGTGGCTTCATGACCGACAGCGTCGGACAGATCACTTCCGAGTACCTGCCGGATATCAACCGGTCCATGACCGATGTCGAGCGGGATCCGGACTCGGACAAGTGGCGGGAGGTTGAGAAGCTGTACCCCGTCGCCGGCTCCGAAGCCGTACTGGATCACGCGTCCGTGAGCAAGCTGCTCTTCGCCGTCGGGCAGAACCCGGAAGGATATGCCGCGGTCGAAGTCGGCCAGAAGGCGTATATGGGCAAGCTGCTGGACTACCACCTGAACCCGGACCTGCCGGAGGCCCAACGGCTCTCCGACGACGAGGAACTCGTCGTCCGGCAGATCGCCGGAAGGTCCGGCGAGGTGTCCGGCACTCTCGCGCTGGGCGCACAGGAGTACATCGGCCAGGAGGCCTCGGACAAGGACAAGGAATACGAGCACGCCGTCGCCCAGAAGAAGAACATCATCTCCGGCACGGTCGGCACCGTGGTCGGCGTCGGTACGTCCTTCGTCGCAACGCCATGGGTGGGGGCCGCGGTCGGCGGCGCAGCTGGCACCGTCACCAGCACCGTCCTGGAATCGGTGTTCAAGGACGCAGAGGGCCACGCCATGGACCAGGCGCAGCAGACGGGCGGCGAGTACTGGCAGGAAGGCCTGACACGAAACCTGACCATCACGGAGGACGCCGCCCGGACTGCGGCGGACAAGCACCACACGATGGACACGAGCGATGCCGGCATCACCGCCCGTGAGGCGGCACGCCAGGGTTACATCAACGCACGCGCCATTGTGAATGGACAGGCGCCCGGTACCATCGCCGCCTTCTGATCATTGCGGCTCGACGAAGGGGATCTTGTGAGTGTTCGCCCTGCGCCGTCGCGACAGCGAGGCATGGTTGTCGTGTCAGGGATCGCCGTCCTTGTCACCGTGCTGTCAGGATGTGGCGGTGACGAGTCCGGACGCGACTTCGCGATCCCGAAGGATCTTTGCGGAGTCGCTGTTGACTCCGATGAACTGGGCCCGTTCCTCCCGAGCGGCAAGGAGATCACCGTGCGGGACAAGTCCGGTGGCGGGACGACGGTGTGCGAGGTCGTCGTGGATGACGAACTGGCTCTGAGGGCTACCCAGGCGTGGGTGGAAGAGGGCAAGACCACCGCGTACTTCGCCTCCAGCCAGACGCTCACGGCCCCTGAGGAGTCGGCGGAGGGCGATCGGTTCCGGTACTCGGGTAACGAGGCCTTCGGAAAGACGAAGGGCTGCGTTGACGAGCAGCACGGCCAGGAGCTCTACACAGCGGTTCAGGCCCAAGGCTCGGACCACAAGGATGCCGATGCGATGAAAAGGCTGATCACCGCCTACACGAGTAAGGTCGAAGACGCGGCCATGTGCGAAGCGGACGGCTCGGAGTGATTGATTTCGGTCGAGGCGCGCCGTTCACACCGGCAGGCGCTCTTAAGCGAACGCGCCGAGTAGGCACAGGGCGGGAAGACTCATTCCGCCGCTGCGGACGACGTAGCCTGACGAGTCACGTCAGCAGGCGCCCTCCCGCGACGTCACCGCGAGTCGGTAACCCAGCTGAGTCCAGGTATCCGCGTCGAGCCCTGGCGGCGTGTAGTCGTCCTTCTTAGAGCGCACGCGCTCGATGTGGACGCAGAACTCGGCGTCGGCGCCGTTCGCGGAGACGGTGAAGTACGCGTCGGCGTCCGTGTTGCCGTCGGCAGCTGAGGCGGCGACGCCGTCCTGTGGGGCATCGCCGCCGCCGTTCTCGACGACCTCGTTCTCGATGAGCGTGTCGTAGTCGTGGAAGTGGACTACAGGTTCGCCCGAGTCGTCGACCCGGTACAGCAACCCGTCGAGCTCGTACGCGGCCTGTTCCACGGCGCTCTTCAGCTCGCCGTCGCTCCACTTGGAGCCGTCCTCGATGCCGAGGCCTCGAAAGCCCATCACTGCACAGACCGCTGCCGTGCCTATGAGAGCGATGCGGGCGGTGACGAACGCCGCGTCCGGGACCTCCGGCGCGGACGGGTTCAAGGACTCGCGCCAGGAACGGACCCGCTGCGCCTTCACGCAGGCCATGAGGATCAGCAGAGCCGCCAACACAAAGAGGATGATCGACAGCTGCGTCAGCATGCTGGTCCCCCCATGCCTCTCCGCCGACGCCGCGCATCCCGCACCGCCACCGCCGTCCCGCTCAGCCCCACTGCCAGGACGAGGCCTCCGACCACGACGTAGGTGCCGAGGCGGGTGTTGCGTTCCTCCGGTGTTTCGCCGAAGTGGACGGGGGGCACCGAGGGAGCTTCGGCGCCGACCGGGTTCTGTTCGGGGCGGGGGGACTCGGCGGGGTGGGCCGGGTCGATGTCGGTGAGGGCCTTGACCGGGTCGACCACGCCCCAGCCGACGAGGATGTCGTGGCCGGGGATCGTGCGTTCCGCGGTCTGTTCGATCTGGGCGACGATCTGCCGGGCCGTCCACTTGGGATACTTGGCCTTCAGCAGGGCGGCTACGCCCGCGACATACGGGGCCGAGAAGCTGGTGCCGTTGTCGGAGCAGTGGCCGTCGCCGGGGACGGTGGAGATCATGTCAACGCCGGGTGCGGCGACCCCCACAAAGCTGCCGGACTGGGAGAAGGGGGCACGCTCGTTGTTGCGGTCCGAGGAGGCCACGGCGAGGACGCCCTGGTACGAAGCGGGGTAAGTGACCTTGACGTTGCCGCCGAGCCCGTCGTTGCCGGCCGAGGCGACGATGACCACCTGCCGGCCGAGGGCGTAATTCACCGCCTGTTCCAGCTCCTCGGCCGGTTTCACGGCGTTGGCTGTGTCCTGGGAGATGTTGATGACGTCCGCGCCCACGTTCACTGCGTGGCGGATGGACTGTGCCAGAGTGAGCGCCGTGCCGTTACCCTCCGCGTCGTTCTGCTTGATCGGGATGATCGTGGCCTCGGGGGCCAGGCCCACGAAGCCGGTCCCCTTCACTGGGCGTGCGGCGATGATGCCGGCCACGCGGGTGCCGTGGCCGACGGTGTCCGTCGTTCCGCTCGCGTTGCCGCGCTCGATCTTCTCGCCCTTCTTGTTCTTCTCGGGGAGGAAGTTCTTGCCCTTCGACACGTCGACGGCCTCGGTGAGCTGGGGGTTCCTGACGTCGACACCGGTGTCGACGACGGCGACCCGGATCCCTTCGCCCTTCGTCTGTGCCCACAGCTCGTCAAGGTTGATGCGTTGCAGCGACCAGGGGCGGCCCTCGTACCTCTTCGAGGGGAAGGTGCACTGGCCACTGTCGTCCGCCCGTGCCTCGGGGGCTGGGAGGGCTGGTCGGGTCGTAGCGGTGAGGGCCGTCGTGGCGAGCAGCGTCACCATCAGCGAGCGGCTCCTGGTTCTCATGTCGCCTGCTTTCGGCATCAGTTCGCTCTCCTACCGAATGCCCGCGGCTACGAGCCCTGCGGCTGGCGCGCCGCCGACTCGGACAGGCGGGGGCCCGTCGGCAGGAACCTCGACCAGGCCAGAGGGACGGGGGCCGGGTCGACCTTCTCGTAGCCCAGCCTGGTCTGCGCGATCTTTGCCTCGGTCAGCGCTTGCTCGCGCTGCTCCTTGGACGTGCCGATGCCCTTGTCCTCGGTGGCGCTGTCGCTGTTGGACTGCAGGGCGTAGCGCAGGCCGGTGTCGGTGACCAGGAAGACACTGCCCGCCTTGGTTTCGGTGCCCTGGAACTGGCGGTAGAGCTGTCCGGAGCCGGCAGTGACGTAGGCGCTGGAGGAGCCGGTGGGCAGCGACGCGGGGAAGTCGGTGCCGACCCAGGTGGACAGGGTGGTCGTGCCGTCCTTCGCGTCGACCGAGCGCAGGACGTTGCAGACGGTGTTGCGGCCGGTAGTGGCGCTCGTGCCGTTGTTGACGGTCCTCGGCTTGTACGTCGGCCACTTCTTCTCGCCGCGGAAGGTGGTGCTGTCGACCACCGCGCCGGGGGCTACCTGTCGTGCCTCGCCGGTCTGCCCGACAGCGACGAGCTTGCCGCTGTTCAGCAGGAGGGTGGCGGTGAACTCGCTGATCCGGGCGACCTCGCCGGGGAGGACGACGTAGTACTGCATGCGCGTGCCGTCGTAGGCTTTGATGACCATGCCGACCTTGTCGTACTCGCCGAGGCGGTCGGACGCGCCGGCCTCGGCGCCGGGGGTGCCGTCGATCGAGGGGATGGCCAGGGGGTCGCCCTTGTGCAGGGTGTCCAGCCAGTCCTGGGAGACGCGCTGCGGGGCACGGCCCTGGGTGTCGAGGGCTTTGAGCAGTTCCTTGTCGGTGGGGTCGACGAGCGGGTAGGCCCAGCCGCGGTCGTCGACGACGTACTGCGTCTTGCCGTCCGGACCGACGACGTACATCAGGTCGCTCCCGGAGAGCTTGTGGCGGCCCTCCATCCTGGTCCACTCCTTCTCGGCGAGGACGAACGCCGCCTTCTGAATGGCCCGTCCGCCGTCGCTTGGGCGCTCGCAGACCGCCCAGCGCTTGGTGGCCTCCGCCTCATCGGCGGAGGGTAGCCGGTCGGGGGCGTACGGGATGCCGAGGGTGGCGCCATGCGGGGGTTTGCCGCTGTCGAGGACCTTCTCGTCGACCGTGATGATGCTGTTCTTGTCGGGCTTCAGCAGCAGTTTCGCCGAAGCCATATTGAGCACCGGATGCAGCTGCTTCTGGCCCTTCGTCTCCAGGACGACGTATCGCGTCGTCGAGTCGCTGGCGACGATGACGTGTTCGTTCGGGGTGTCCCAGCCTCTCGGAGCGGTGGGGCTGAAGAGCCCTATGGCGCCGAACACCGCGAGGATCACCACAGCGACCACCACACCCGGCCATACCGCGCTCAGCGGCTTCGGCGCGCCCTCTTCGGAACCCGACGGCGACGGGCGCAGAAACGAAGCGAGTGTGCGCCGCTTCGCGAAGGTGTAGGCGTTGAGTTCATCGCGGCGTGATGCCATCTGTGTCCGCTCTCTCCCCGTTGCGGAGCCCTGGGGACGGTGATGGTGACCGTCGCCCGCCCGTGGTTGCCTCTGGTGCCTCGGTTGTCAGACCCGGCCCCTACTATGCCTGTTGCGTGGCCGTGCGTGTGTCAGGGGCAGTGCGCTCAGGACTAGCAGGAGCGTGTGGGCAGAGGCATTCGGGACATATTCGGGGGGTTTGCGGTGACGGCTTCCGCGCGGCGGACACAATCGCGATCGCAATCGAGGTCACGTTCGGGCAGCGCCGGTCGGGCGGCGCCCAGTGGTGGCGCCGCGGCGTCTGGCGCTGTCACGCCGCACCTGAGGGCACGTTCGGGGCGCGGACGTTCCTTCGTTGTGCAGCGGCTGGTGTTGCTCGAACTGGCTGCGGCACTCGTCCTGTGCGGCTGGGCGATCGGGACATACGCGCTCGTTCCGGCCGCCGTCGTGGCCGTGATCCTCGTGGTGCTCGCGCTGGTGCGGCGCCGGGGACGCGCCCTCCCCGAGTGGCTGGCCGGCGTGCAGGCCCTGCGCTCCCGCCGCCGCAGGGCCGCCAGCAGCCCAGTGCCGCCGGGCACAGACCCGGGGCTGGCCCCCGCCGTCGAGTGCGACCCGAGCCTGCGCACCTACAGCTACAGTCGCGGCAACGACCGTGACCAGCGGCCCGTCGGCATGGTCGGTGACGGCGGCTTCCTCACCGCGGTCCTCCAGGTCGAGGCGGACTTCGGGGCGCTACGCGCGGAGCGTGGCCGCCGCCCACTCCCCCTGGCTCTGGTGCGGGACACACTGGATGTCGACGGAATCCACCTGGAGTCCGCGCAGATCGTGGTGCACACCCAGCCCGCGCCCGCGCCGCACCTGCCCCAGCAATCGGTCGTCGTGACCAACTACACACAGCTCCAGGGACACACGGCCTCTCCGGCCGTCCGCATCATGTGGATCGCACTGAAACTGGACCCGGAGTTGTGCCCGGAGGCGGTGGCTGCCCGCGGCGGCGGGCTCGCCGGGGCGCAGAAGAGCCTGGTGCGGTCGGCGGAGCATCTGGCGAGCCGGCTGACGGGCGCCGGGTTCCGGGTGAGCGTGCTCACCGAGGAGGAGGTGACCTCTGCCATCGCCACCTCCGCCTGCGCCAACCCGATGGTGACCACTCAGGCCGGGCAGAGTGAGGCGCCTCGGCGGCGCACCGAGGAGACCAGTCGCAGCTGGCGGTGCGACAACCGCAGACACACCACGTATTGGGTGCGCCGCTGGCCCTCTCTCGGCGGCTCCGGTATCGGTCTGCCGCAACTGGTCGCGCAGTTGACCGCGGTGCCCGCCCTGGCGACGACGCTCAGCCTGACGCTTGCCCGGGGCGGAAAAAAGGAGGTGTCCCTTACTGGGCATGTACGGGTCACCGGGCGCAGCAGCACAGAGCTTGCCGCGTCACGGCGCGAGTTGGAACGCGTGGCACGGCAGGCGCAGACCGGACTCGCCCGACTCGACCGGGAGCAATTGCCCGGAGTCCTGGCCACGCTGCCGCTCGGAGGTGCCCGCTGATGGCCGCCATGACAACACCGCCCTCGTCCGCCAACTCCCCCACAGCCCCCGTTCCGGATCCAGCCGGGCCGTCCCGGACCCGCTCAGAGGGCGGCGGCCTGGCAGTGCGCCTGCGCACCGGCTTCGGGCTGCTCGGCCCACGCCGCCCGCGGCACACGCTGCCGGTAGACCAGCTCGACGCGTTGTCGCTGCCCATCGGTGACGACGGCGTGGTCGTGGGCGTCACCCCCGAGGGCCAGCCCGCCGTGCTCGGAGTGAACCGCCCAACGCCGTACGACGTGCTGCTGATCGGCGGTCTGTGGACGGCCCAGGTGCTCGCGCTGCGCGCCGCGGCGACGGGCGCGCGGGTCGCCGTCGAGACCGGTCGTGCCCAGCACTGGTCGCGGATCGTCCAGGCAGTGGGCGGCGGCCAGTCCGGGATGACGGTGTACGACGTGGGCCGGGTCCCTCCGCTCGGCGCCTCTGCTGGCAGCCCGGTCCTGGTCATTCGGGACTGCGGTATGCGGCCGCCGCGCGGACGCGTGGTGTCGGCGCCCTGGCAGTCGGTGCTCACCCTGCTGCCGTATCTCAGCCCGGTGGCACCCCGGTTGATGCGTCAGGCCCGGCTCACCGGAGTGCAGCGGGTGTCGCCCGATGAGGCGGCCGAGATCGGTCGCGTGATCGGCCTGCCGCGCACCGAGTACGAACCGCTGCCGACCCTCGCCGACGGTGTGACTCTGTGGTGTACCGACAGTGACCGCCAGTACGTCATGACGCAGCCCACGGACGCCGAGATCGGTCTGCTGGGTGCGGCCCGGCGGATGGACTGACCGCGAACCCGCTCCGGGGTTCCGCCGACTTTGTGTCGGACGCACATCAGGCGGGCGGACGCGCCTGCCGTGTCCGCCACTTTCTTGATTAGGCTGGGGTGGGGGACGAGGCGATGACCCAACAGGGTGACGCGATATCGGGGGTGGCCCAGGGGTAGCCCGCTGATTCGTGCGACAGCAATGGTCGCCCCAGCACGGCACGAGGGTGCTCGACCACACCAGGAGGAACACTGTGAGCAGCGATCGGGACGGGATGCGCGGGGGCTGGGCGACACCCGGCGATGACCAGCCCGACGCGGAGTCCGCGGCAGAGGTGACGGGCGAGTTCACCATCGACTACGCGCCGCCCGCCTGGTACACGCAGAACGCCTCCGGGAGTTCGGCCTCGGGGCAGGGGGCGGGAGCTTCCGCGGACTCCAGTGCCTCGGGGGCGCCCGGTTCCGGGCCGGGGGCCTCCCATGCGCCCGGGAACTCCGGGGCAGCCGGAGCTGCCGGGACGCCTGGAGGTTCCCCCGTGCCGAAGGGTCCGATGCCGCCGCTGCCCGGGCTCACTCCGCCGCCGCACGCCAACCCTTCCGGGGGACCCTCGTCTCTTCCGACGTCGCTGCCGGGGCAGAGGAGCTCCGCACCGGCTCCGGCGCCCGGGGCGCCCTTCACTCCTCCCGCGCCGGCGCCCGCTCCGGGTGCTCCGTTCACGCCGCCGGCGCCCGCGCCCGGTGCGCCCTTCGTGCCGCCGGCCCCGCCCGCGCCTTCCTCGCAGAGCCCCTCCGCCGTGCCGCGGCTTCCGATGGGCAGCGGCTTCGAGCCGCAGGCGCCGCAGCCCGGAGCACAGCCGCAGGGGCAGCCCGAGGCCCCGGCGGGCGGCGCGGCCTCTCCTACGGCCGTGCCGCACATCCCCGCCGGCGGGTACCAGGGCCAGTGGACTCCGCCGGCTCCGCCGCAGGCGGCCCCGGTCACGCCGGAGGTTCCGGAGGTTCCGGCCACTCCCGCTGCTCCGCCTGCTCCCCCGGCGCCTCCTGCCGCCCCGGTCGCCGAGGAGGCGGATGCCGGGAACGGTGACCTGGAGAGCGGTGCCACCATGCGTTTCTCCGCCGTCGCCCTGAAGCGCGAGATCGAGGAGCGGGCCGCCGCGGAGGCGGTTCCCCCGTCCGACGTGCCCGGCACTCCCGATGCCCCTGAGGGGGCGGGTGCCCAAGGCGAGGGTGACGTCGAGGCGGAGGCCGCTGACGAGACCGGCGACGAGGTTCGCGCCGATGACGCACGGGAGCACGACCTCGACGCGGAGGCCGACGACGACTCCGACGCGGTCTCCGAATACGCCCTGGACGCGGACGCCTTCGTGGAGGTGCCGTCGGACGACGAAGCCGAGTCGGAGGAAACCCGGCCTGAGGGCGAGGACATCGCGCCCGTGGTCATCGAGCCGCCTGTCGTCGCGGTCGGCGACAGCGAGGCCGACGGCGCCGAGGACCCGGACGGGGCGCCCGCCGACAACGCCCGCGCGGAGGAAACGGAGCCCACGGAGGCCGAGCTCAACGACGCACAGCCTGCCGACGCCGAGCCCGCGGACACCGAGGCGGAGAACGCCGCGTCCAAGGAGGCCGGCTCGCGGGACGCCGCGTCGGACGCCGACGAGCCCGACGTCGTCCAGCCCGGTAACGTCCGGCCCGGTGATGTCCGGCCCGGTGACGTCCGGCCCGAGCCTGAGGACGCCGTACCGGCCAACGCCGAGCAGGGGCCTCAGGACGCGGTGGCGGATGCCGCCGAGCCCGCCGACGCGCCCCCCGCAGACCTCCCGACCACCGAGAGCGGGCCGCAGGACGCCGTGCCGGCCGCCCCGGCGCCCGAGACCTCGCAGCACACGCCGTCCGGCTCGGTCCCCCCGCTCCCCCAGGGCGTTCCGCCGCTGCCTCCGTCGTACCAGCCTGCCGCCCCGACGCCCGCCAACCAGTGGCCCGCACAGCCGCAGCAGCAGCCGCATGGACAGCCGCATGCACAGCCCGCGGACCCGAACGCGCCTGGCCTGCCGCAGCCGACGGCGGCGCAGGGCCAGCCGCCCATGCAGCCGCAGCCCTCGGTTCCCGTCCAGCAGCCGCCGTTCCACCCGCAGGCGCCGCAGCCCGCGCCCGCCGCGTGGAACCAGCCGCCCGCCCAGCCCGCACCGCAGCCGGGCTACGGCTTCCCGCACCCGGGGGCTCAGCCCCCGGCCGCGCCGGATGCCCAGGGCGGTTACGGCTTCCCGCACCCCGGTGTCCCTGCGCAGCCGCAGCCCCCGGCCCCGGTCCAGCAGCCGGACGGCGCGCCCACGCCCCCCGCGCGGGACGGGTACGGCTTCCCGCAGCAGGGCGCCTCCGCCCCGGCACCCCAGCAGCCCCCGGCCCAGCAGCCCGGCACCCCGGCCGCCCCCGCGCCCACTCCGGCTCCGGCTCCGGCTCCGCAGGACGGCTACGGCTTCCCCCAGCCGGGCGCCCCCGCCCAGGCCTCTCCCGGCCCCCAGGGCGGTTACGGCTTCCCCCAGCCGCACGCCCAGCAGCCGCACCCCGGTGTGCCCCCGCAGGCCCAGCCGCAGCCCGGGGCACAGCCCCCGCACGCCGCACAGCCCGGCCAGCCCGGTCAGCCGGGTCACCCAGGTCAGCCTGGCCAGCCTCCGCAGCCCGTGGACCCCCGCACCGGGGCTGCCTGGCCGCAGCCCATGCAGCACGACCAGCGGCAGCCCACCAACCCCGGCGCCGCGCCGCTCGGTTACACCGCTGCCGTGGAGCTGTCGTCCGACCGGCTGCTCAACAGCAAGAAGCAGAGGGCGAAGAGCAGCCGTCCGGTGGCCGGTGGCGGCCGGTTCAAGATCGGCGGGAAGAAGGAGGAGGCCGAGCGGCAGCGGAAGCTCGACCTGATCCGCACACCCGTGCTGTCCTGCTACCGGATCGCGGTGATCAGCCTCAAGGGCGGTGTCGGCAAGACGACCACGACCACCGCGCTCGGCTCCACGCTCGCCACCGAGCGGCAGGACAAGATCCTCGCGATCGACGCGAACCCGGACGCGGGCACCCTCGGGCGCCGGGTGCGGCGGGAGACGGGCGCCACCATCCGGGACCTCGTCCAGGCGATCCCGTACCTCAACTCGTACATGGACATCCGCCGGTTCACCTCGCAGGCGCCCTCCGGTCTGGAGATCATCGCCAACGACGTCGACCCGGCCGTGTCCACGACCTTCAACGACGAGGACTACCGGCGCGCGATCGACGTTCTGGGCAAGCAGTACCCGGTGATCCTCACCGACTCCGGTACCGGTCTGCTCTACAGCGCCATGCGCGGTGTGCTGGACCTCGCCGACCAGCTCATCATCATCTCGACGCCGTCCGTGGACGGGGCGAGCAGTGCGAGCACGACCCTGGACTGGCTGTCCGCTCACGGGTACGCCGACCTCGTCTCGCGGTCCATCACGGTCATCTCCGGGGTCCGTGAGACGGGCAAGATGATCAAGGTCGAGGACATCGTGACGCACTTCGAGACGCGCTGCCGGGGCGTCATCGTCGTGCCGTTCGACGAGCACCTCGCCGCCGGTGCCGAGGTCGACCTCGACATGATGCGGCCCAAGGTGCGCGAGGCGTACTTCAACCTCGCGGCCATGGTCGCCGAGGACTTCGTCCGCCATCAGCAGTCGCACGGCCTGTGGACCTCGGACGGAAACCCCCCGCCGGTCGCGGCCCCGCCGCTGCCGGGCCAGGCCGTGCCCGGTCAAGCCATGCCGGGGCAGCCCGTGCCCGGTCAGCCGTACGCCCAGCCGGGGCAGCCCCCGTACCCCGGCCAGCAGCAGCCGGCCCCCGGCCAGCCGGGCCCGTACCCGCAGCAGCCGCAGCCGCAGCCCGGCCAGCCGTACGCCCAGCCCGGGCAGCCTTATCCGCAGCCCGGCCAGCCCTACGCCCTGCCGGGACAGCCCCCGGCCCAGCCCGGGCAGCCCTACCCGCAGGCCGGCGTCCCGCAGCCCCAGCCGCAGCCGCAGCCGGGGCAGCCCGGTCCGCAGCCGGCTCCGCAGCCCGGCCAGCCGTCGGCGCAGCCGGGGCAGCCGTACCCCATGCCCGGACAGCCCCCGGCCGTTCCCCCGCAGCCCGGCTACGGCTACCCCCAGCCCGACGGACAGCCCCCGGCCGCTCCCCCGCAACCCGGCTACGGCTACCCCCAGCCCGACGGGCAGACCCCGCCGCCCCCGCCCCCGACGCAGTAATCGCCTCACCCGATCGGCCCCTTTCGAGGGGCCGGTCCTCTTCGGGCCCGCGCCGTTCCGACTCGGCGCGGGCCCCGGCGCGTTCCGGGGCGAAATTTGTTGCCAGGCCCTGGCCAGCGGCGCGTCAGTGGTCTCGACCAATGGGCGCGAAAAGCTCGCCAATTCGTTATTTCCGCAGGCCACAAGGGGTGAACACGCCGTTGACGGGTGGAGAGGGCCGCTGGTACACACACAACACGCATCTGACAGCTGATCAACCCGTCCTTCCCGTCCGAGCGATGACGCGAGGTCCGACCATGGGCACGAACGATCAGAAACGCAGCCTCCCGCACGGCCTCCGGCTCCTCGCCCTGGCCGGGGCCGCCGCGCTCACCCTCACCGCCGGCCTCGCCACCCCCCTCGACCCGGCGCCCCGGCAGGCCCGTGCGGCCGACGACGGCAAGAAGGTGCTGACCGTCGCGGTGGCGCAGAGCGTGGACTCGCTCAGCCCGTTCCTCGCGGTCCGGCTGCTCAGCACGAGCATTCACCGGCTCATGTACGAGTACCTGACCAGCTACGACCCCAAGGACAACCACGCCATCCCGGGCCTGGCCACCAAGTGGGAGCCGTCGGCGGACAAGCTGACCTGGACCTACACGATCCGCGGCAACTCCACGTGGTCGGACGGCCGGCAGGCCACCGCCGAGGACGCGGCCTGGACGTTCAACAAGATGATGACCGACACCGGCGCGGCCACGGCGAACGGCAGTTACGTCGGGAACTTCCGCAAGGTGACCGCGCCTAGCCCCACCAAGCTGGTCATCGAGCTGAAGAAGCCCCAGGCCACGATGACCGCGCTGGACGTGCCGATCGTGCCGAAGCACGTGTGGGAGAAGGTCTCCGACTTCTCCGAGTTCAACAACGACAAGGACTTTCCCGTCGTCGGGAACGGGCCGTTCGTGCTGAGCGGCTACAAGGCCGACAGCTACGTCCGGCTCAAGGCCAACAAGGACTTCTGGCGCGGTTCGCCGAAGTTCGACGAGCTGGTCTTCCGCTACTACAAGGACCAGGACGCGGCCGTGTCGGCGCTGCGCAAGGGCGAGGTCTCGTTCGTCGCCGGGTCGCCGTCCCTGACGCCCGCTCAGGCGGAATCCCTGAAGGGCGCGGAAGACATCCAGGTCAACGACGCCCCCGGCCGCCGCTTCTACGCCCTCGCCACCAACCCGGGTGCCAGGGCGAAGAACGGCGAGAAGTTCGGCGACGGCCACCCCTCCCTGCTGGACCAGCGGGTGCGCAACGCGCTGTTCCGGGCCGTCGACCGCGAGGCCGTCATCGACAAGGTGTTCCGGGGTCACGCCGTCGAGGGCGAGGGATACATCCCGCCGCGCTTCCAGGAGTACTTCTGGAAACCTTCCGCCCGTCAGAAACTGGCGTACGACCCGGCCGAGGCGGCCCGGCTGCTCGACCGGGCCGGGTACAAGAAGAACGGCGACGGCAAGCGCGTCGGCAAGGACGGCAAGCCGATCACCTACCGCGTGCTGTGCCACGCCACCGACCCGAACGACAAGGCGGTCGGCAAGTACCTCCAGGAGTGGTGGGGGGAGCTCGGCATCGGCGTCCGGCTCGACTGCCTGGACAACGTGACCGACCCCTGGCTCGCCGGCAAGTACGACCTGGCGTTCGACGGCTGGTCGGTCAACCCCGACCCGGACTTCGTGCTGTCCATCCACACCTGCGGGGCGCTTCCGGCGACGCCCGAGGAGACCGGCGCGACGGACAACTTCATCTGCGACAAGAAGTACGACGAGCTCTACGCCCGCCAGCTCACCGAGTACGACCCCGCCAAACGGGCGGACATCGTCCGGCAGATGGAGTCGCGGCTGTACGACCTCGGGTACATGAACGTCATGGCGTATCCGAACGCGGTCGAGGCCTTCCGGACGGACCAGATCAAGTCGATCACGACCATGCCGGCGAAGGCGGGCAACATCTACGGCCAGGACGGCTACTGGAGCTGGTGGTCGGCGGTTCCCGCGGACTCCGGCGACTCCTCCGACAACGCGACGTCGACGGGGGTCGTGGTCGCGATCGTCGCGGGTGTCGTGGTCCTGGCCGGGCTCGGCGTCTTCGCGGCGATGCGGCGGCGGGCCACCGCCGAGGAACGCGAGTGAAGCGGCGAGCGGGTACTCATGACCGCTGAGGCGACCCCCGCGCTGGTCGAGGACGAGCAGAGGACGCCCGGGCCGCGGGCACGCAAGGGCTCCGCGTACCCGCGGTACCTGGCCGGCAAGGTGGCCGGTGCCGCCGTGTCCCTGCTGGCCGTGCTCGTGACCAGCTTCTTCCTCTTCCGGCTGATTCCCGGCGACCCGGTGAAGACCATGACGGGCGGCCGTCAGGTGTCGGCGCAGCAGCTGGCCGCCTACCGCGAGGAGTTCGGGCTCGACCTGCCGCTGTGGCGGCAGTTCACGGACTACTGCGGCAAGGCGCTCACCGGCGACTTCGGCACGTCGTACCAGTTCCGCGCCCCTGTCGTCGACAAGATCACCGAGGCGCTGCCGAACACCCTGCTGCTCACCGGGACGGCGTTCGTCCTCTACACCGCGCTCGGCATCTTCCTGGGCACGCGCTCGGCGTGGCGGCGCGGCGGGCTCGGCGACCGGGTCAACACCGGCCTGGCGCTGACCCTGTACTCCATCCCGTCCTTCTGGCTCGGGCTGCTGCTGATCATCGTGCTGTCGGTGGGCATCGGCCCGCTGCCCGGCATGTTCCCGACCGGCGGCATGGAGTCCGGCGGCGAGGAGGGCTTCGCCCACGTCCTGGACGTGGCGCACCATCTGGTGCTGCCGGTGGTGACGCTGGTGGCCGTGGAGTACGGGCAGACGCTGCTGGTCACGCGGTCGGCGCTGCTGGACGAGATGGGCAGCGACTATCTGACGACCGCACGGGCCAAGGGCCTGCGCGACGACCTGGTGCGCCGCCGGCACGCCGTGCCGAACGCGCTGCTGCCGACCGTGACGCTGATCTTCATCAACCTCGGCCGGACGGTGGCGGGCGTGATCCTCGTGGAGACGGTGTTCTCCTGGCCGGGGCTGGGCGGGCTGTTCTACCAGGCGCTGAGCGTGCCCGACCTGCCGTTGGTGCAAGGGTTGTTCTTCGTGTTCGCCGCCGCGGTGATCCTGATGAACACGCTCGCCGACCTGGTCTATCCGCTGCTGGACCCCCGGGTGGCCCGATGACGACTCCGACCGCGACCGCCCCGAGCCGACGGGCCCTCGCCCGGCAGCGGCGCCGGGCGTCCGTCGCCCGCTTCTGGCGGCAGTACCGCTCCGAACGGGCGGGGCTGTACGGCCTGGCCGCGCTCTCGCTGTGCGCGCTGCTGGCGCTGTTCGCACCGCTGTTCGTCGGGTCCGACGTGAGCAGCGTGACCGCCGCGCCCGGGCGTCCGATGCAGAGCCCGAGCGCCTCGTTCCCGCTCGGCACCGACCAGTTCGGGCGCGACCTGCTGGGCCTGGTGATCTGGGGTTCGCGGGTGTCGCTGCTGGTCGGGCTGCTCGCGGCCGTGCTGTCGGTGGCGATCGGCACGCTGATCGGGGTGACGGCGGGGCACTTCAAGGGCTGGTACGCGACGGTGATGATGCGGATCACCGACTGGTTCCTGGTCATGCCGACGCTGGTGCTCGCGATCGCCCTGGCGACCGTGATGTCCCGCTCGCTGACCACGACCGTCGTCGCGATCGGCGTCACCACCTGGCCGACCACGGCCCGCCTGGTGCGCGCCCAGACCCTCGCCGTGGAGACCCGGCCGTACATCGAGCGGGCGAGGGCGCTCGGCGGAGGCCACTGGCACATCATGTCCCGGCACGTGCTGCCCAACGTGATGCCGCTGGTGCTGGCCCAGACGACTCTCATCATCTCCTCGGCCATCCTCGCCGAGGCCACGCTCGCCTTCCTCGGCCTGGGCGATCCGACGGTCGTGTCGTGGGGCGGGCTGCTCCAGGACGCCCGGGAGGCGGGCGCGGTCAGCGCCGGGGACTGGTGGTACCTGGTGCCGCCGGGCATCGCCATCGCCGTGGTCGCGCTGGCGTTCACGCTGTGCGGACGGGCCGTGGAGTCCGTCCTCAACCCCAGGCTGGGGGTGTCGCGTTGAGTCTGCTCGACGTCAGGAACCTGACCGTGACGTACGCGGGCGGGGCGGCCGCGGTGCGCGGGGTGGACCTGCGCCTGGAGGCGGGCCGGAAGCTCGGCCTGGCCGGGGAGTCCGGCTGCGGCAAGTCCACGCTGGCGCTGGCCCTGCTGCGGCTGCTGCCGGGGGGCGCCCGGATCACCGGGGAGGTGCTCCTCGACGGCGAAGACGTGCTGACCATGAAGTGGGGCCGCGTGCGGGCGGTGCGCTGGGCCGGGGCCTCCATCGTCTTCCAGGGCGCGATGCACTCCCTGAACGCGGTGCACCGCATCGGGGATCAGATCGCCGAGCCGATCCTGCTGCACAAGAAGGCCACCGCGGCGGGAGCGAAGAGGAAGACCGGCGAACTGCTGGAGCAGGTCGGTCTGCCGGCGGCCCGCGCGGACGCCTACCCGCACGAACTGTCCGGGGGGCAGCGCCAGCGGGTCATGATCGCCATGGCCCTGGCCTGCGACCCCCGGCTGATCATCGCGGACGAGCCGACCACCGCGCTCGACGTGATGATCCAGGCCCAGATCCTCCGGCTCATCGAGCAGCTGGTCGCGGACCAGGACCTCGGGCTGATCATGATCAGCCATGACCTGGCGGTCCTCGCCGACACCTGCGACCGGCTCGCGGTGATGTACGCGGGCCGGGTGGTCGAGGAGGGCCCGGCGGCGCAGGTGTACGAGGACGCCCGGCATCCGTACGCCCGCGCCCTGTGGGCCGCGTTCCCGCGCATCGGCGACCCGGCGTCCCGGTTCGCGCCGCAGGGTCTGGCGGGCGATCCGCCGGACCCGGCCGCGCTGCCGTCCGGCTGCACGTTCCATCCCCGGTGCCCGGTGGCGCTTGCGTCGTGTGCCGAGGAGGACCCGGCGCTGCGGGCGGCGGGACCGGAGCGGCGGGCGGCGTGTGTGCTGGTCGCCCCACCGGGAGCGGAGACCGTCGAGGAGCGTGCGACGACCGGCCCGGAGACTGCGCGGACCGGTTCGGCCGAGGGCCCGGAGGCCCTGGAGGAAGCGAGGCCCAGCACGTCATGACCCTCTCCCCCACGGCCTCCCAGGTCACCACGGCCCCGCTGCTGAGCGCCCAGGGCCTGTACGTCACCTTCCCCGGCCGGCACGGCGGCCCCCGGGCCCGCGCGGTGGACGGCGTCGACCTCGACATCCGCCCCGGCGAGATCGTCGCGCTGGTCGGCGAGTCCGGCTGCGGCAAGACGACCCTGGCGCGCAGCCTGCTGGGGCTGGTCGAACCGACGGCGGGGCGGGTCGTCTTCGACGGCCGTCCGCTGGACTACTCCGGCCGGTCCCTCAAGGCCTACCGCCGCCGCGTCCAGCTGGTCCTCCAGGACCCGAGCGGCTCCCTCAACCCGCGTCACACGGTGTACGACGCGGTCGCCGAGGGCTTGCGCATCCACGGGCACGGCGGCGACGAACGCACCGCGGTCGCCGAGGCCCTGTCCCGGGCCGGTCTGCGCCCCCCGGAACGCTTCTTCCTGCGCTACCCGCACGAACTGTCCGGCGGGCAGCGCCAGCGAGTCGTCATCGCGGGCGCGCTGGTCCTGCAACCCGAACTCCTCGTCGCCGACGAGCCGGTGGCGTCCCTGGACGCCTCGGTACGCGGCGAGATCCTCGCCCTGCTGCTGCGGCTGCGCACCGAACTCGGCCTGTCCGCCCTGGTCGTCACGCACGACCTGGGCCTGGCCTGGAACATCGCCGACCGGGTCGCGGTGATGTACCTGGGCCGGATCGTGGAGACGGGCGCGGTGGAACAGGTCCTGACGGCACCCCGGCACCCCTACACGCAGGCGCTCCTGTCGGTGCTCCCGGAGGCTCCCGGCGCCCCGGTGATCCTCACGGGCGAGCCCCCGGACCCGACCCACGTCCCGCCGGGCTGCCGCTTCCACGCCCGCTGCCAGATCCTGGCCGGCGGTGAGGCGGAGGCAGCGGGCGTGGCAGACGCGTGCAGGGGCCAGGACCTGGCGGTACTGGGCGGGGGCGGGGGATCACAGGTGGCATGTCACTGGGCAGGTGCGGACGCGCCCCCAAGGGGCGCGGGGAACTGCGCGACAAGCCCCCACACACCCGCGGACTAGGCAGCCCCCTCGGCCGCCACCAACTCCCTGCACTTCTCCACGTCCTGCCCCATCTGAACCAGCAGCGCGTCCAGCGTGTCGAACTTCGCCTGCCCGCGCACGAACGCCAGGAAGTCGACCGCGACGTGCAGCCCGTACAGGTCGAGCCCGACGCGGTCGATGGCGTACGCCTCCACCGTGCGCTCGGTCCCCTCGAACTGCGGGTTCGTGCCCACCGAGATCGCGGCCGGCATCACTTCGCCCTGGGCGTGCAGCCACCCGGCGTACACGCCGTCGGCCGGGATGGCCGTGTGCGGCAGCGTCTCCACGTTGGCCGTGGGGAAGCCCAGTTCGCGCCCGCGCTGGGCGCCCCGGACGACGACGCCCTCGACCCGGTGCGGACGCCCCAGGATCTCCGCCGCGCCCCGGACGTCGCCCTCGGCGACCAGTCGCCGCGTCAGCGTGGAGGAGAACGGCTCTCCCCCACCTGCCTCGCCGGTCACGTACAGGTCGACGACCTCCACCTCGAAGTCGTAGGTCTTGCCCTGCGTGGACAGGAACTCCACGTTCCCGGCGGCCTTGTGGCCGAAGCGGAAGTTGGGGCCTTCTACGACCGCCTTGGCGTGCAGCTTGTCCACCAGCACCTTGACGACGAAGTCGGCCGGGGACAGCTTCGAGAACTCGGTCGTGAAGGGCAGGATGAGCACCGCGTCCACGCCCAGGTCCGCCATGAGCTCGGCGCGGCGGTGGTGCGGGGCGAGCAGCGGCGGGTGGCTGCCGGGGCGTACGACCTCGCTGGGGTGCGGGTCGAAGGTGACGACGACGGCGGGCACGCCCAGCTCGCGCGCCCGGTCCACGGCATGCCGGATGATCAGCTGGTGCCCGCGGTGCACTCCGTCGTAGGAGCCGATGGTGACGACGCTGCGCCCCCAGTCCTGGGGGATGTCCTCCAAGCCACGCCAGCGCTGCACTGTGCCTGCTCCTTGTCGAAAGCTCGTCGAACCCGTGTCCGGTCGTTGTCCGTGGTTGCCTCGTGCGCAGGTCTAAGGGTGCCATGCCGGGTGTCCGCTGCCCGCATCGGCATGGGGGCTGTGACAGGGCGCACGGCTGCGTGCCGCGCCCCGGTGTCGGGGAGGCCGGTCACACGGGGACGCCGGAGCCCGCCAGGCTCTCGATCATCCGGTGGGAACTGGGCCCTACGAGGGCCGCCCACGCCTCGGGCGCGGCGGCCAGCCAGCCGGCGGCGCGGGCGGCGAAACCGGGTACGTGCCGCCCCAGGTCGACCAGGGCCCGGTCGAAACGGGCGGCGCCCTCCGGGGTGCGCACGAGGAGCAGTCCGACGCGATGGACGAGGTCGCGCAGGTCGTCCCCGCCGTTGCGGGCGGCGGCGTGCAGCAGCGCGTCGAGGACGTCGGTGTCGTGCTCACGGGCCAGGAGCGCGTCGCGCAGTTCGCGACGCAGCGGACGTGAGGCGGGGATGCCGGGCGGGGTGAGGACGGCGGCGAGGGCGCAGCGCAGCCGCACGTCGCCGCCTTCCAGCAGGCCGGTGACCAGCGGCAGGAGCACGGGCCGGGCGGCCGGGCCGCGGTCCAGCCGCTGGTCCGCGTACGCGGCCACCTGTCCGGCCAGTTCCGGCCGCTGCCGCGCCGCCCGGCACAGCAGCGGGGCGACCCGCCGGGCCAGACCGGGCGGGGTGGCGTCGACGAGCGCCCGCAGCGCCTCTTCGGCGTCCGGCCGCTCCAGCCGGGCCCCGAAGGCCGTGAGAACCGGCTCGGGGTCGGTCAGCAGGGCCTCGGCCAGGGCGTCCGGTGAGAACCGCGGGTCGCCCGCAGCGAAGTGCTCCAGCGCCCGGGGGAGGTAGCGGGCCCTGGTGTGGGGGTCCCTGACGAGGAGGGCGAGCGCGCCCCCGTGCAGGGCACGGTCGGCCGGGCGGGCGAGCAGGGTGAGGGCCGCGTAGCGCAGGAGGGCGCGGTCGCCGCCCGTGCGCACGTGCGGGGCGACGCGCAGTCCGTGCGCCACCGCGGCGTTCCGCCGCGCCTGACGCTCGTCACGCGCCCACCGGTCGACGGCCCGGCACAGCGCCGACGGCTCCTCCTCGGCCAGCACGGCCAGGAGTTCGTCGGCTCGCGGGTGCGCGCGGTCGGCGAGCACGTCGGTCAGCTCGTCCAGGGCACCGTGGCGGTGGGTGTGCAGCAGTGCCTGTGCGGCGGTGGCGACGGTCGCGTGCGGGGTGGCGGGCAGCGGCTGCTCGTCGTCGAACCAGTCGGCGAGGTGCGGTTGCACGGCGGTGGGGTCACCGGCGAGGAGCCCGGCGACGGCGTCCAGGAAGCGGGGCCCGGCCTCGCAGGGTGGCCCGTCGGCGTGCACCAGCCGCCGCAGCAGCGCGCAGCGCGCTTCCCCGGGCAGCCGCAGGCCGGTCCAGAAGCCCGGCCCGAGCTCCTCCGGCACGGGCCGCTCCTGACGCCGCCATGCCACGATCCGGTCGGCGAGCAGCCGCAGCACCTCCGTGTACGGGGTCGCGTCGGGCAGGGCCGTGAGCGTCCCGGTGAGCAGCCGGACGGCCCACCAGGAGCGCGGATCGGCGTCCAGCGCGTGCACCAGGTCGGCCAGCCGGGAGACCGGCCGGCCGGCTCCGTGCTGGCGGGCGAGGTACAGCAGGGCCTGGACGACCGGCCCGAGGCGGTGCCGCGGCACGGGGTCGGACTCGGCCTCCTCGCCGCGGTGGACGAGGACGTGCAGCGCCTCGTCCAGGTCGAGGTGCGCGCCCTGGAGCCAGTCGGCGAGCCCCTCGTGCGCGAAGCGGTACCCGGGCCCGGCGGGCACCAGCAGGCCCTCGGCGAGCACGGCCGACGCCCAGCCCGGGTGGCCGCCGAGGCGCGCCGGGGCGGGCCCCCACGGGAACACCTCTTCGAACGCCTGCCGGTCCAGGTCTCCCGTCCCCGGGCCGAGGCTGCGCCGGGCGGCCTCGTGCACCTGCCCGGCGACCTTCGCGGCCAGCCGGCGTACGGCGGTGCCGCGCAGCCCGGCCCCGTCGGCCAGCCGCTGGGCGATGCGCAGGCACATCAGGTCCAGGTAGGCGGCGAAGACGTCGTCCCGGTCGAGCGGGGCCGTGACCAGGACGGGGCGGTCGGCGGGGCCGTCCAGCCCGTCCCGGATCTCGGCGAGCAGCCGGAGGGTCAAGGGGTGCCGGGCGCCGGGGCCGGTGAGGGCGCCCTCGGCGATGCCGTACCGCAGCCGGGCCTCGCGGGCCTCGTCCTCGGTGAGATCGCCCAGTCGTACGCACGCGGGGCGGCGCAGCGGGTCCGACACCTCCTCCCAGTACTCGGGACGGCAGGCCACGACCAGCCGCGCTCCCGTCTCCCGCAGCCACCGCACGGTCCCCTCCGCCCAGGCGGACAGCCGCCGGGCCACCGCGGGGGGCATCTCCTCTGGGCCGTCCAGGAGGAGCAGCAGGGGCCGGCCGAGCGAACCGGTGAGGCGCGCCAAGCGCTCGGGCGTGGTGTCCGCCGGGTCGGCCGGGACCGGCGGGGAGGGCGGGTGCGGGGCCCGGGCGGCGGCCAGGACGGGGGCGGCCCGGGTCAGCGCCCGGCGGACCGCGTCCGCCACCGAGGTGTCGTCGTCGCGCAGCTCGCAGCCGCGCAGCCACAGCGTGGGCTGCCCGCCGCGGCCGCGGCGCGCGGCGAGCGCCGCGAGTTCCGTCGTACGGCCGCTGCCCGGTGGCCCGACGAGACCGAGGACGGCCGCCGGGCCGGCCGGGAAGGCGTCCAACCGGGCGGCCGCTTCCGCCCGTTCGACCGGCTCCGGGACACCGGTCCCGCCGGGCGGGCCGTCCAGACCCACCGAGGTGCCGGTCAGCTCCAGCACCCCGGCCAGGTTCAGATCGGCCCCATGAGCGGGGACCGTCGCCGCGTTCTCCGCGAGCAGTTCGGCGAGCGGGCCCCCCGCGCCGGGGATCCGGGCGCGCAGCGGTACGGCGAACCCGACGTCACGGTGGTCGGAGCTGAGGGCGGTGCCGAGGACCGCGACGACCGCGCCGGTCTGCGCGTCGAGCACGGGCCCCCCGGCCGCTCCGCCGCCCGGCCGCAGCGCGTCCCGGCCCGCCGTGCCGACTGCCAGCTCCAGCGCCTCGATGCGGTGGGAGCGGTCCGTGGCCGCGTACGTCACGGCGGCCGGGCCCAGCACCCGGGCCTCGCGCCAGCCCCCGGCGGGGATCCGCACATAGGCGCCCGTCCGCGCGCCGTCCCGCACGGTGACGGGCAGCGGCGGCACACCGAGCCCCTCGGTGCGCACCAGGGCGAGGTCCAGCGCGGGCAGCGGGGTGACCGCGTCGGCGGACACCTCCCGGCGACGGCCCCCCGCGCCGTACAGGACGAGCCGGGGCAGGCCCTCGACGGCCTCGTGGCTGGTGATCAGCATGCCGTGGTGGTCGGCCAGGAAGCCGGTGCCGCGGGGGCGGCCGGCCGGATCGTGGATGCGGACGAGGGCGTCCCCGGGGATCACCCCGTCCTCGTGTCCCGCTGGTCCGGGGCGGTCCTGGGAGCCTCGTGAGCTGTCGTCCGCCTCCCGGGACCGGTTCCGCGACGCCATCGTCGAGCCTCCCCGCCGTACACCCGTGCCCTTGTGTTCGACAGTAGGCGCGTGATGATCAGCGGGACAGATCGCTCAGCGAAAGCGCCCCCTTCCGCTCCCCCGGTTCACTCCGAGCGCCCGCACGGACGGGTGAAGGAACGGGGGCGGCGGGATACACCCTAGGGGTGGGGGAACCGAGGGGGGACCGTGGAGCGGCGGAAGTGGAGGTACCCCGTGGCCGCCGCTCCACGGGCGGACCGCCGGGCCCCCGTGCCCGCGTCAGACGAAGACGGCCAGGCTCTTGGCCTTGCCCCGCTGCTCCTCGACGAGGGCGAGGAAGCGGCCCTCCTGATCGAAGACGGCGACGGGACCGGCGCCCGCGTAGGTCTCGGGCATCTCGAGCCGCACGCCGTTGGTGAGCAGCTTGGCCCGTCGGGCGTCGACGTCCCAGCGGCGGAACGCGGCCGCGGCGGCCTCGGCGATCGGCATCACGGTCAGTTCCTGCTGGAGCTGGTCGAGCGTGCGGGCCGCGTCCAGCTTGTAGGGGCCGACGCGGGTGCGGCGCAGGGCGGTGAGGTGACCGCCGACCCCGAGGTCGGCTCCCAGGTCGCGGGCCAGGGCCCGGATGTAGGTGCCGGAGGAGCAGACGACCGACACGACCAGGTCGAGCACGGCCGTGCCGTCCTCGGCGACGGCCTCTCGCACGTCGTACACGCCGAACGAGGAGACGGTCACGGGCCGGGCCGGGATGTCGAACTCCTCGCCGTCCCGGGCTCGCTTGTAGGACCGCACGCCGTTGATCTTGATGGCGCTGACCTTGGACGGCACCTGCATGATGTCGCCGGTCAGCTTGGCGACCCCGGCGTCGATGGCGTCCCGGGTGACCTGGGAGGCGTCCGTGGTGGAGGTGATGTCCCCCTCGGCGTCGTCCGTGAGGGTGTTCTGGCCGAGCCGGATGGTGCCCAGGTACTCCTTCTCGGTCAGCGCGAGGTGGCCGAGGAGCTTGGTGGCCCTCTCGACGCCGAGGACGAGGACGCCCGTCGCCATCGGGTCGAGCGTGCCGGCGTGCCCGACGCGTCGCGTCCGGGCGATGCCGCGCATCTTGGCGACGACGTCGTGCGAAGTGAAGCCCGACGGCTTGTCGACGATGACAAGGCCGTCGGGCGTGGTGTGCTTCTGGGTCATTCGGCGGTGTCGTCCGTCTCGTCGTCCTCGGGCTTGCGGTACGGGTCGGCGTCGCCGGCGTACTTGGCGCCCGCGGAGGCCTCGCGCACCTTCTCGTCGGACTGCCGCGCCTTGTCGAGGAGGTCCTCGATGGCGCGCGCGTTGTCCGGGAGGGCGTCCATGACGAAGGCCAGGGTCGGCGTGAACTTCACCCCCGCGGCCCGGCCCACCTCGGAGCGCAGGATGCCCTTGGCGCTCTCCAGGCCGGCGGCGGCCGCAGCGCGCTCCTCGTCGTCCCCGTACACCGTGTAGAAGACGGTCGCCTCCCGCAGGTCACCCGTGACCCGGGTGTCCGTGATGGTGACGTGCGAGCCGAGCCGCGGGTCCTTGATCCCGCGCTGCAGCTTCTGGGCCACCACCTCTCGGATGAGGTCCGCCAGCCTCTTGGCGCGCGCGTTGTCGGCCACTGGTCCGTCTCCTTAAGTGCTTTCTTGTTGCTTCAGTCTTCGTCGCTGTGGAGCCTGCGTCGAACCGAGAGCAGTTCGACTTCGGGCCGTGCCGCGACCAGCCGCTCGCAGCGGTCCAGTACGTCGGTGAGGTGTCCCGCCTCCCCGCTGACCACGGCGAGCCCGATCTCGGCCCTGCGGTGGAGGTCCTGGTTGCCCGTCTCCGCCGCGCTCACGCCGTACTTGCGCTGGAGTTCGGCCACGATCGGACGGACGAGAGAGCGTTTCTCCTTCAGCGAGTGGACGTCGCCGAGGAGCAGATCGAAGGACAGAGTCCCCACATACATGTGTGATCCGGATGTCCCGCCGGTTCGGGGTACGGGCGCCGCGCTTGGACGCCGATACGGGAACCGTACACGCAACGGCCGGGGCCGATCGACGGAATAAGTCCCGCCGACCGGCCCCGATCGTGACTCAGGTTAGACGCGCGGCTTCTCGCGCATCTCGTACGTCGCGATGACGTCGTCGACCTTGATGTCGTTGAAGTTGCCGAGGTTGATACCGCCCTCGAACCCTTCGCGGATCTCGGTGACGTCGTCCTTGAAGCGACGCAGACCCTCGATGTTGAGGTTCTCCGCGACCACCTTGCCGTCGCGGATGAGGCGCGCCTTGGTGTTGCGCTTGACCTCGCCGGAGCGGATGAGAACACCCGCGATGTTGCCCAGCTTGGACGACTTGAAGACCTCGCGGATCTCCGCCGTACCGAGCTCGACCTCTTCGTACTCCGGCTTGAGCATGCCCTTGAGGGCCGCCTCGATCTCCTCGATCGCCTGGTAGATGACCGAGTAGTACCGGACGTCGACACCCTCGCGCTCGGCCATCTGCTGCGCACGCCCGGCGGCGCGCACGTTGAAGCCGATGACGATGGCGTCGGAGCCCATGGCCAGGTCGATGTCGGACTCCGTGACCGCACCGACACCACGGTGCAGGACGCGGATGTCGACCTCTTCGCCGACGTCCAGCTGGAGCAGCGAGGACTCGAGCGCCTCGACGGATCCGGAAGCGTCACCCTTGATGATGAGGTTGAGCTGCTGGATCTCGCCGGCCTTGAGCACCTTGTCCAGGTCCTCGAGGGAGACGCGGCGCGTGCGCTTGGCGAACGCGGCGTTGCGCTCACGGGCGGCGCGCTTCTCGGCGATCTGACGGGCCGTACGGTCCTCGTCGACCACCAGGAAGTTGTCGCCCGCACCCGGGACGTTGGTGAGGCCCAGGACCTGCACCGGCGTCGAGGGACCGGCCTCGGCGACGCTGTTGCCGTTGTCGTCGTGCATCGCCCGGACGCGGCCGTACGCGTCGCCGACCACCATGGTGTCGCCGACCCGCAGGGTGCCGCGCTGGACGAGGACCGTCGAGACGGCACCGCGGCCGCGGTCGAGGCGGGACTCGATCGAGATGCCCTGCGCGTCCTGGTTCGGGTTGGCCCGCAGGTCGAGCGAGGCGTCGGCCGTCAGGATCACGGCCTCCAGCAGGGAGTCGATGTGCAGACCCTGCTTGGCGGAGATGTCGACGAACATGGTGTCGCCGCCGTACTCCTCGGCCACCAGGCCGTACTCGGTCAGCTGACCGCGCACCTTGGTCGGGTCGGCACCCTCGACGTCGATCTTGTTGACCGCGACGACGATCGGGACCTCGGCCGCCTTGGCGTGGTTGAGCGCCTCGACCGTCTGCGGCATGACGCCGTCGTTGGCCGCGACGACCAGGATCGCGATGTCCGTCGACCGCGCACCACGGGCACGCATGGCGGTGAACGCCTCGTGACCCGGGGTGTCGATGAAGGTGATCTTGCGCTCTTCGTCGTTGACCTCGGTCGCGACCTGGTAGGCACCGATGTGCTGGGTGATGCCGCCGGCCTCGCCCGCGATGACGTTCGTCTTGCGGATGGCGTCGAGGAGCCGGGTCTTGCCGTGGTCGACGTGACCCATGACGGTGACGACCGGCGGGCGGACCATCAGGTCCTCCTCGTCGCCCTCGTCCTCGCCGAACTCGATGTCGAACGACTCGAGGAGCTCGCGGTCCTCCTCCTCGGGGCTGACGATCTGAACCGTGTAGTTCATCTCGTCGGCGAGGAGCTGCAGCGTCTCGTCGGAGACGGACTGCGTGGCCGTGACCATCTCGCCGAGGTTCATCATGACCGCGACGAGCGACGCCGGGTTGGCGTTGATCTTCTCCGCGAAGTCGGTGAGCGAGGCACCGCGCGACAGGCGAACGGTCTCGCCGTTGCCGCGAGGCAGCATCACACCGCCGACCGACGGGGCCTGCATGGCCTCGTACTCCTGGCGCCTCTGCCGCTTCGACTTGCGGCCACGACGCGCGGGACCACCGGGACGGCCGAAGGCACCCTGCGTGCCACCACGGCCACCGGGACCGCCGGGACGGCCACCGAAGCCGGGACGGCCACCGCCACCGGGACCACCGGGACGACCGGCGAAACCGCCGCCACCGCCACCGGGACCACCGGGACGACCGGCGAAACCGCCGCCGCCGCCACCGGGACGGCCGGCGAAGCCGCCGCCACCCGGGCGACCGCCGCCGCCACCGGGACGACCGCCGCCACCGGGACCGCGGCCACCGGGGCCACCGCCGCCGGGACGCGGGCCGGCAGCCGGACGCTGCGGCATCATGCCGGGGTTCGGACGGGGACCGCCGGGACCGCCGCCGGGACGGGGGCCGCCACCCTGCGGGCGGGGCATGCCGCCCGGGGTCGGACGCGCGCCGCCCGGAGCCTGCGGACGAGGACCGCCGCCGGCACCCTGCGGACGGGGACCGCCCTGGCCCTGGCCCTGCGGACGCGGGGCGCCACCGGGCGCACCGGGACCGCCCGGACGCGGAGCACCGCCGGGACGGGGCGCCTGCGGGCGCGCCATGCCGGTGGAGCCGCCGGAGGTGAAGGGGTTGTTGCCCGGACGGGGACCCGCCGGACGGGCGCCGGGACGCGGGGCGCCGCCACCCGGACGCGGAGCGCCGGGACGGTCGCCGCGGTCACCACGGCCCTGGCCGCCCTGGCCGGAACCACCCGGACGCGGGGCACCCGGACGCGGCGCCTGGCCGGCCGGACGCGGGGCGCCCGGACGCGCGCCGGAGCCCGGGCCCTGACCCTGCGAGGCCGGTGCGGCGGGAGCCGACGGGGGCGCGGTGAACTCGGGCGTCGTCGGAGCCGGGGACGCCGGGGCGGGCCGCGGCGCGGGCTTCGGGCCCGGGGTGGGACGGGGGCCGGGAGCAGCCGGCGCGGCGGGAGCCGCGGGCTTCTCGGCGGCGGCCGGCTTGGGGGCCGGCGGGCGCGGGGCGGCCGGACGGGCGGCCTGCGCGGGAGAGGGGGCGCCCGGCTTCGCCGGGGCAGCCTTGCGGGCGGGGGCGGACTTGCCGCCGCCACTGCCCTGCTGGAGGGCGTCCGTCAGCTTGCGTACAACAGGCGCTTCGATCGTCGAAGACGCCGAACGGACGAATTCACCGAGTTCCTGGAGCTTGGCCATGACGACCTTGCTCTCGACACCGAACTCCTTGGCGAGTTCGTAGACCCGGACCTTAGCCACTTCGCTCCTTTGAGGTCCGGGTTGCGTCCGGACCGTCGCTAGTTCATGGGCGTACTCATCGCGTACTCATCGAGTGCTCATCGCAATCTCGACCTGCTTTCGACTCGCGAGGTACCTAGCCGCACGGGGTTCCGTACGGCACGTCTTACCGTGTTGCCTGCTCGGCAACTGTCGTCCGCTCGACGTATCGGCGCAACGCCTTTGTGTCGAGCGGTCCCGGGACGCGCAGTGCCCGCGGGAACGCCCGGCGGCGTACCGCCTGGTCGAGACAGACCGGTGCGGGGTGAACGTACGCACCCCGGCCGGGCAGCGTACCGCGTGGATCAGGGACGCATGCGTCCTCGATCGCCACGATCCGCAGCAGCCCGGCCTTGGCCGCTCGCTCCCGGCACCCCACACACGTGCGTTCAGGGCAAGCTCGGTCGCGCGTCCGGCCAGACACAGTTAAGTCTACCTCCCCGTGCGCGCCTCACCCCTTTGGGGCAGGATTCGAACAGTTGGCGCGCATGAACCTGTCGTGATCTGAACGGCCCGCGGCTTGGATCTATTCCTCGGATCCGTTCCCGGCCGGTTCGGTGTCCGGGCGGATGTCGATCCGCCAGCCGGTCAGCCGGGCGGCGAGGCGGGCGTTCTGCCCCTCCTTGCCGATGGCCAGGGACAGCTGGTAGTCGGGCACGGTCACCCGGGCGGACCGGGTCGCCATGTCCACGATCTCCACCTTGGAGACCCGGGCCGGGGACAGCGCGTTCGCCACCATGTCGGCCGGGTCGTCCGACCAGTCCACGATGTCGATCTTCTCACCGTTGAGCTCGGCCATGACGTTGCGCACGCGGCCGCCCATGGGGCCGATGCAGGCGCCCTTGGCGTTCAGGCCGGAGCGGGTGGACCGCACGGCGATCTTCGTGCGGTGACCGGCCTCACGGGCGATCGCGGCGATCTCCACCGACCCGTCGGCGATCTCGGGCACCTCCAGGGCGAAGAGCTTCTTCACCAGGTTGGGGTGCGTGCGCGACAGCGTCACGGACGGGCCGCGGACGCCCTTGGCCACCCGGACCACGTAGCTGCGCAGCCGCATGCCGTGCTGGTAGGTCTCCCCGGGCACCTGCTCCTGCACCGGCAGGATGGCCTCGAGCTTGCCGATGTCGACGAGCACGTTCTTCGGGTCGCGGCCCTGCTGGACCACACCGGTGACGATGTCGCCCTCACGGCCGGCGTACTCGCCGAGCGTCGCGTCGTCCTCGGCGTCGCGCAGGCGTTGCAGGATGACCTGCTTGGCCGTGGTGGCGGCGATACGGCCGAAACCGGACGGGGTGTCGTCGAACTCGCGGGCCTCCTGGCCCTCCTCGAGGTCGTCGGGGTCCTCCTTCGCCCACACGGTCACATGGCCGGTCTCCCGGTTGAGCTCCACGCGCGCGTGACGGCGGCTTCCCTCGGTGCGGTGGTAGGCGATGAGGAGGGCCGACTCGATCGCCTCGACCAGCAGGGGGAAGGAGATCTCCTTCTCCCGAACCAAGCCCCGCAGGGCGCTCATGTCGATGTCCACGGCTACGCCTCCTCTTCCTTCTTGTTGTCCTTGCGGCTGAACTCGACCTGGACACGCGCCCTGACGATGTCGTCGAAGGCGAGTCTGCGCGCGGTGGGCTTGCGGCCCTTCACGCCGGGCACCTCGGTGTCGACACCCTCGTCGTCGACCTTCAGGATCCTGGCGACCAGCTCGCCGCCCTCGGCCAGCTGGAACTTCGCCAGCCGGTCGGTGGCACGCACGTAGTGACGGTGCTCGGTGAGGGGGCGCTCCGCGCCCGGGGTGCCGACCTCGAGGGTGTATTCACCCTCGCCCATCGCGTCCGTCTCGTCGAGCTTCGCCGAGAGCGCGCGGCTCACATCGGCGATCTGGTCCAGGTCGGCGCCCGTGTCCGAGTCGACCACCACGCGCAGCACACGCTTGCGTCCGACGGAGTCCACCTCGATCTCTTCGAGATCCAGGCCCTGGGAGGTGACGAGCGGCTCCAGTAGCTCTCGCAGCCTCTCGCTCTGGGTGGTGCTCATCCGGGTGACTCCTCGGCCGCGTGTGCTGTTGTGGGATGGGGCGCGTGTCTGGTCAAAGGGTATCCGGTCGCAGGGAGTGTTGCCGTCCACCCGGTCACGAACGGTGCCGCTGAGTGATGCCGGGCAAGGGCCCGGGTACCGTGATCACGGGCGTGCAGCCCTCGCAGTCCTTTCTTTCTCGAATGCTTCGCGAATGCTTTTCGAATGTTTCTCGACACGAGCCCCCGAGGACGTCTGACGTGCCGTTCCCCCCATCGCCGCGTGCCCGCTCGGGGCCGCGCAGAAGGAGCCTGCTCGCGGTCGCCCCGGCGGCCCTCGCCCTGTCGGGGTGCACCGGCGGGGACTCCGGTGGCCCGGCCGCCGCGTCGGCCGCCGACCGGGCCCGCGCGCGTGCGGCCCGGGACAGCGAGGCTCTGGTCGAGCGGTACGACGCGGTGATCGCCGCCCGGCCCGGGCTCACGGGGCGGCTGCGGCCGCTGCGCGAGGAGGTCGTACGGCATGCGCGGGCGTTCGGAAGTGACCGCAAGGCGTCGCCCCCGGCGTCCGCTTCCGCGTCGCCCTCGGCCTCCGCTTCGGCCTCGCCGTCCCCGTCCCCTGCCGTGCCGGGCAACGACAAAGAGGCCCTCGCCGGGCTCGCCGCTGCGGAGCGGGAGCTCGCGGACCGGCGGACCAAGGCGCTGGGCGCGGTGCCGGGTGAGCTGGCGCGGCTGCTGGCGTCGGTGGCCGCGGCCGGGGCGGCGCACGTGTTCCTGCTGACGGAGGGCGACGCGTGAGCGAGGCGAAGGACCGGGAGCTCAGGGCCCTCCAGGCGGCTCTGGCGGCCGAGCACGCGGCGGTGTACGGCTACGGCGTCGTCGGCGGGAAGATCGGCGACGGGCGGCGCGCCGAGGCCGTCACGGCCTACGACGCGCACCGGGCGCGCCGGGACGCCCTGGTGCGTGAGGTGAAGGACCTGGGAGGCCGGCCGGTGGCCGCGTCCGCCGGGTACGCGCTGCCGTTCGCCGTCCCGGACGCGGCGGCGGCCGTACGGTTCGCCGCCGAGCTGGAGGACCGGGTGGCCGGGATCTACGCCGACCTGGTGCGCGCGGCGGCCGGCGGGCGACGGGCCCTGGCCGCCGAGGCGCTGCGGGAGGCGGCGGTGCGAGCCGTGCGCTGGCGCGGCGGGAGCGTAGCCTTCCCTGGGCTCGCCGAGCGGGCCGGCACGGCCCCGCCCTCGGCGGCGCCGACGGCGTGACCCGCGCGGGGCACGCACCGCGCACAGCACGAAGGGAACGACTCGCGCATGGTTGTCGAACCGCCTGAGCGCCTGGTCAGGGCGCTCAGGGAGACCGCGCCCGAAGGTGACGACTGGCTGGAGAAGCTGCCCGAGGCGGTGCGGCGTGCCGTCGCGCTACGCGAGTTGACCGTGGAACGGGTGCAGGTGCCCGGCGGGCGCAGCAGCCTGGTCGTGCTGGTGCGTACGGCCGAGGGGACGCCGGCCGTGCTCAAGCTGGCGCCGGGCCGGGCCCGCCCGGAGGCGGAGCGTGCCGCGCTCGCGCAGTGGGCCGGGCGGGGTGCCGTGCAGCTGCTCGAACCGTTCTCGACGGAGGGCGTCCTGTTGCTGGAGCGGCTGCATCCGGACGTCTCGGTGCGGACGCTGCCGGAGGCGAAGGCCCTGCTGGAGGCGGCGGGGACGCTGCGGCGGCTGTGGGTCGAACCGCCCGCGGTGTTCCCCTTCGAGACCGTGACCGAGCGGACCGGCCGGCAGGCCGAGGCGATGCGGGCGCGGGCGCAGGCCGATCCCGAGGTGGCCCCGCTGGTCGACCTGGCCCTCGCGGCGCGCGAGGAACTGCTGGCCTCGCCACCCGAACACCGGTTGCTGCACGGCACGTTCCGGCAGAGCAAGGTCCTCGCCGGGACGCGGACGCCGTGGCTGGCCGTGGGGCCCGACCCGGTGGTCGGCGAGTGCGCGTTCGACCTGGCCCGGCTGGTCCGGGACCGGGTCGAGGACCTGATCGCCCAGCCGTCCGGCGCGGCCACGACCCGGCGGCGGGTGAAGCGGCTGGCCGAGTCCCTGGACGTCGACCAGGACCGGCTGCGGGGCTGGACCTTGTTCCGGGCCGTGGAGTCGGGGGTGCGGGCCGGCCGGGTCGGACGCCCCCGCGACGCCGAACTGCTCCTGGAATTCGCCGGGTGGCTGTAGGGAGCCGGGCGGACCGAAGGGGTCGGCCGCCCGGCGCTCTCGGTACTACGCCGTGAGGCGGGCGACGGCCTCCTCGACCGTCAGTTCCTCACGCTCGCCGGTACGGCGGTCCTTCAGTTCCACCACGCCCTCGGCCGCGCGCCGCCCGGCCACGAGGATCCGCGGTACGCCGATCAGCTCGGAGTCCGTGAACTTGACGCCCGGGGAGACGCCGGGGCGGTCGTCGACCAGGACGCGGACACCGGCCGCGGCCAGCTTCTGGGAGATGTCGAGGGCCAGCTCGGTCTGCAGGGCCTTGCCGGCGGCGACCACATGGACGTCGGCCGGGGCGACCTCGGCGGGCCAGCACAGGCCCTTGTCGTCGGCGGTCTGCTCGGCCAGGGCGGCCACCGCGCGGGAGACGCCGATGCCGTAGGAGCCCATGGTGACGCGGACCGGCTTGCCGTTCTGGCCGAGGACGTCGAGCTTGAGGGCGTCGGCGTACTTGCGGCCCAGCTGGAAGATGTGGCCGATCTCGATGGCGCGGTCCAGCACGAGGCCCGTGCCGCACTTGGGGCAGGGGTCGCCCTCCTGCACGACGACGACGTCGACGTAGGCGTCGACCTCGAAGTCACGGCCCGCGACGACGTTCTTGGTGTGGGTGCCGGCCTTGTTGGCGCCGGTGATCCAGGACGTGCCCGGGGCGACGCGCGGGTCGGCGATGTAGGTGACCTTGTCCAGGCCCTGCGGTCCGACGTAGCCGCGGACCAGGTCGGGGCGGGCCGCGAAGTCCGTCTCGGTGACCAGCTCGACGGTGGCCGGGGCGAAGTGCGCCTCGACCTTGTCCATGTCGACCTCGCGGTCCCCGGGGACGCCGACGGCGACGATCTCGCCGTCGACCTTCACCAGGAGGTTCTTCAGCGTGTCCGAGGCCGGGACGCCGAGGGAGGCGGCGAGGGTCTCGATGGTCGGGGTGTCGGGGGTGGGGATGTCCTCGGCGGCGGGCACGCTCGCCGCGTCGACGGGCTTCAGCTCGTACGTGATCGCCTCGGTGTTGGCGGCGAAGTCGCAGTTCGGGCAGTCGGCGAAGGTGTCCTCGCCGGCCTCGGCGGGGGCGAGGAACTCCTCGGACTTGGAGCCGCCCATGGCGCCAGCGGTGGCGGCGCAGATGCGGTAGTCGAGGCCGAGGCGCGCGAAGATCTTCTGGTAGGCCTCGCGGTGCAGGGCGTAGGACTTGGCGAGGCCCTCGTCCTCGGTGTCGAAGGAGTAGGAGTCCTTCATCAGGAACTCGCGGCCGCGCAGGATGCCGGCCCGGGGGCGCGCCTCGTCGCGGTACTTGTTCTGGATCTGGTAGAGGATGACCGGCAGGTCCTTGTAGGAGGACGCCTGGTCCTTCACCAGGAGGGTGAAGATCTCCTCGTGGGTGGGGCCGAGGAGGTAGTCACCGCCCCTGCGGTCCTGGAGGCGGAACAGCTCGGGGCCGTACTCCTCCCAGCGGCCGGTGGCCTCGTAGGGCTCGCGCGGCAGGATCGCGGGGAGCAGGACCTCCTGGGCGCCGACGGCGTCCATCTCCTCGCGGACGATCCGCTCGACGTTGGCCAGCACCTTCTTGCCGAGGGGCAGCCAGCTCCAGATGCCGGCGGCGGTGCGGCGCACGTAGCCGGCGCGGACGAGGAGCTTGTGGCTGAGGACCTCGGCGTCGGCCGGGTCGTCGCGCAACGTCTTCGCCAACAACTGGGACATGCGCTGGACCGGTACGTTCGCCATGGTTCCTCTGCTCCTGCTGCTGGGGATCCCCCCGCCCGGGCGGGCCCGGGAGCGGGGGAAGGTGATGGCAGGAGGTTAGCCGGGGGGTGCGCGGCGGTGGAAATCGGTTAACGGCGGCGCAGCGGCAGGGGGGCGCCCATCACGGCGTACGGCTTCGGCGCGCTGGGGAAGAGGACCTGGCGGGCCAGGTCCTGGTAGCCGAGGGAGCGGTAGAGGGCGCGGGCGGGGCTGTCGGTGTCGATCGCGGAGAGGATCGAGCGGGGTTCGGCGGCGCCGTCGGTGATGGTGGTGATCAGGGAGCGTCCGACTCCGCGGTTCTGGTACGCGGGGTGGACGTGCAGTTCGGTGATCACGAAGGAGTCGTCGAGCCAGTGGTCGTTGTGCCGGTCGCGCAGGTAGGGCTCGACGACGGTGGACCACCAGTGGGTGCGGTCGTTGGGCATGCCGTAGACGAATCCGACCAGGTCGCCGCCGGCCGTGGCGCCGAGGGCGCGGGCGCCGGGGTAGGTCATGTGGCGGAGGACGATCTGGCGGCGGACGGCGACTTCGTCGGGGCCGAGACCGAAGGCCACGGCTTGGACGGCCAGCGCCTCGTCGACGTGGGCGGAGAGGTCGAGGGGGCCGATCACCAGGTCCATGGCGGGGAGCCTACAGGGGGGTGATTCAGAACAGGACGCTCATGAAGGCGCCGACCTCCCGGAAGCCGACCCTCGTGTACGCGCGCCGGGCCGCGGTGTTGAAGTCGTTGACGTAGAGGCTGACGACGGGGGCGACGTCGGCCAGGGCGTAGCGCAGTACGGCCGCCATGCCGGGGGCGGCCAGGCCGGTGCCCCGGTACTCGGGGGCCACCCACACGCCCTGGATCTGGCAGGCGCGGTCGGTGGCGGCGCCGATCTCGGCCTTGAAGACGACCTTGCCGTCGGAGTCGAAGCGGGCGAAGGCGCGTCCGGAGCCGACGAGTTCGGCGACACGGGCCTGGTAGAGCAGGCCGCCGTCGCCGGCCAGCGGGGAGACGCCGACCTCCTCGGTGAACATGGCGACGCAGGCCGGCATGATCGTTTCCATCTCGTCCTTGCGGACGCGGCGGACGTAGGGGTCCGGGGTGAGGTCGGCCGGGAGCCGGTCGGTGACCATGAGCGGCTGGTGGCGGCGGACCTCGCGGGCCGGTCCCCAGTGGGGTTCCAGCAGCCGCCACAGGTCGGAGGTGGCGCCGGAGGGGCCGACGATGGAGGAGCAGCGGCGCCCGGCCCGGCGGGCGCGGTCGGCGAAGGCGCGGACGGCGCGCGGACCGGCGCAGATGGGGACCAGGTTGGCGCCGGCGTAGCAGAGGGACGTCAGCGTGCCGTCCTCGTACCAGCCCCACATCTCGCCGCCGAGCCGCCACGGGTCGAGTCCGGCGATCTGCACGCGGGACGTGACGAAGGCGTTCGCGACCGGCTCGCGGTCGAGGACGGCGAGGGCGGCGTCCAGGTCGCTCGGTTCGAGGACCCGTGAGGTGGTCTGGGTCAACACGTGCGGGCCTCACGAACTGGGGTGGCTGGTCTCCGCACTATAGCTGCGCTGCCTGAGCGGGACGCCCCGGAGCTCGGGAGTGACGGTATGACGGCGTCCGCGGGTGCGTCGTGGCCGTTCGCGCAGTTCCCCGCGCCCCCAGAAGAGCGGGGCGCGGTCACCCTCGTCGTCAAGTGATCAGCCCGCGACCGCCACCGACGGTTCGCCCGAGGCCACGCCGTCCTTCTCCATCTGCTCGGCCAGCTTCATGGCCTCCTCGATGAGGGTCTCCACGATCTTGGACTCGGGGACGGTCTTGATGACCTCACCCTTGACGAAGATCTGGCCCTTGCCGTTGCCCGAGGCGACGCCGAGGTCGGCCTCGCGGGCCTCGCCGGGTCCGTTCACCACGCAGCCCATGACGGCGACGCGGAGCGGGACGTCCATGCCGGTGAGGCCGGCGGTGACCTCTTCGGCCAGCTTGTAGACGTCGACCTGGGCGCGGCCGCAGGAGGGGCAGGAGACGATCTCCAGGCCGCGCTCCTTGAGGTTGAGGGACTCCAGGATCTGGAGGCCGACCTTGACCTCCTCGGCGGGCGGCGCGCTCAGCGACACCCGGATCGTGTCGCCGATGCCCTGAGAAAGGAGGGCGCCGAAGGCCACGGCGGACTTGATGGTTCCCTGGAAGGCCGGGCCCGCCTCGGTGACGCCGAGGTGCAGCGGGTAGTCGCACTGGGCGGCGAGCTGCTTGTAGGCCTCGATCATGATGACCGGGTCGTTGTGCTTGACGGAGATCTTGATGTCGCGGAAGTCGTGCTCCTCGAAGAGGGACGCCTCCCACAGGGCCGACTCGACCAGGGCCTCGGGGGTGGCCTTGCCGTACTTCTGCAGCAGGCGCCGGTCGAGGGAGCCGGCGTTGACGCCGATGCGGATCGGGGTGCCGTGGTCGCGGGCCGCCTTGGCGATCTCCTTGACCTTGTCGTCGAACTGCTTGATGTTGCCCGGGTTGACGCGGACCGCCGCGCAGCCCGCCTCGATGGCCGCGAAGACGTACTTCGGCTGGAAGTGGATGTCGGCGATCACCGGGATCTGCGACTTGCGGGCGATGGTCGCCAGCGCGTCGGCGTCGTCCTGGGTCGGGCAGGCCACGCGCACGATCTGGCAGCCGGAGGCGGTCAGTTCGGCGATCTGCTGGAGCGTGGCGCCGATGTCCGAGGTGCGTGTCGTGGTCATCGACTGCACCGAGACGGGGGCGTCTCCGCCGACGGCCACGGACCCGACCTGGATCTGCCGGCTCTTGCGGCGCTCGGCGAGCTTGGTCGGAACGGACGGCATGCCGAGAGAAATCGCAGTCATCTGCTGTGCAACCCCAAGTCGTGGATCAAGGTCCGGTCCCGTGAGCAGCGGGCTCCGAGCTTCGAGATTACGGCACATGCCTCGGCGCGGGCACATCCCACCCACCGTGCCACCCGATGGGAGGCGGCCCGGGGAAAATCCTGCCGGGCCGCCCTGAACACCGTATGGCTAGGCCGTGTCCGCAAAGTCCCTCCTGCCCCGCGACGCCTGGCACGCACTCTCGCCGCACCGGGCGCAGCCCCAAGTACGTCCAGTACGAGGGACTCCACCCGGCACGCCGAGAGCACGCACCAGACGCCGCGGGGCCCGCCCTCCGGGCGGACGGAGGGACTTTGCGGACACGACCTAGGAGATTTTCACCGGGTTGACCACGTCCGCGATCAGAACCAGGATCGTGAAGCAGATGAAGATCCCGGCGACGACGTAGGCGACCGGCATGAGCTTCGCCACGTCGAAGGGGCCCGGGTCCGGCCGGCGCAGCACCTTCGCCGTGTTGCGGCGCAGCGACTCCCACAGCGCGCCCGCGATGTGGCCGCCGTCGAGCGGCAGCAGCGGGAGCATGTTGAACAGGAACAGGGAGAGGTTGAAGCCGGCGACCAGCATCAGGGCCATGGCCAGCTGCTGGGTGGGCGGGATGTCGAGGGTGAAGATCTCACCGCCGACCCGGGCCGCGCCCACCACGCCCATCGGGGAGTCGGCCTCGCGCGGGGCGCCGTCGAAGGCCGCGTTCCACAGGGCCGGGATCTTGCCGGGGAGCGCGGCGAGGGAGTCGACGGCCTCGCCGATCCGGTCTCCCATCCAGGTGACGGACTCGCCGAAGTCCTGCTTGACCACGCCCGTGGCGGCGCTGAAGCCGAGGAAGCCGGCGGAGACGTACTGACCCTCGACGATCTGGCCGCCGGAGTCCTTCTTGGCGACCTGGTTGGTGGCGATCTTCGCGTGCAGGGTGACGTCCTGGCCCTTGCGGTCGACGACGATCGGCACCTCCTTGCCGGGGGCGGCGCGGATGAGGTCGGAGAGTTCGTTCCAGTCGTCGGTCTTCACGCCGTCGAAGGAGACGATCTTGTCGCCGGCCTTGAGTCCGGCGGCGGCGGCCGGGGCGGCCGGGTCGCCCTTCTGGCACTTGTCGCGGTTCTCGTTCTGCGCGATGACGCACTGGGAGACCGAGCTGACCGTGGTGGTCTGCTGGGTGATGCCGAAGCCCATCAGGACGGTGAGGAACAGCGCCACCGCCAGGACCAGGTTCATGAAGGGGCCCGCGAACATCACGATCACGCGCTTCCAGGGGGCGCGCGTGTAGAACATGCGGTGCTCGTCGCCCGGCTTGAGCTCCTCGTAGGCGGCGGTGCGGGCGTCCTCGATCATGCCGCGCCACGGGGAGGTGGAGCGGGCCTCCATGCGGCCGTCGGGGCCGGGCGGGAACATGCCGATCATGCGGATGTAGCCGCCGAACGGGATGGCCTTGATGCCGTACTCCGTCTCGCCCTTGTTGCGCGAGAAGAGCGTGGGGCCGAAGCCGACCATGTACTGCGGCACGCGGATGCCGAAGAGCTTGGCGGTGGACAGGTGTCCCAGCTCGTGCCACGCGATCGAGAACAGCAGGCCGACCGCGAAGAGGACTATGCCGAGGATGAACATCAGGGTCGTCATGCACGGGCCTCCGCCGTCTGTGCCGCCAGTTCCCGGGCCCGGGCCCGCGCCCAGGTCTCCGCTTCGAGGACGTCCGACACGGTGAGCGAGGTTCCCGTGCCCGGCGTGCCGTGCTCCTCGACGACCCGGGTGACGGTGTCCATGATCCCGCTGAAGGGCAGTGCGCCGCGGCGGAACGCCTCCACGCACTCCTCGTTGGCCGCATTGAACACCGCCGGGGCGGTGCCCGCGAGCTCGCCGACGTGCCGGGCGAGGTTCACCGAGGGGAAGGCCTCGTTGTCGAGCGGGAAGAACTCCCAGGTCGAGGCCTTGCTCCAGTCGAAGGCGGGGGCCGCGTAGGGGACGCGCTCGGGCCAGCCGAGGCCGATGGCGATGGGCCCGCGCATGTCGGGCGGGGTCGCCTGGGCCAGTGTCGATCCATCCGTGAACTCAACCATCGAGTGGACATACGACTGGGGATGCACGACCACCTCAATGCGGTCGAAGGGAATGTCGTAGAGGAGGTGCGCCTCGATGACCTCCAGACCCTTGTTGACGAGGGTCGCGGAGTTGATCGTGATGACCGGGCCCATCGCCCAGGTGGGGTGGGCGAGGGCGTCCTCGACGGTGACGTGCGCCAGCTCGGCCTTGGTACGGCCGCGGAAGGGGCCGCCGGAGGCGGTGACGACGAGTTTGCGGACGTCGGCCCGGGTGCCGGCGGCCAGGGCCTGGAAGAGGGCGGCGTGCTCGGAGTCGACCGGGATGATCTGCCCGGGCTTGGCGAGGGCCTTGACCAGCGGGCCGCCCACGATGAGCGACTCCTTGTTGGCGAGCGCGAGGGTGCGGCCCGCCTCCAGGGCGGCCAGGGTCGGGGCGAGTCCGATGGAGCCCGTGATGCCGTTCAGGACGGTGTGGCAGTCGGAGGCGGCCAGCCGGGTGGCCGCGTCGGGGCCGGCGAGGAGCTCGGGGAGCGGCTCGCCGGGGCCGTACTGCGCGGTGAGCGCCTCGCGCAGGGCCGGTACGACGTCCTCGCGGGCCACGGCGACCGTCCGCACCCGCAGCCGGTGCGCCTGCTCGGCGAGGAGGGCGACCCGGCCGCCGTTGGCCGAGAGGCCGGTGACGCGGAACCGGTCGGGGTTGCGCAGCACGAGGTCGATGGCCTGGGTGCCGATGGACCCGGTGGAGCCGAGGATCACCACGTCCTTGGGACCGTCTCCCGCTACGGGGTCGTGGACGAGGTGCGGGTCGGCGAGGGGGGCTGGACTGTCGCTCATTGCTCCATTGTTGCCGTAAGGCGGGTGTGTGAGGACAGCGCATCCCCTTCCCAGGGGCGCGCGCCACACCTGCGCACGCCCCCAGGAGGGCCGGGCCTAACGGATCGGCCGGTGGACGTTCTCCTTCCGGCTCTCTCCCGGTGTCGCGTCCGCGATCCAGGGGCCGTCGCCCGACGGGTCGACGATGCCCTGCTCCAGCCACTCGTACGTGCCGGACAGGACGCCCTTGACGACCTTGCGGTCCAGGTCGTCGGTGTTGGTCCACAGGCGGGTGAAGAGCTCCTCGATCCGGATGCGGGCCTGACGGCAGAAGACGTCGGCGAGCTGGTAGGCCTCGCGGCCGTTCTCGCCCCGGCCGCGCAGCAGCTCGGCGCGGACGCAGGAGGCGCTCATGGCGAACAGCTCGGCGCCGATGTCGACGATCCGGCCGAGGAAGCCCTGCTTGGACTCCATGCGGCCCTGCCAGCGGGACATGGCGTAGAAGGTGGAGCGGGCGAGTTTGCGGGCGGTGCGCTCGACGTAGCGCAGATGGACGGAGAGGTCCACCTCGTGTTTGAACTCGCCGTAGGAGGCGGGGAGCTGGCCGGGCCCGGCGACCAGCTTCGGGAGCCACTTGGCGTAGAACACGCCCGCGTTCGCGCCTGCCCTGGCCTTGTCACCGAGGGACTTCTCCGGGTCGATCAGGTCGCCGGCGACGGAGAGGTGGGCGTCGACGGCCTCGCGCGCGATCAGCAGGTGCATGATCTCGGTGGAGCCCTCGAAGATGCGGTTGATGCGCAGGTCGCGCAGCAGCTGCTCGGCCGGGACGCCGCGTTCGCCGCGGGCCCGGAGGGAGTCGGCCGTCTCGAAGCCGCGGCCGCCGCGGATCTGGACGAGCTCGTCGGCCATCGTCCAGGCCATCTCGGAGGCGTACAGCTTGGCGAGGGCGCCTTCGATGCGGATGTCGTTGCGGTCCTCGTCGGCCATCTGCGAGGCCAGGTCCGTCACGGCCTCCAGGGCGAAGGTGGTGGCCGCGATGAAGGAGATCTTGGAGCCGACCGCCTCGTGGTGCGCGACGGGCTTGCCCCACTGCTCGCGGGCCGCCGACCACTCCCGGGCGATCTTCAGGCACCACTTGCCGGCCGCGACGCAGGAGGCGGGCAGGGAGAGCCGCCCGGTGTTGAGGGTGGTCAGGGCGATCTTCAGGCCCTGGCCCTCCTCGCCGACGCGGTTGGCGGCGGGGACGCGGACCTGGTGGAAGCGGGTGACGCCGTTCTCGATGCCGCGCAGGCCCATGAAGGCGTTGCGGTTCTCGACGGTGACGCCCGGTGCGTTCGTCTCCACGACGAAGGCGGTGATGCCGCCCCGGTGGCCCTCGGACTTCGGGACCCGGGCCATGACCACCAGCAGGTCGGCGACCACGCCGTTGGTGGTCCACAGCTTCACGCCGTCGAGGACGTACTCGTCGCCGTCGGGCACGGCCGTCGTGGCCAGGCGGGCCGGGTCGGAGCCGACGTCGGGCTCGGTGAGCAGGAAGGCGCTGATGTCCGTGCGGGCGCAGCGCGGCAGGAAGCGCTCGCGCTGCTCCTGGGTGCCGAACAGTTTCAGGGGCTGGGGCACGCCGATCGACTGGTGCGCGGAGAGCAGCACGCCGATCGCGGGACTGGCGGAGCCGACCAGGGCGAGCGCCTTGTTGTAGTACACCTGGCCCAGGCCGAGTCCGCCGTACTTGGTGTCGATCTTCATGCCGAAGGCGCCGAGCTCCTTCAGCCCGTCGATCACCTCGTCGGGGATCCTGGCCTCGCGCTCGATCAGGGCCCCGTCGACCTTCGTCTCGACGAAGTCGCGGAGCTTGGCGAGGAACTCCTCACCGCGCTGGGCCGCCTCGTCGTCCGGGAGGGGGTGGGGGTGGATGAGGTCGAGCCGGAAGCGGCCGAGGAACAGCTCCTTGGCGAAGCTGGGCTTGCGCCAGTGCTGTTCCCGGGCGGCCTCCGCCACCTCGCGGGCCTCCCGCTCGGTGACGGCGGGACGGGAAGAGGGAGTGGTGGAAGCGGACATGAGGGGCACCTCGCCGCAACTAGGGAGTTTGAGGACCGTTTCGTTACCGACCAGTGCTACTGGATCGTTGGTACCCGAATCCGGACGCTCCCACCAGTCCTCGCGCGTCCGTTCAGCCGAAGGAGGCGGAGCGTCCCCGGCACTTGTCGCGCGCCTGATGACGGTGTTGCATCGAGGTGCCGCCCCGGCGGCGGCTCCGGTCTTGAGAGCGCTCCGCGAAATCGCCATCGAAGCGCTTCGACAACCTATGGACACCTACTCCTGCTGGAGCTACTGTCGAACCACCCTCCCCCACCTGTATCAGCAACGCGCACTGTCGAAGCGCTTCACACAAGCTTGGAGAGCTGGATGGTCACCCTCGCCGAGGTCGCCCAGCACGCCGGAGTCTCGGCGAGCACGGTGAGCTATGTCCTCAGCGGCAAGCGGTCCATCTCCGCGAACACCCGGGAGCGGGTCGAGCAGAGCATCCGCGAACTCGGGTACCACCCGAACGCCGGGGCGCGCGCCCTGGCGAGCAGCAAGTCGAACATCATCGCGCTGATGGTCCCGCTGCGCACGGACATGTACGTGCCCGTGATGATGGAGATCGCCATCGCGGTGGCGACCTCCGCCCGCGCCCACGGGTACGACGTGCTGCTGCTCACCGGCGAGGAGGGCCCCGACGCGGTGCGCCGCGTGGCGGGCAGCGGGCTCGCCGACGGAATGATTCTGATGGACGTCGAACTGGACGACGAGCGACTGCCGTTGCTGCGCGCCACCGACCAGCCGTCCGTGCTGATCGGACTGCCCGCCGACACCTCCGGCCTGACCTGCGTCGATCTTGACTTCAGGGCGACCGGCGCGCTGTGCGTGGAGCACCTCGCCAAACAGGGGCACCAGGACATCGCTGTCATCGGGGAGGCCCCGGCCGTCTACGAGCGGCACACCGGCTTCGCCGAACGCACGCTCGACGGGCTCAGGTCCCGGTCGCGGGAGCTCGGGGTGCGGCTGCTGCACCGGCCGTGCGAGGGCGGCTACGACGCGATGGCCGTGACGCTCGCCCGGATCCTCGACGAGCGCCCGGACACCTCGGGCCTCATCGTGCAGAACGAGTCGGCGGTGGAGCCGCTGCTCGCGCTGCTGCGGCAGCAGGGCCGGGCCGTGCCCGAGGACGTGTCCGTGGTCGCGATCTGCCCCGACCAGGTCGCGACGCAGGCCTCCGTGCGGCTCACGTCGGTCGCCATCCCCGCGCAGGAGATGGGCCGGCACGCCGTGGACCACCTGGTCGCCAAACTCCAGGGGCGTGGCAGCGACGAGGTCGTGCTGATCGCGCCCGAGCTGACGGTCCGGGGGAGCACGGGGCCGGCGCCGAGCCGGTCGTAGACCCGCCCTCCGCCCCCGCCGTCGCGAACACCGCCCCCTCCCGGGGCACCGCCATGCCTGCACACCTCTGTCTGCACACCTCTGTCTGCACTCCTCCAGGTCACAGGAGCACGCCACGTGAATCAGCCTGCCGAAAACCAGCCCCAGGTGAGCCTGGCGCAGTCCTCCCCCACCGTCGGCACCTTCCGCGAGCGGGACGGCGCCCTGGAGTGGAGCGGCCGCCAGGAGACCGTCCGGATCGAGCCGTGGGGTCCGGACGCGGTCCGGGTGCGTGCCCGGCTCGGCGGCCCGGTCCTCGACGGCCTGCCGGGGGCCCTGCTCGACGAGGCCCCCGCGACGGCGGCCACGGTGAAGACCGAGGACGGCCGGGGCCTGCTGACCGTCGGGGCGCTCACCGTCGAGGTGAACGCCGAGGGCCTGATCCGCTTCCTGCGCACCGAGGACGGCGGCGAGATCCTCGCCGAGGACCGCGCGCACTTCTGGTGGCCCGGCTCCCGCCTCTACACGGCCGTCGGCAACGGCCACCACCGCCTGGAGCAGCGCTTCGCCGCCTACGACGACGAGAAGCTCTACGGCCTCGGCCAGCACCAGCACGGGCGCCTGGACCAGAAGGGACTGGTGCTGGACCTGGTCCAGCGCAACGCCGAGGTCGGCATCCCGGTGCTGACCTCCAGCCGCGGCTACACCCTGCTGTGGAACAACCCGGCGATCGGCCGCGTGGAGCTGGCGCACAACGGCACCCGGTGGGTCGCCGACTCGGCACGGCAGATCGACTACTGGATCACGGCCGGCGACCCGGCCGGTGCCCAGCGCCGCTACAGCGCGGTGACCGGCCGCAGCCCGATGCTGCCGGAGTGGGCGGCGGGCTTCTGGCAGTGCAAGCTGCGCTACCGCACCCAGGACGAACTGCTGGCGGTGGCCCGGGAGTACAAGCGGCGGGGTTTGCCCATCTCGGCGATCGTCTGCGACTTCTTCCACTGGACGCACCTCGGCGACTGGAAGTTCGACCCCGCCGAGTGGCCGGACCCGGCGGCGATGGTGCGCGAGCTGGAGGAACTCGGCATCAAGCTGGTGGTGAGCGTGTGGCCGTCGGTGTCGCCGCTGAGCGAGAACCACCCGGTCCTGGAGCAGCGCGGCTGGTTCATCGGCACCCAGTACGGCCCGATGGCGCACGCCGACTGGCCCGACAAGGAGGTCGCCTCCACGGTCCAGGTGGCCTTCTACGACGCCACCAACCCTGAGGCCCGGGAGTTCGTGTGGTCGAAGGTGAAGGAGAACTACCTCGACCCGTACGGCATCACGGCGTTCTGGCTGGACGCCTGCGAGCCGGAGCTGAAGCCCGGCTTCCAGGAGAACCTGCGCTACTGGGCGGGCCCGGGCCTGGAGGTCGGCAACATCTACCCGGCGGAGAACGCCCGTACGTTCTACGAGGGCCTTGCCGCCACCGGCGAGGAGGAGATCGTCAGCCTCAACCGCTCGGCGTGGGCGGGCAGTCAGCGCTACGGCGCCGCCCTGTGGTCGGGTGACATCGGCACGGATTTCCCGACCCTGCGCCGGCAGATCGCGGCCGGGCTCAACACGGCTCTGTCGGGAATCCCGTGGTGGAACACCGACATCGGCGGCTTCCACGGCGGCGACCCGGACGACCCGGCGTACCGGGAGGTGATGGTCCGCTGGTTCCAGTTCGGCGCGCTGTCCCCGCTGATGCGCCTGCACGGCTTCCGCGACCCGGGCATGCCGCTGGGCCCGGAGATGACCGGCGGCCCGAACGAGGTGTGGTCGTACGGCGAGGAGGCCGGGGCGATCCTGGAGCGGTACCTGCGGCTGCGCGAGCGGCTCAAGCCGTATGTGCTGGACGTCATGCGGGCGGCCCACGAGGAGGGCCTGCCGGTGATGCGGCCGCTCTTCCTGGAGTTCCCGCGCGACCCGGCGGCCTGGTCGGTCGACGACTCCTACCTGTTCGGACCGGATCTGCTGGTGGCCCCGGTGCTGACGGCCGGTGCCACGGCACGGACGGCGTACCTGCCGGCCGGGGCCGAGTGGACGGACGCGTGGACGGGTGAGACCTACGAGGGCGGCCGGGCCGTGACGGTCGACGCCCCACTGGACCGGATCCCGCTGTTCCTGCGGGACGGGGCGCGGCTGCCTGTAGCGGAGTAGCCGCGTCGAAGGGGGTGGCCGGACCGATGGAGGTCTTCCGGCCATCCCCTCGCGCCCGTTCGGCCAACTTCCCTCCAGCGCCGCACAGTTGCAGGAGGTAGGTTTCCCGCGTGCCCTCGACTCCGCTCGCCCTCACCCTCGCCGGCCTGGCGCTGCGGCCCTCCTTCGGCTCCCGCCGGGACCCCGGCCGGATCTTCGACCGCATCGTGGTGGAAGCCGGGGAGGCTCCGGGCGACCGGGAGTTCGTCGACGACTTCCGGGCGCTGCTGGGCTGGTGGGCGAAGGCCGAGCATCTCACCCCGGTCGGCTGGCAGGCCGCTCAGGGGCACGTCCGGCGCCACCTCGCCAACCGGGCGCGGGTGCTGCGGCTGATCGCCGAGCACCCGGAGATCGAGGAGGAGCCGATCGAGAGGCCGGTGTTCGTGGTGGGGCTGCCTCGCACCGCGACCACCGTCACGCACTCGGTGCTGTCGGTCTCCGACGGGCACCGCTCCCCCCTGCTGTGGGAACTGCTCGCGCCCGACCTGGAGTTGCCGCCCCGGCACCGGCGCAGGGCGATCGCGGCCGGGCGCCGGATGGTGCGGGGCACGGACCTGTTCGCACCGCGCTTCCGCGACATCCACGCGATGGCCGCCGAGGGCCCCGAGGAGTGCACGTTCGCGCTGCCGCACGCGCTGATGCCGTTCTCCCAGGCCCGCATCCCCGAGTACGAGCGGTGGCACCGGGCGCGGGACTTCACCGCCGACTACCGGTACCTCAAGCAGGTCTACCAGGTGCTCCAGTACGGCCGTCCGCGGCGGCGCTGGATGCTGAAGTCCCCGATGCACCTGGAGAACCTGGACGCGTTGCTGAAGGTCTTCCCCGACGCCACGATCGTGTGGTGCCATCGCGATCCGGTCACCGTGGTGGCGTCCTTCTGCTCCCTGATCGAGCACGGCATGGCCGTCAGCACCCGGCCCGTCGACCCGCACGGCATCGGCACCACCTGGCTGGGCCTGCTGAGCCGTGCCACGACACGCGGGCTCGCGGCCCGGGCGGCGATCCCCGCGGGGCAGCTGGTGGACGCTCCGTACTCCTGGCTCGGCTCCGAGCCCGCGACCGGCGCCCCAAAGCTCTACGCCGCCGTCAGGGACCGGTGGACCAAGGCGGACGCGGCCCGTCTCCCGGCGGCCGTCGCCCGGCCCAGGGGCACCCGCAAGCACACCTACGACCTGTCCCGCTACGGTCTGACCCGCGACGAGGTCGAGTCGGCCTTCGCGGACTACAACGCGCTGCGGGCCGGGGTCGACCGCGCCTGACGGCACGGCCGGCCCCGGCCCCGCGACGGATCAGCTGCTGCTGACCGTCAGGTTGTTGGTGGTGAAGTTCAGCCCGCCGGACGACGAGGTGACCTCGTAGCCGAACTGCACGTCACCGATCGTCTCGTTGCCCATCCACCTCTTGGTGTCCTTGATCCACTTCAGGATCGGCAGGATGTTCACGGTGCCGGAGCTGGAGTTGGAGGTGCGGATGAACGAGAACACCTCGTTGGCGCCGTTGGTGCCCTTGAAGACGTTCCAGGAGTGGCCGCCGAGGCTGACGCTGCCCTGCGAGGTGCCTATGGGGCCGACGGGTCCGGTCTTGTTGACCCAGAGCATGATCTCGTAGTCGTGGTCGGTGTCCCAGATGTCGTACGAGGTGTTGTACGCGCCGGACGACGGGACGCTGACGTTGTAGCTACTGGAGAGCGAGCCCAGCGAGGTGATCGACTTGTTGATCGCCTTCGTCTGGTTCGGGTAGGACTTGATGCCGCCGGTGTTGGGGTGGTTGGCCCAGACGCCCCAGTTGGTACCGGAGTTGGCCCAGATGCACTGGCTGCCGGCGCCGCCGCCCCAGATGTTGTTGTAGAGCGTGTAGCCGTTCAGGCTGGTCCGGGCCCACTGGTCGCAGGAGTTCCAGACGGCGGCGGAGGCGGGGGCGGAGGCGAGGCCGACGGTGGCGCCGAGCGCCAGGGCGGGAGCCAGCAGAGCCTTGGTGGCCCTGCTCAGGGTGCGTGATGCCATGGTGTCCCTTCCATGGGTGGGGGGATGGGGGGAGCTACCACGTCCTCAGGGTGACGACGTGGTCTTCTCCGGCGACCAGGTGGAGGGATCGCGCGCCGGAGGAAGTCCGCAGTTCGACGCGGTGGGTACGGCCGGGCCGGATGACGGCGGTGGCGCCGTCCCGCGTCCAGGTGAGGTCGAGTGCGGCCCCGAAGCGGGTGCGCACCCCGCGCAGGGCGCCCTCGGGGCAGGCGGCCGGCAGCGCGGGCAGCAGGACCAGCCGGTCGGGGGTCGACTGGACGAGCATCTCGATCAGCACGGCGGGCAGGGTGTGCGCGGCGTCGGCGTTGTAGACGTCGCGGTGCGGGTAGTGCGCGCTCATCAGGGAGTCGTGGAAGAAGTCGCCCTCCAGGACCTGGCCGAGGGCGTGGGCGACGCGCTCCGCGTCCCGGAGCCGGGCCGCGACGAGGGCGTGGTGCAGATGGCCGTGCGCGGAGTCGTTCTCGGCGCCGCGCAGTTCGAGGGCGCGGTGGGCCGCGGCGGCGAGTTCCGGAGTGTCGTAGGGGGTGATCTCCTCGAGCGGCCAGACGCCGTAGAGGTGGCTGAGGTGACGGTGGTCGTAGGAGTCCCTCAGGCCGGGCCAGGCCCATTCGGCCAGGGCCCCGTCCTCGTTGGTCCGGTGCGGCGGGAGCCGGTCGGCCAGGGCGTTCCAGCGGTCGGCGTCGGGGCCCGGGTGGTAGGCGGCGGCCGTGCGCAGGGCGTGGCGGGCCGCGGAGAGGTCCATGGCGGCGTTGATCGTGCCCCATCCGGCATTGGCGGGCCGGTTCTCGGGTGAGTAGGAGGGGACGACCACGAGGTGGCCGTTGTCGTCCGTCCTGGTGAGGAAGTCCTCGTAGAAGAGCGCGACTTCGGCGAGGGCCGCGGCCGTGCGCGGGTCCCGGGTGCCGTGGGTCTCGTCGTGGTCGACCAGCGGCTTGAGCAGCCAGTCGGCACCGGCGGTCCACAGGTGCAGCGGGTACTCGCGGCTGAAGTGGTAGGAGTGCCCGGACTCCCCGTCGGTGTGCGCGGGGGCGACGACCCCCCGGGTGCCGAAGACCGCGCGGGCGTTGTCGCGCCAGTCGGGGAGCTGGCGGTGGACGAGGTTCGCGTGGGCGTCGGTGACCTCGGGGAGGGCGGCGGCAGCGGCCGAGGCGGTCTGGAGGTTGAGGTTGGCGTCGTTGGTGAAGGCGCCCGACCAGGCGGTGTTCCAGTCGCCGGTCCACAGGCCGGTCAGGCGGGGCGGGAGGAGGCCGCTCGCGGAGAGCAGGTGGTAGCGCCCGGCGGCGAAGAGACGCTCCAGCAGGGCCGCGCTGCGGGGCCGCTTCAGCAGCTCCGAGCCGGGCAGGGCCCGTTCGGCGGGGTCGGCGGCGAGGTCGAGGGTGACGCGTTCGTAGGCGGTGCGGTGCAGGGCGGTGTGACGGTCGAGGAGCTCGTCGTACGCACCGGGCAGGTCGCGCAGGGCACGGCCCTCGGCGACCACGTCGAGTTCGCCGGTGTGCCGGTGCACCCGCGTCAGGATGAGCACGGACCAGGCGCCCTCGATGCGCACGCCCGGCGGCACCAGGGTGGTCGTGCCGCCGGTGACGGTGATGTGGCTGACGCCGGTGCAGGCCTGGTCGCTGTCCGGGTAGCGGACGCGCAGGCTCAGCAGGGCGCCTTCGGGGGTGAGGACGGCTCCGTGGCCGATGCCCAGTCCCGTCGGGGCGCCGGGCAGCCGGGGGTCGAGGTCGATGTCGAGGGTGAGTCCGGGCCCGGTGACCTGCTGGACGATCACGTCGTCGGCGCGGGAGACGAACACGCGGCTGGTCCGGCCGGCGCAGCCGGCCCGCACGACGCCGGTGGGGTAGTCGACGTCCCTGCGGTAGTCGCGCGAGTCGCCCGGCGGCCCGCCCAGTCGCACCTGGAAGGCCGGGTGGAAGGGCTGCACCCAGTGCAGGGGGCGGCCGTCCGTGAAGTCCTCGGCGGCGGTCGTGTCGCCCGCCAGGAGGCGGTCCTGGAGGGCGGGCAGCTCGTCGGCGAGCTGCGGGGGGCGGGAGTCCCTGCCGTTGGGCCGCAGCAGGGTGTGGTGCGTGACGACGACCCGCTCGGCGTGCGGACCGCCGTGGACCAGGGCGCCGTGCCGGCCGTTGCCGCTGAGGAAGCCGTCCTCCCAGCGGTCGGCCGGGTGCGGTTCCCAGGTGCCGTGGACGGGGGTGGAGGCGGTCATGGCCGGAGCACCGCCACCTCGTAGCGGCCGAGCGTGACCCGGTCGGTGACGTCCGTCCCGGTCAGCAGGTCGTGGTGGGTGCCGGGCACCTCGACGGTCACCGGCTCCAGGCCGTGGTTGAGCACGAACAGCAGCTCCCCCCGGCGTACCGCCTCCACCTGGTCCGGCAGACCGTCGAGCACCGGCCTGACCCCCGCGCCCCCGGCGACCGACGCCAGCAGGTCGCGCAGCGCCCCGGGCTCGGGGAGGGTGGAGACGTACCAGGCGCGGCCCTTGCGCAGCACCGCGGGCATGCCGTCCAGTTCCCCGCCCTTGTAGCAGGCCGTGTGGTCGGGATCGGCGGGCTCGATCTCCTCGGACCACAGGGTTCCCTCGAAGCCCTCGCACGCGACGGTCTCCCCCTCGTCCAGCGGCCACCACTCGTGCAGGGTGCGGATGCCGAACAGCTCGCGCAGCCGGGCGTCCATGCCGCCGGGACGGACCCGGTCGTCCTCGTCCGCGACACCGGTCAGGAAGCCGCAGACCAGGGTGCCGCCGCCGCGGGCGTACGCCAGGAGGTTGTCGACGGCCGCGTCGGTGAGCGCGTACAGCTGGGGCACGACGACCATCGCGTACGGCGTCAGGTCGTGCTCGGGGTGGGCGAAGTCGGTGGTGAGGTGCGCCTGCCACAGGGCCCGGTGCCAGGCGCGCAGCACGTCCGGGTACTCCACCCGGCTGGACAGACGGCCGTCGTGGGCGCCGGCCCACCAGGAGTGCCAGTCGTGCAGGACGGCGACGTCGGCGGTGAGGTGCCGGCCGCTCACCTCGGGGGCGATCCGCTCCAGGTCGGCGCCGAGCCGCTTGACCTCCTGGTACGTGCGGCCCTCCTCCCCGGCGTGGCTGACCATGCCGGAGTGGAACTTCTCCGCGCCCTGCCGGGACTGCCGCCACTGGAAGTAGCAGACGGCGTCGGCGCCCCGGGCCACGGCCTGGAGGGACCAGAGCCGGTTGAGGCCGCGCGGCTTGGGGTGGTTCACACCGCGCCAGTTGACCGGCCCGGCGGCCTGTTCCATCAGCATCCAGGGACCGCGTGCCTGGGAGCGGGTCATGTCCTGGACCAGGGCGCCGTTCTGGGCACCGAGCGGGTCGCGCGGGTCGGGGTAGAGGTCGACGGAGACGACGTCCTCCTCCTGCGCCCAGCGCCACGCGTCCTGCCCGAACCACAGCGGCATGAAGTTGCTGGTGACCGGGATGTGCGGGGTGTGCCGCCGGACGATGTCCCGCTCGGCGGTGCAGCACTCCAGGAGCATGTCGGAGGTGAAGCGCCGGAAGTCCAGGACCTGGGTGGGGTTGCGCATGTAGTGCGGCAGGCGGGGCGGCAGGACGCCGTCCCAGCAGTCGTAGCCCTGGCTCCAGAAGGCGGTGCCCCAGGCCTCGTTGAGGGCGTCGAGCGTGCCGTACTTCTCGCGCAGCCAGCGGCGGAAGGCGGCGGCCGCCTCGTCGCCGTGGTCGACGGTGCAGTACTCGTTGTTGATGTGCCACATGGTGAGGGCCGGGTGGCCGCCGTAGCGGGCGGCCAGGTCCTCGGTGATGGCGGCGGCGTAGCGCCGGTAGGTGGCGCTGGAGTGCGAGAAGTGCTGCCGTCCGCCCCACCACTCGGTGCGGCCGTCCTCGGTCACGGGCAGGGTGTCGGGGTGCAGCCGGCCCATCCAGGGCGGGGGCGAGGAGGTCGGGGTGGCGAGGACGACGCCGATGCCGTTGTCGTGCATCAGGTCCATCAGCGTGTCCAGCCAGCCGAATTCCCGCGCCCCGGGTTCCGGTTCGAGGGTCGACCAGGAGAAGACGCCGAGGGTGACCGAGTTGACGCCGGCGGCCTTCATCAGCCGGACGTCCTCGTGCCAGGTCTCCTCCGGCCACTGCTCCGGGTTGTAGTCGCCGCCGAAGAGGAGCCGGCCCCGGGTGGCGTCGCTCAGGGCGGGCGGCGTCCCCGCGGGCATCAGACGGGCTCCCCGTACTGCACGCCGCGCCCGTTGGTGGCGATGTAGACGCGGCCGTACACGCGCGGGTCACCGGTGATGGTGGCGCCGGTCCAGCCCCACTGGTGACGGTCGTCGTTGATCCGGGTCCAGGTCTTGGCCTCGTCGTCGGAGCGGTACATGGCGGTGATGGTATGCGTGGAGCCGACCATGTAGAGCGCCGGGTAGGAGGCGCCCCGGGCGGCCTTGCCGAAGCCGAGGGCGTACGAGGCCCGGCAACCGGCGACCTCGGTGAAGGTCGCACCGCCGTCGGTCGAGCGGTACAGCCCGTTCCCCTTCAGGCTCAGCCACAGGTCGCCGGAGCGGCCGGGCGCCGCCACCAGCTGGAACTCGGTGTCGCCCGAGCTCAGGCCGGTGGCCCGCGCGGTGAAGGTCAGGCCACCGTCGGTGCTGGCGTGCAGAGTGCCGGTCGTGGTGTCGAAGGCGTAGAAGCGGTCCGGGTCGGCGGGGTCCGCGACCGGGGCGGCGCCCTTCGGGAAGGAGGCGACCTCGGACCACGTGGCGCCGTTGTCCGCCGAGCGGTAGCCCGGGTTGGCCGTGCCGAAGGACCACAGCAGCACGCGGCCGTCGGCGTTGGTGGCGATCGGCCCCGGCGCGGACCTGGCGACGTCCGGCTGGGTCTTGAAGGGCGTCCAGGTCTTGCCGCCGTCGTTCGAGAAGGCGCCGTTGCCGTGGTCGCCCCAGCCCGCCCGGACCACGTACGACGGCTTGGCCGCGGCCAGCGACAGGCCGGTGGAGGTGCCGAACACCGGGTTCGACGCCATACCGCGCGACGGCGACGCCGTGAGCCGCTCGTGGTACATCACACCGATGTCCCCGGATCCGCTGAGCAGGTGCGCCTCACCGGTCGGGGGCGAGACCAGCTGGCGTATGGACGCCTCCTCCACGCCGCGGATCTGCGGGGCCCAGCGCTTGAGGTCGCGGGTGCCGTAGAGGGTGGCGCCGGTGCCGTGGACGATGTGCCGGGAGTCGTACGGGTCGAGTCCGACGGCCTGGATCCACCAGCCGAACTTCGCCTTGTCCCCGCCCCACTTGAGGTACGGCGTCTCGGAGACGTCCAGGACGGCCTCGTCCTTCAGGGACGTCCAGGTGCGGCCGCCGTTCGTGGAACGGAAGAGGGTGTCGATGTCGGCCCAGCGGTTGTTCGTGGAGACGACCACCGTGCCGGGGCGGCGGGCGTCGACGGCGACACCGCCGTAGCCGAAGGAGTCGGCGGAGCCGTCGGCCGTCGTGCCGCCCGGCTTCACCGGGGTGACCTCACTCCACTTCCCGCTGCCGGTGCGCAGCTTGTGCACGCTGCCGTCGGACTGCCCGTTGGGACCGGGGGCGTTGGCGTACGTCACGTACAGCTCGCGCGTGTGGCGGTCGTACGCGGCGCGGATCGGCACCTTGGCGGCGGTGCCGGCGGGCTGCCCCGGGACGGCCTTCCAGGTGGTGCCGTCGGTGGTTCTGTAGAGGTTCGCGGAGGTGCCGTCGGAGTCGCCCCAGCCGGCATAGACGCTGCGGCCCGCGGCGACCAGGAAGGTGATGCCCTGGCCGGTGGCACTGGGCGTGGCCGGGAAGCTCACGGCCTTCCAGGTGGCGCCCCGGTCGGTCGACTTGAGCAGCCCGTCGTGCCGGGTTCCCAGCCAGAGCGTGTCGCTGTCCCGCGGATCGACGAGCAGCCGCTCCCCCGCACCCCGCCCGTCTTCGTTGGCCCCGAGCTTGACGGTGAGGTCGGTGCGCTTCCAGTTGGCGCCGCGGTCCTCGGAGCGCAGCACGGCCCCGTTGCCGGCCCAGGGCTGGGTGTACGCGCCGAGGGCGAGGTACACGCGGTTCGGATGCGCCGGGTCGACGGCCATCGCCTCTACGCCGAGCAGGTTCCAGTCGTCCCAGCCGAGGTGGTCGGTCAGCGGAATCCAGCGTTCGGCACGGTCGTCCCAGCGGTAGGCGCCGCCGATGTCGGTCCGCAGGTAGGCGAGCCCGCGCACGGAGGGGTGGAACAGCACGCCGGTGATGAACCCGGTGCCGCCCTGGACCACGTTGCGCCAGCGGTATCCGCCCTTCCCGGCGGCGGCCGCGGCGTGGGCCCGGTCCTGGGTGAGCGGCAGGGAGACGGCCGCGGCGGCGGCAGCGGTCCCGGCGAGAACGGCACGTCTGCTGAGACTGGACGCATGCATGACACACACCTCGTCGTTCTGGAAGGAGGGGGGAAGCGCCCCGAACGGGGCGCGGGGAACCGAGCGAGCAGCCACAAGCCGCCCGCAGTCGCCGAACAACCGGAACACCCCACCGGGTGGGCGTCGATCAGCCCTTGACGGCCCCGGTGAGCATGCCCTTCTTGAAGTGCTTCTGGACGAAGGGGGACAGCACGGCGACGGGCAGCAGCGCCATCACCATCACGGCCATCTGCACCGCCAGCCCCGACAGCTGCCCCGTCTTGATGGCCTGCCCCAGCCCCACCGGCGCCTCCTGCTTCTGCACCAGCTGGATCATGACGTTCTGCAGCGGCATCATGTCCTGGTCGTTCAGGTACAGCGACGCGTTGAACCAGGCGCTCCAGTAGCCGACGGCGTAGAAGAGCGTGATGACCGCGATCACGGCCCGGGACAGCGGCACGACGATCTGCCACAGGATCCTGAAGTCACCGGCGCCGTCGATGCGTGCGCTGTCGACGAGTTCCTGGGATATCCCCATGAAGAACCCGCGCAGCACGAGGATGTTGAACACGCTCACCGCACTGGGCAGGATGAGTGCCAGATAGGTGTCCGTCAGGCCGAGGGTCTGCACCAGCAGGTACGTCGGGATGAGGCCGGCGCTGAAGAACATCGTCGCCAGCAGCGTCATCAGGATCCAGCGGTGCCCCAGTGACCCCGTCCGGGACAGCCCGTACGCGCACAGGACGGACACGGTCATCGAGAACAGCGTGCCGATCAGGGTGACGAGAAGGCTGATGATCGTGGCCCGGGTGACCTGGCCGCCGCTCAGCAGTTCCTTGTACGCGATGAAGGTGATCCCCTTGGGCACCATCACCAGCCCGCCGGCCTCGTCGATGGTCTTCCGCGACGACAGGCTCGTCACGACGACGATCCACAGCGGGAAGAGGATCGCGAGACAGGCCAGGGACAGTGCGAGGCCCTTGCCCGCGAGGCCGGCCCTGGACGGCTGCTCCTCCCAGGCAGGCCGGGGCGGGGCCTGCCACCGGCTCGGCTTGCTCACGGGTTTGTCGACGACGGCGGTCACTTCTTGTACACCCCCTGCTCGCCCATGAGATGGGCCACCTTGTTCGCGACGAGGACCAGTCCGAGGCTCACGACACCCTTGATCAGACCGGCCGCGGCCGCGTAGCTGAAGTCCTGGTTGCGCACGCCGTTCCACCACACGAAGGTGTCGAGCACCTCCCCTGCCCCGGGCCCGACGGCGTCGCGCTGGAGCAGGATCTGTTCGAAACCGACGGTGAGGGCGTCACCGACGCGCAGCACCAGCAGCAGAGCGATCACCGGGCGCAGCGCGGGGAGGGTCACGTGCCACATCCGGCGCCAGCGGCTCGCGCCGTCCATGGCGGCGGCCTCGTAGAGATCGGGACTGACCGAGGCGAGCGCGGCGAGGAAGACGATGATGCCCCAGCCGACGTCCTTCCAGATGCTCTCCGCGGTGATCAGCAGCGGGAAGGTACCCGGGTTGGTCATGATGTCGAGACCGTCGTACCCGTTCTGCCGCAGCAGCTGGGAGAGGATTCCGGCGCCGCCGAAGAGCTGCTGGAAGACGGCGATGACCAGCACCCAGGAGAAGAAGTGCGGCAGGTAGAGCACGGCCTGCGCGACCGCCCGCACCCGGGGCCTGATCACGCTGTTGATGAGCAGCGCGAGCAGGATCGGGATCGGGAAGAACAGCACGATCTGGAGGAAGAACAGCACCAGGGTGTTCTCGACGGCGTTCCAGAAGGCCGAGTCCTCGAAGATCCGCTGGAAGTTCTCCAGGCCCACGAAGGGACTGTTCAGCATGGAGATGACGCCGTTGTCACTGATGTACGGGTCGTACTCCTGGAACGCGACGACGTTGCCGAGGATCGGTATGTAGTTGAACACCAGCACCAGCAGTACGGCCGGCAGCGTCATCAGGAGCAGCACCCGGTCGCGTCTGAGACGGACCTTGAGGCTCAGCTTCCCCGATGGACGCGTCCCCGGGGATCCGCCGGGACCGTCCTGCGCCGGCGGGGTCTCGTCCGGCGTGGTCTTCCTCTTGGCCTCGGCCCTGCTCCGAGGCACCGTGCTGTGGGACACGGCCTTCTCCTCGCCTCGAACCCGGATCAGTTGGCCGCGCTGCCGTTCTCGTCGAGAATCTTCTGGTACCAGTCGCGCAGCTTGTCGCCGCCCTTGCTCTTCCAGTCGGCGACAGCCTGCTGCATGTCGCTGATCTTCTTGCGGCCGCGGACGATGTCGTCCTCGAGCTGCTCGAAGTCGTTGGAGAGGTTGGTGTACCGAGCGGGCTCGGTGATCTGCATGCCCCAGAAGGAGGACTTCTTGGCGAAGGCGCCCATGCGCTGCTGCCACTCGACCTGGCCCTTGGCGACCTCGGGGAAGTCGGGGTGCGCGAGGGTCGCGGCCGGGCTCGCGACCATGACGTAGGCGTTCATCACCTCGATGTTGCCCTTGTCGGTTTTGAGGGGGACACCGTCCTTGACGGTGTAGTGGGTGCCTTCGACGCCGTAGTTGGTCATCATGTACTCCTTGGTGCCGTACGGCGCCGCGGTGACGTTGGCGACGGCCAGCACGTCGCGGATGACCGACTCGGAGGCCTTCTTGTTGACGAAGGCGAAGATGCCGGCGGGCTGTTCGGCCCACAGGGTGGGATCGCCGCCGTCGTGTCCCCAGACGTCCATGCCCCAGATCTTGAAGTCCGGGTTCTGGGTGGCCTGTTCGGCGGTGCGGCCCCACCACTGGGAGATGTTGTTGGGGTAGATCAGGAACTCGCCCGCCGCGAACTTGGGGCCCGGGTCGGGGGCGTTCTTGCCCAGCTTGGAGTCGGGGTGGACCACTCCGGCGGCGAAGAGCTTGCGGGACCACTCCAGCGCTTCGAGGAACTCGTCGGTCTCGATGCGGTTGACGAGCTTGCCGTCGACGAGGTTCCAGCCGAGCGGCTTCTCCGCGCCGGAGAGCACGCCGAAGGCCTGGAACGCGGTCCACTTCATGTCCAGGCAGGCCCACCGCTTGGCCCTGGCGTTGGTGATCTCCTTGGCCAGGTCCATGAACTCGTCGCAGGACTTGGGGACTTCGTAACCCTCCTTCTCGAAGATGTCCTGCCGGTACAGGGGCACCATGGAGGGAGCGGACGGCGCCGGCATCGGCAGGCCGCGCAGCTTGCCGCCGAAGATGGAGCGCCGCCAGGCGTCCGTCGGGATCGCCGCGAGGTTCGGGTACTCCTTGACCTTGTCACCGGAGAGGTAGGGGCCGAGGTCGGCGAACTTGCTGATGATGGCGCTGGGTATCTTCCCGCCCATGTTCCAGCCGGGAACCACCACGACGTCCGGGACGTCGCTGGAGGCGAGAACCGCGCCGAGCTTCTGGTCGTAGGTGTTGCCGTCCTGGTTCTGCCAGGCGACGTCGACGCCGATCAGGTCGTTCATCGCCTTGTAGTAGGCGTTGCCCTGCTTCGGCGGCGAGCCCCAGAACGGCGCCATGATGGTGACCTTGCCGCCCTTGCCGAGCTTCTTCGACACCGAGGTCTTGAGGCCGGCGAGGTCGAGCTTGCCGGTGAAGCCGAGCGCAGAACCGTTCTTGGACGGGATGTCCGGCGTCACCACGTTGCTGGCCACGTACGCCGGCAGGATCTTCTTGGCGTCCTTGCCCGACGTGGTGCCGTCCTTCGACCCGCCGTCGGACCCGCCGCAGGCGGCCAGCAACGGCATCCCCCCGGCCACGGCTGCGGTGGCGACCGCCGTGGAGGCGAGGAAACTTCTCCGGCTCGGTCCGGAGGAGGCGGAGGCGGCATTCGGCGTCATTGCGTCAACCCTTCATGGCGCACCAGGACACCCGGCGGAGGCCGTCGGCTGCGGTGTCTCGAGTGGAACTGGCTGAGCTGAAGCGACCTTTCGACCGACCAGGCGTTTTCGTAGTCGAAGCGCTTCGATGTTGCTGTGAGGTTAAGTGAACACCCCAGGGCGCACAAGGGTCGTTCCCAAACTTCCTGCGCCCTCCGGGACAGGGACCTTTCCTTGTGCCCCGCTTGAACTGACGGCACTGATCCCTTGACACCCGACCCGTCGGCGACCCAGCATCGAAGCGCTTCGAAAGCGCCTCCACGATCCATCGCAAGGGGATCCCCACGTGACCGCACACACACCCTCCACCGAACCGTTCCGCGACCCGCGGCTGCCGCTCGCGAAGCGCGTCGACGATCTGCTGGGACGGCTCACTCTCGACGAGAAGCTGTCGTTCCTGCACCAGTTCACGCCCGCCGTGGAGCGGCTCGGCGTGGCCGCGTTCCGCACCGGCCAGGAGGCGCTGCACGGCGTGGCGTGGATGGGCCCGGCGACGGTGTTCCCCCAGGCGGTCGGCCTCGGCGCCACCTGGAACCCGGAGCTGGTGCGGCGCGTCGGCGACGCGGTGTCCAAGGAGATCCGGGCGATGCGCGCCAAGGACGACCGGGTCGGCCTCAACGTCTGGGCCCCGACGGTCAATCTGCTGCGCCACCCCCTGTGGGGCCGCAACGAGGAGGGCTACTCCGAGGACCCGAAGCTCACCTCCGCGATCGCCACGGCCTACACCCGCGGGCTGCGCGGCGACCACCCCACCCACTGGCGCACCGCGCCCGTGCTGAAGCACTGGCTGGCCCACAACAACGAGACGGACCGCGACACGACGTCGAGTTCGGTGCGCCCGCGTGTGCTGCACGAGTACGACCTGCGGGCCTTCCGCGACACCGTGCGGGCGGGCGCGGTGGCCGGGGTGATGCCGGCGTACAACCTGGTCAACGGCCGCCCCAACCACGTCTCCCCGTACCTGTCCGAGCACCTGCGGACCTGGACCGACGAGGACCTGCTGGTCTGCTCGGACGCGGGTGCGCCGAGCAATCTGGTCGACTCCGAGCACTACTTCGACACACACGAGGAAGCCACCGCCGCGGCCCTCGTGGCCGGTGTCGACAGCTTCACCGACCACGGCACGGACTCCTCGCAGATCATCGGCCGGCTGCGCGGGGCCCTGGAGCGCGGCCTGCTGAGCGAGGCCGATGTCGACACGGCCGTCCGCCGTCAGCTCTCCGTCCGTTTCCGGCTCGGTGAGTTCGACCCGGGTGACGACCCGCACGACGCGACCGGCGCGTTCGACACCCCGGCGCACCGCGCCCTCGCCCAGGAGGCCGCGGAGCAGGCGGTCGTCCTGCTCAAGAACGACGGGGTGCTGCCCCTCGCCCCGGACACCCGCGTGGCGGTGGTCGGGCTGCTCGCCGACGAGTGCAAGCTCGACTGGTACAGCGGCACGCTCATCCACCGCTCGACCCCGCTGGAGGGCCTCTACGAACGGTTCGGCGCGGATCGGGTGGAGTTCACGGAGGGCGTGGACCGGGTCCGGTTCAAGACCTCCACGGGCGCCTTCCTGCACGTGCCGGCGGCCGAGGGGGCCGCCGACGAGGTGCGCGGGGCCGAGGGCGCGCTCGACCCGGCACTGCTCAGAGGCCGCACCGACCTGCCGGCGCTCACGACCGACGCCGACGGCACCGAACTGGCGCTCGTCGACTGGGGCGAGGACGTCCTGACCCTGCGCGCCCCCGACGGCCGCTACCTCTCGGTCGCCGACGACGGCTTCCTGCGCGCCTCCGCCGACCAGCCGGGCGGCTGGTTCGTGCAGGAGACGTTCCGCCTTGAACCGCACGGGAACGGGCACCTCCTGAAGCACCTGGGGACGGGCCGGCACGTGTCTGTCTCCGCCGACGGCGTGAAGGTTGCCGACGAGGATCCCGAGGTCTTCGAGCTGGTCGTCGCCGAGCGCGGCGAGGAGGCGGTGGCACGGGCCGCCGCGGCGGCCGACGTGGTCGTGGTGGTCGCGGGCAACGACCCGTCCATCAACGGCCGGGAGACCGAGGACCGCACGACCCTGCGGCTGCCGGGCCACCAGGAGCGGCTCCTGCGGGCGGCCCGCGCGGCGAACCCGGCCACCGTGCTGGCGCTGGTCTCCGCCTACCCGTACGCCGTCGACCCGGCCGAGCTGCCCGCGGTGCTGTGGACCGCGCACGGCGGCCAGGCGGGCGGCACCGCGCTGGCACGCGTCCTGGCCGGTGACGTCTCCCCCGCCGGGCGCCTGCCGCAGACCTGGTACACCGACGACGCCGACCTGCCGGGACTCCTCGACTACGACGTGATCGGCGCCCGCCAGACGTACCTCTACTTCGAGGGCACGCCCCTGTTCCCGTTCGGGCACGGCCTGTCGTACACGTCGTTCGCCTACGGCGACCTGGCGGCCCGGGTCGAGGGCACGGCCGTGCGGGTCTCCTTCCGCGTCACGAACACCGGTGACGTCACGGCCGACGAGGTGGCCCAGCTCTACACCCGGGCCGTCGACGCGTCCGTGCCGCGTCCGCGCCGGGAGCTGCTGGAGCATCGCCGCGTCACGCTCGCCCCGGGGGCGACGGCCGAGCTGAGCTTCGAGGTCCCGCTGACCGCCTTCGGGTTCTGGGACGTGGCGCAGGGCCGGTGGCGGGTGGAGCCGGGCGCGTACGAGCTGCTGGCCGGGGCGTCCAGCGAGGACGTCCGGCTGCGGACGACCGTCACACTCGACGGCGAGCCCGCCCTGCCGCGCGCGGTCGTCACGGACGGTCTTCCGGCGGCCTCATTCGACGAGCACAGCGGTATCGAGATCGTGGACCGGACGAAGGTCTCGGGCGACGCCGTGACGCCGGTGGGTGCCGGTTCCGGTGAACTGCTCTACCGGGCCTGCGACTTCGGGGAGGGCGTCCGCGAGGTGACGGTCGAGGTGGCCGGTGAGGGCACGGTCGGGGTGTCCCTCGACGGCGGCCCGGTCCTCGCGACGCTGTCGCCCGCCGCGCCGACCTCGGGCCCGTACGACTACGTCCGCCTCGGCACGTCCGTCGTCGCCTCGGGCGTCCACGACGTGCGCCTCGAACTGCGCGGCCCGCTGCGGCTCGCGCACGTCGGCTTCTCCGGTTGAGGGTCCGGAGCAGGCCGGCACAAGAAGGGGCCCGGCACCGGAAGGCATCGGTGCCGGGCCCCTTCGCCGAGCTTATATGAAAATGGTTTCCATGAGCCAGAGGGTGGGGCGGAGACGGTTCAGAGCTCGATGCCGGTCAGCACCAGCACCCGCTCGTAGGTGTAGTCCTCCATGGCGAAGCGCACGCCCTCGCGGCCCACGCCGGACTGCTTGACCCCGCCGTACGGCATCTGGTCGGCGCGGTAGGACGGCACGTCCCCGATGACCACACCGCCGACCTCCAGGGCCCGGTGGGCGCGGAAGGCGGTCTGGAGGTCGTGGGTGAACACGCCCGCCTGGAGGCCGTACTTGGAGTCGTTGACCGCGGCGAAGGCCTCGGCCTCGCCGTCCGCCTTCTGCACCGTGAGGACCGGTCCGAAGACCTCCTCGCAGGAGATCGTGACGTCGGCCGGGACCTCGGCCAGGACGGTCGGCGCGTAGGAGGCGCCGTCGCGCTTGCCGCCGGTGAGCAGCTTCGCCCCGGCGTCCACGGCCTCCCGGACCCACGTCTCCACGCGCTTGGCGGCGTCCTCGCTGACCAGCGGGCCGACATCGGTGGTGTCGTCGCTCGGGTCGCCGGTGACCTGGGCCTCGACGGCGGCGACGATGCGCGGCAGCAGCCGGTCGTACACCGAGGCGTCGGCGATGACGCGCTGGACCGAGATGCAGGACTGGCCGCCCTGGTAGTTGGAGAAGGTGGCGATGCGGTTCGCCGCCCGGTCCAGGTCCTCGTCGCTCGCCCAGTCGGCGAGGACGACGGCCGCGCCGGTGCCGCCCAGCTCCAGGGTGCAGTGCTTGCGCGGCACCGAGTCCATGATCGCGTAGCCGACCTTCTCGGAGCCCGTGAAGGAGATGACGGGCAGGCGCTCGTCCCGCACGAGGGCGGGCATCTTGTCGTTGGCGACCGGCAGGATGCTCCAGGAGCCCGCGGGCAGCTCGGTCTCGGCCAGCAGGTCACCGATGATCAGGCCGGACAGCGGGGTCGCCGGGGCCGGCTTGAGGATGATCGGGGCGCCGGCGGCGATGGCCGGGGCGACCTTGTGGGCGCAGAGGTTCAGCGGGAAGTTGAAGGGCGCGATACCCAGCACGACGCCCTTGGGGAAGCGGCGCGTGAGGGCGAGCCGGCCCTGGCCGCCGAGGTCGGTGTCGAGGCGCTGGGCCTCGCCGCCGTTGAACCGCCGGGCCTCCTCGGCCGCGAACCGGAACACCGACACGGCACGGCCGACCTCGCCGCGCGCCCACTTCATGGGCTTGCCGTTCTCGGCCGAGATCAGCCGCGCGATCTCCTCGGTGCGCTCGGCCAGGCGCTTGCTGACGTGGTCGAGGGCGGCGGCCCGGACGTGCGCGGGGGTGGCGGCGAACTCGTCCAGGACGGCGTGCGCGGCGGCCACGGCCTCCTCGACCTGCGCGTCCGTCGGCACGCTCACCGTGCCGACGAGCCGCCCGTCCCAGGGGGACGTGACGTCGAAGGTGTCCTCGCCGGTGGCCTGGCGGCCGGCGAGCCAGAAGGCGTGGGTGGAGGTCATAGGGGTTCCGGCCCTTCGGCGTTGGGGGTGATCCTGTGCTGCGGGACCAACGGTAGGCGCGAGGTGGCCGAAGGGCGTTTGTCCGAGCCGTAGCACTGGGGGACGCGGTTGCTACGGTTTGGCTACTCGGTGGTGGCCGCCTTCAGGGCCAGCCACAGCTCCATCCGGACGTCCGGGTCGTCCAGGGACCGGCCGAGGATCTCCTCCACGCGGCGCATGCGGTAGCGCAGGGTGTGCCGGTGGACGCCGAGATCGGCCGCCGCCGCGTCCCACTGGCCGTGCTTGGACAGCCAGGCGCGCAGGGAGGCCACGAGGTCGCCGCGGCCGGTGGCGTCGTGCTCGTACAGCGGTCGCAGCATGCCGTCGGCGAAGGCCCGTACGGCGTCGTCGGCCAGCAGCGGCAGCACCGATCCGGCCGCCATCCGCTCGTGCTCCACGAGGACGCGCCCGCGCCGCCGCGCCACCGACAGCGCCTGTTCGGCCTGCTTGTACGCGGCGGACGCGGCGATGGGACCGGCCGGTGCCGAAAGACCCACGACCAGTTCGTCCTCCTCGCCGCCCGGCACCTTCTCGCGCAGGCCGGCCCGGGCGGTCTCCAGGGCGGCCGCGTACTCCCCGCAGGCCGCCGCCGCGGCGCCGCGGTCCGCCGCCAGCACCACCAGCCGCTCTCCCTCCGGCACCACCAGCACGGCCTCACCGGCCCGGGCCGCGGCGGACTCCACCACGTCCGCGAGCGCCGCGAGGGGGTCGCCGCCGGTGTCGGCGGCGGCGAGCGCGGCCGCCGAGGGCCGGTCCGCGGCCGGGGCGCCCGTCCGGGCCTCGGCACGGGCCAGCGCGGCCGACGCCGACACCGGCACCCGCTCGGCGACCATCATCCGGAACGGTGCGTCCAGCAGCTCGCCGTACAGGTCTCCGGCGACCGCGCGGGCGTGGTCGGGCTCCCCGGCCAGCAGCATGCGCAGCACCGCCGCGCCGACGCGCTGCTCGGCCGCCTGGAGCGACCGCGAGCGTTCGGTGGTCAGGGTCAGCAGCGCGATCGCCGAGTGGACGGCGTAGCGCTCGGCGGTACCCGGGGCGCCGGCCGTGCCGACGGCGAGGGCGGCCCGGGGGCGCCGGCCGGTGCCGATGGTGTGCAGCTCGACCCGGTCCTCGTTCTCCGGCCCGCCGACCACCGACGAGGCGGGCGCGGGGCGGTCCCGCAGCTTCTGCACGTCGCCGGTGAGCCGCGCGGCACGCCGCCCCGCCCACTCCGGTGCCGTGGCGACGACCGCGCCCGAGGCGTCGTACAGCGCGGCCCATCCGTCGACCTGTGAGGCCAGCGCGGCCAGCAGTCCCTCCGGCCCGCCGGTCTGGGCCTGCCGGGTCAGCTCGCGCTGGGCGGCGAACCCGGCGGTGACGGCCCGGTACTGGTCGGCGGCGATCGCGGCGGACACGGCCTTGCTGATGGCGAGGAACGGTGTGCGGCGCGGCACCTCCAGCAGGGGCAGGCCCTCCTCCTCGGCCGCGGCTACGAGCGCCCCGGGGACCTCCTCGTAGTGGACGCCGACGGCGAAGCCCAGCCCCACCACCCCGGCCCCGGCCAGCCGCCGCACGTAACGGCGCATGGCCTCCGGGTCCTCGGCGTCCAGCTTGAGGGCGGTGATCAGCAGCAGTTCCCCGCCCTCCATGTACGGGACGGGGTCGGCGAGCTCGCTGGGGTGCGCCCAGCGGACCGGCACGTCCAGGCGGTCCTGGCCCGCCCGCACGGTCAGTTTCAGCGCGGAGTGGTGGACGAGCGAGGCGAGCGTCGGGGGCATGAGGCCTTCTGCGTCAGGGCGGTGTGACCGGTGTGGTGTTTTGGCCGCCTCGTATGAACGACCTGTGACGATTCTGCCTCACTGTACGGTCCCCGCGTACCCGCACCGGCGCTGCGGGGTCAGCCCCGCAGATCGACCAGCAGCGGAGGCGCGTGCTCGCCCTTGACGTCGGTCAGCGACAGCACCGCGTGCCCCGCCGGCACGGCGTGCGCCAGCTCGGAGGCGGACCAGCGCTCCCGCTCGACCTGCCGCACGGTCACCGCCCGGGCGGTCGGCGCCTTGCCGGTGATCACCCGGCGCAGCATGTGCACGGCCTTGCCCGCCGGGGTCTCGGCGATGATCTGCCGGTCGGTGACGTCCCGGGCCTCGGTCCACTCCTTGCCCCACACCTCGGCGAAGTCCTGTCCGTCCCAGGGCGTGAGCCCCGACAGGGCCATCCGGCAGCCGGTGGCGCCGAGCAGGGGTCCGCGCAGCGGCCGGGCCACGTCGTCCAGGGTCCGCAGGGTGAGCACGACCCCGGCGTTGCCGGACCGCAGCCGCTGGATGCCGCGCACGGCCTCGGGCGTCACCACACCGGTGGCGTCGTCCAGCAGCAGGCAGGCGAACAGCGAGCGGTCCTCGCGTACGGCGACGCTCGCCGTGAACTGCGCGAGCACGAGCCGGGCCAGCATCCTGGAGGCGTCGGCGTGGCCGCGCTGGGGCAGGTCGATCCGCACGCGCACCGGGTGGTCGAGGGCCTTGAGGGTGAAGGGCCGAGACTGCCCGGAGGTGTCGAAGAACCCGGCGAAGGCGGGCCGGTCGAGCAGCGCCACGCGATCGCCCAGCACCCCGCCGACGTCCCCGGGCTGCCCCATCTGCCGCTCCCGGGCGTCGAGCTCGCGCAGCAGCGACTCCTGCCCGGCCTGCTGGAGGCCCTGCCGCAGGGCGGCGAACGGCCCCGGCGCCCCGTCGAGCAGCTGCCGCAGCTCGGGTACGGACGGGAAACGCCCGTGCACGGCCCGGAACGGCCCGAGCAGCTGGGCGAGGACGGTGGTCGAGCGGCGGCTGTCGCTGCCGGGATGCGGGTCGGCGAGGTCCCCGACGAGCGCCTCGGCGAGCACGGCCGCGGCCTCGTCCGGGTCGGTGGTGCCGCCGTACAGATCGAGGTCGTACTCGGAGTCCTGGTTCCCGATCCGCACGACCACGTCGTAGGCCTCGGCCGGCCCGAGCCCCGCCCCGGCCGCCCCGACCACGACCACGGCGGCCCGTCCGGCGAGGGCGTGCAGGCACAGCGACTCGGCGAGCGGACGGACGACGGTCCCGGTCTTGCCGGATCCGGCGGGGCCGACGGCCACGAGCGAGGTGCCGAGCAGGTCGGGACCGAGGGCGAGACCGGTGCCGCGGTAGGTGTAGGGGTTGCGGGCGTCGTCCACGGTGGTCCCGAGCCGCACCTGCCCGGTGACGAGGTCGTGCCGGGCGAGCCGGGCGGGCAGGTCGCGCTCGCCCGAGGGGTGCAGGCAGGCGGCGGCGCCGTCCTTGAGCACGGCGCCGCTGAAGGTGGCGAGGCTGTGCCGTCCGGTGCGCACGCCCTGCCAGGCACGCAGGATCCGCGCGTGGTCGACGTCCCGCATCATCCCCGAGCGTGCCTCGGCGGCGAGCCGCTCGGCGGCGTCGACGGCCCCGGCCGCGCGCAGCTCGTTCCACTGGGCGGGGTCGTCCTCGGGTGCCGTGCGGGTCTCCTGGGCCTGCGGCCGGCGGAAGCGGGGGGTGACGAAGCGGCGCCACACCTCGCCCCAGCGGCCGAGCCGGGCCGCCCCGACCATGATCGCCAAGGCGACGAGCAGCTCGTACCCCTGGTAGACGATGAACGTCCCGGTCTCCCCGAGGTCGCTGTCGCCGCCCCGCCAGGCGTCGGGGACGATCAGGTCGAACGGCACCCACCACCAGGTGCCGATGTAGCCGTTCTGGAGCAGTGACCAGACCAGCCATCCCACGAGGAAGGCGATCAGTGCCCCGCTGAGCAGTTGCCGGGTGGGGATCTCCTCGGGTTCCTCCGCGGGCCGCGGCCGGTGCCCGAACCGCCACACGCCCGGCGCGGCGTCGGGCCGCGGGGCGCGCAGCCAGGCGAGGAAGGCCGACCCGTCCGGCGGCGGTGTCATCGGCGCCCGGGGCGGCCGGGGAGGCATCGCGGGCACCTCCGGCGGTCCCGCCGGGCGCGGCACGGGACTCGCATGCGTGCCCCGCGCGTCCTGCGTCCCGTCGCTGTCCATCGCCCCTGCCCCCTGACCAGCCGCTCCGTCCACCATCAGCGAGCCAATCTAACGCCCTTGCCTGGGGAGTTCACCGCTTACACGGCCGGGTCGTGGGCACCGGTCCACGAGACCGCCATGTCCACCCCGGACAAGCCGTCCCACCGACAACGCCCACATGGAGCATGCCCACCCCCCGTGCCCCGCCCTAGCCTGCGAGAAAAGAAGCCGAGCGTCCGCAAGAGACCATCCGCACCACCCCAGGAGCCCCGCATGACCGCACTTCCGCAGGAGCGCCGCGTCGTCACCGCCATCCCCGGTCCGAAGTCGCAGGAGCTGCAGGCCCGCCGTACCGCCGCGGTCGCGCAGGGCGTGGGGTCCGTGCTGCCCGTGTTCACGGCGCGGGCGGGCGGCGGGATCATCGAGGACGTCGACGGCAACCGGCTGATCGACTTCGGGTCGGGCATCGCCGTGACGTCCGTGGGCGCCTCCGCCGAGGCCGTCGTACGGCGGGCGTCGGCGCAGCTGGCCGACTTCACCCACACCTGTTTCATGGTCACGCCGTACGAGGGCTACGTCGAGGTCGCCGAGGCGCTCGCCGAGCTGACCCCGGGTGACCACGCCAAGAAGAGCGCCCTGTTCAACTCGGGCGCCGAGGCCGTCGAGAACGCCGTCAAGATCGCCCGCGCGTACACCAAGCGCCAGGCCGTCGTCGTCTTCGACCACGGCTACCACGGCCGCACCAACCTCACCATGGCGCTGACCGCGAAGAACATGCCGTACAAGCACGGCTTCGGCCCGTTCGCGCCCGAGGTGTACCGGGTGCCGGTGGCGTACGGCTACCGCTGGCCGACCGGGCCCGAGAACGCGGGGCCCGAGGCCGCCGCCCAGGCCATCGACCAGATCAGCAAGCAGGTCGGCGCGGAGAACGTGGCCGCGGTCATCATCGAGCCGGTGCTCGGCGAGGGCGGCTTCATCGAGCCGGCGAAGGGCTTCCTGCCGGCGATCCGCAAGTTCACCGAGGACAACGGCATCGTCTTCGTCGCCGACGAGATCCAGTCGGGCTTCTGCCGCACGGGCCAGTGGTTCGCGTGCGAGGACGAGGGCATCGTCCCGGACCTCATCACGACGGCGAAGGGCATCGCCGGCGGTCTGCCGCTCGCGGCCGTCACCGGGCGCGCCGAGATCATGGACGCCGCGCACGCCGGCGGCCTGGGCGGCACCTACGGCGGCAACCCGGTCGCCTGCGCCGGCGCGCTCGGCTCCATCGAGACGATGAAGGAACTCGACCTCAACGCCAGGGCGAAGAACATCGAGGCGGTCATGAAGGCCCGCCTCGGCGCCATGGGCGAGAAGTTCGACATCATCGGCGACGTGCGTGGCCGGGGCGCGATGATCGCCATCGAGCTGGTCAAGGACCGTGCCACCAAGGAGCCGAACCCGGAGGCGACGGCCGCGCTCGCCAAGGCCTGCCACGCCGAGGGCCTGCTGGTCCTGACCTGTGGCACCTACGGCAACGTGCTGCGCTTCCTGCCCCCGCTGGTGATCGGCGAGGACCTGCTCAACGAGGGCCTCGACATCATCGAGCAGGCGTTCACCCGCATCTGACCCCGCGGCACGCGCATCTGAGCCGCCGTCCGGGCAGGTGAGCCGCCCCGGTTCCGTCACCGGGGCGGTGAGCGGCAGAGCGTGTGAAGAAGGTGTGCGAGGTGGATGACAGGGCGCCCTACGGCCTGTCCTGCGCCCTGCCCCTGTCGTAGGTTCTACCCAGATGAGAGATACACCCCGCCCACAGGGGACTGTGGGTGACATCAGGCCGGGGCCTCCCCAGCTTCGACCTGGTCGTGCCCTCGCGCACACAACCGGAGCCTGAGCTCTGGATCTCCTCACCGATCGGACGGTCGCCCGCCCCAAACCCCCCGGGGCGCGCGACGTTCCGGTCCGGACGGCCGCCCCGGAACCACCCCCCCTGTTCCGGGGCGGCCGACCTCCCTTTCCCCCTCGGTTCTCCGGCGGCGAGTGGGCATGCGTGCTCGTGCCAAGCTGTGGCCCATGCCGATCTCCGCGAACCGGGAACGCACCGCACTCCCGGACACGGTCACCGTCCTGCTCGCCCTCGCGGCCCTGCTGTTCGCCGCGATCACCTGGCAGGTCGCCGTCGGCGGGCCGCTCGTCGGGCTCGACGAACGCCTCAGCCGCCTGCTGGTGAATCCGGACCGCGGCTCCGAGCTCCTCGCCGACCTGGGCAACGTCCAGGTCGCGGTCCCGGTCCTCGCCGTCGCGCTCGGGTACCTCGCCGTCCGAGGCCGGCGGGACGGCACGGACCGCTGGTGGCTGCCCGTCGCCGCCGCCGCCGTGCTCATGGCCCTGGTCCCGGCGCTGGTCGTTCCGCTGAAGGTGCTCATGGCACGTCCGGGCACCCCGGCCGAACCGCCCGGCACCGGTTACTACCCCTCGGGGCACACCGCCACGGCCGCCATCGCCTACGGCTGCGCGACGCTGCTCCTGCTTCCCCGGCTGCGCTCGCGCCCGGCCCGCCGCGCGTTGATCGTCCTCTGCGTCGCCCTGGTCCTCGGCACCAGCTACGGCCTGGTCCGCCGCGGCTACCACTGGCCGCTGGACGTGGTGGGCAGTTGGTGTCTGTGCGCGGTGCTGCTGTCGTCGCTGTGGCTCTTCCTCCGGGCGGCCGGGGCGTCCGGCCGGTCTCAGGCACCAGGGCCCTGACCGTCGGCGCGCGTGGCCAGGCCCGCCGCCGCCTCGTGCATGGCCAGTTCCAGCAGGGCCGGGTCCGTGAGCATGCCCGAGCCGTCCGGCGGGACCAGCCAGCGGACCCCGCCGGGTGAGGAACGGCCCGGGTACGGCACGACGATCCAGGTGCCGGCGCCCGCCGTGCGGATGCCGGTGCCGAGCCAGCGGGCCGCGGTGCCCGGCGGCACGAAGAACCCCATCCGGGCGTCGCCGAAGTCGACGAGCACCGGGCCCGGCCGGTCGAGCACACGGGTGAGCACGTCGAGCGTGGCGTAGCCGAGTTCGCCGGGCAGGATGAGCACGTCCCAGGCGCTGCCGGCGGGCAGCAGCGCCACACCCAGCGGGTTGCGCTCCCACTCCCAGCGGCAGGCCTCGGGATCGGGCGCGACGGATGCGAGCCACTCGACCGCCGTCTTCGCACCGGTCATCGTCAAAGACCCCCTTCTCTCTCGCGAACCTCACGGACGCGCGGGGCGTCCGGAGGCCATCACGAGGGAGAAGGGGGTGTCCCCCCGGTCATTACGCGGGTTCCGGCACCTCGTTGGAGTGAACCGGATCACACCCGGTCGGTCAGCTGTCGAATCCCAGCCCCAACCGGTCCATCGTGCGCAGCCACAGGTTGCGCCGGCCGCCCTGGGTGTCCGCGCGGGCCAGTGACCACTTGGTCAGGGCGATGCCGGTCCAGGCGAACGGCTCGGGCGGGAAGGGCAGGGGCTTCTTGCGGACCATGTCCAGTTCCGTGCGTCGCGTGCGCTCCCCCGCCAGCAGGTCCAGCATCACGTCGGCCCCGAACCGGGTGGCTCCGACACCGAGGCCGGTGTACCCGGCGGCGTAGGCCACCTTGCCCTGGTGGGCGGTGCCGAAGAACGCCGAGAAGCGGGAGCAGGTGTCGATCGCGCCGCCCCAGGCGTGGGAGAAGCGGACGCCCTCCAGCTGCGGGAAGCAGGTGAAGAAGTGCCCGGCGAGCTTGGCGTAGGTCTCCGGGCGGTCGTCGTACTCGGCGCGGACGCGGCCGCCGTAGGGGTAGACCGCGTCGTAGCCGCCCCACAGGATCCGGCTGTCGGCGGACAGCCGGAAGTAGTGGAACTGGTTGGCGCTGTCGCCGAGGCCCTGACGGTTCTTCCAGCCGATGGAGTCGAGCTGCCCGGCCGTGAGCGGCTCGGTCATCAGGGCGTAGTCGTACACCGGGACGGTGTAGGAGCGGACGCGTCTGACCAGGTTCGGGAAGACGTTGGTGCCGAGGGCGACCCGGCGGGCGCGGACCCGGCCGTAGGGGGTGCGTACGGCCATGCCGGGGCCGTACGGCTTCAGGGTCAGGGCGGGGGTGTGCTCGTAGACGCGGACGCCCAGTTCCACGCACGCCCGCTTCAGGCCCCAGGCGAGCCTGGCCGGGTTCAGCATGGCGACGCCCCTGCGGTCCCACAGGCCCGCCCGGAAGGTGGGCGAGTTCACCTGCTCCCGTACGGCGTCGGCGTCCAGGTACTCGACGTCGCCGGCCAGGCCCCGGCGGACGGTCTCCTCGTGCCACGCGCGCAGTTCCCGCGCCTGGTACGGCTCGGTGGCGACGTCGATCTCGCCGGTGCGTTCGAAGTCGCAGTCGAGGCCGTAACGGGCGACCGCCGCCTCGATCTCGTCGAGGTTGCGGGCGCCCATCTCCTGGAGGGTGTGGATCTCGTGGGGCCAGCGGGCCAGGCCGTTGGGCAGGCCGTGGGTGAGGGAGGCGGCGCAGAATCCGCCGTTGCGGCCGGAGGCGGCCCAGCCCACCTCGCGGCCCTCCACCAGCACCACGTCCCGCCGCGGGTCGCGCTCCTTGGCGATCAGCGCCGTCCACAACCCGCTGTAGCCGCCGCCGACGACCAGCAGGTCGCAGGTCTCGGAGGTGGTGAGGGCGGGTTCGGGGCGGGGCCGGCCGGGGTCGTCCAGCCAGTACGGGACCGGCTGGGCGTCGGAGAGCGAACGAGTCCACTGATTCATGGCACCAGGGGCCATGATTTCAACTCCCTACGGTTATGCCGTGTGCCTGTTGCGCCGATTTCCGACGGCCATGGAAATGAGGACGAACAGTACGGCGACGATGAACATCGTCGTGCCGATCACATTGATCTGTACGGGCGTTCCGCGCTGGGCCGAGCCCCACACGAACATGGGGAAGGTGACGGTCGAACCGGCGTTGAAATTGGTGATGATGAAATCGTCGAAGGACAGCGCGAAGGCGAGCAGCGCGCCCGCCGCGATGCCCGGTGCCGCGATCGGCAGGGTGACCCGGACGAAGGTCTGGAACGGGCCCGCGTACAGGTCCCGCGCCGCCTCCTCCAGTTTCGGGTCCATCGACATCACCCGGGCTTTCACGGCCGTGACCACGAAACTCAGGCAGAACATGATGTGCGCGATGAGGATCGTCCAGAAGCCCAGCTGCGCGCCCATGTTGAGGAACAGGGTGAGCAGCGAGGCGGCCATGACGACCTCGGGCATCGCCATCGGCAGGAAGATCAGCGAGTTCACGGCGCCCCGGGCGCGGAACCGGTAGCGGACCAGGGCGAAGGCGATCAGGGTGCCGAGGAGGGTGGCGCCGAGTGTCGCCCACACCGCGATCTGGAGGCTGAGGGACAGGGACCCGCACAGCCCGGAGACTCCGCAGGGGTCCTTCCAGGCGTCGAGGGAGAACTCCTGCCATGCGTAGTTGAAGCGCCCCTTCGGTTTGTTGAAGGAGAACACCGTCACGACGATGTTCGGCAGGAGCAGATAGCCGAGGGTCAGCAGTCCCGCCAGCACGACGAGATTTCTCTTGAGCCAGTTGACGAAGGGCATTTAGACCAGATCCTCCGTCCCGGACCTGCGGATGTAGAGGGTGACCATGAGCAAGATGGCCGCCATGAGGATGAAGGAGAGCGCCGCGGCCGTCGGATAGTCGAGCACTCTCAGGAACTGCGTCTGGATGACGTTTCCGACCATGCGGGTGTCGGTGGAGCCGAGCAGATCGGCGTTCACGTAGTCACCGGCCGCCGGAATGAAGGTCAGCAGCGTGCCCGAGACGACTCCGGGCATGGACAGCGGGAAGGTGACCTTGCGGAACGTCGTCGAGGGCCGGGCGTACAGGTCCCCCGCCGCCTCGTGGAGCCGTCCGTCGATGCGCTCCAGGGAGGTGTAGAGCGGCAGGATCATGAACGGCAGGAAGTTGTACGTCAGACCGCACACCACCGCCAGCGGCGTGGCCAGGACACGGTCGCCGGCGGTCATGCCCAGCCAGGTGGTGACGTCCAGGACGTGCAGCGTGTTGAGCGCGCCGACGACCGGGCCGCCGTCGGCGAGGATCGTCTTCCAGGCGAGGGTGCGGATCAGGAAGCTGGTGAAGAACGGCGCGATCACCAGGACCATGATCAGGTTCCGCCAGCGGCCGGCCCGGAAGGCGATGAGATACGCCAGCGGGTAGCCGAGCAGCAGGCACAGGATCGTCGCCGTGCCCGCGTAGAGCACCGAGCGGACGAACTGCGGCCAGTACGCGGACAGGGCGTCCCAGTACGTGGCGAAGTGCCAGGTGACCTTGTAGCCCTGCTCCAGGGAGCCCGTCTGCACGGACGTGGAGGCCTGGTAGATCATCGGCAGCGCGAAGAAGACGACCAGCCAGAGGATGCCGGGCAGCAGCAGCCAGTACGGCGTGAGGCGGCCTCTGCGCTTCGGGGGCTTCGGCTCGGGCGGCCGGGGGGCCAGGGGCGGTGGCGCCTCGGTGAGTGTGCTCATCAGACCGCCTCTTCCACTCCGGCGTCGGCGTCCTGGGCGGCGTCCAGGCCGAAGGTGTGGGCCGGGTTCCAGTGCAGGACGACCTCGGCGCCGGGCAGCAGGCGGGGGTCGCGGTCGATGTTCTGGGCGTAGACCTCGAAGTCGGAGCAGACGGGGCTGTCGACGACGTACTGCGTGGAGACGCCGATGAAGCTGGAGTCGGCGATGCGGCCCGTGATGCGGTTGCGGCCCTCGGGGATCTCACCGGCGTCGTCGGCGTGGGTGAGGGAGATCTTCTCCGGGCGGACGCCGACCAGCACCTTGCCGCCGGTGGCCGTGGGCGCGGAGCAGCGTGCCCCGGGCAGGACGAGCTTGCCGCCGCCCGCCTTCAGCACGATCTCCTCGCCGTTCTTCGCGTCGACCTCGGCCTCGATGAAGTTGGAGGTGCCGAGGAAGTTGGCGACGAACGTGGTGCGCGGGTTCTCGTACAGGTCGGCCGGGGAGCCGAGTTGCTCGACGCGGCCGCCGTTCATCACGGCGACCGTGTCGGCCATGGTCATGGCCTCCTCCTGGTCGTGCGTGACGTGGATGAAGGTGATGCCGACCTCGGTCTGGATGCGCTTGAGCTCCAGCTGCATCTGGCGGCGCAGCTTGAGGTCGAGGGCGCCGAGCGGTTCGTCGAGGAGCAGCACCTGCGGGTGGTTGATCAGCGCGCGGGCGACCGCGACGCGCTGCTGCTGGCCGCCGGAGAGCTGGTGCGGCTTCTTGCGGGCCTGCTCGCCGAGCTGTACGAGGTCGAGCATGTCCTCGACCTGCTTCTTCACCGACTTCAGGCCGCGCCGGCGCAGGCCGAAGGCGACGTTCTCGAAGATGTCGAGGTGCGGGAAGAGGGCGTACGACTGGAAGACCGTGTTCACCGGCCGCTTGTACGGCGGCAGCGCGGTCACGTCCTGGTCGCCCAGGAAGACGGTTCCGGCGGAGGGTTCCTCCAGGCCGGCGATCATGCGCAGGGTGGTGGTCTTGCCGCAGCCGGACGCGCCGAGCAGGGCGAAGAAGGAGCCCTGCGGGACGGTCAGGTCGAGCGGGTGCACGGCGGTGAAGGAGCCGTAGGTCTTGGCGATGCCGGTGAGGCGGACGTCGCCGGTGGGGCCGGTCTTGTTCGTCATGATGGTCACGCCCCCGTCAGCTTCGCGAACTTCGCTTCGAACTCGGTCTCTTCCTTCGAGCTCAGGGAGCGGAAGGCATGGGACTTGGCGGCCATGGCCTTGTCGGGAATGATCAGCGGGTTGTTCGCCGCGTCCTCGTCGATCTTCGCGAGTTCGGCCTTCACTCCGTCGACGGGACACACGTAGTTGATGTACGCGGCGAGTTCGGCGGCCGCCTTCGGCTCGTAGTAGAAGTCGATGAGCCGCTCGGCGTTGGTCTTGTGGCGGGCCTTGTTGGGGATCAGCAGGTTGTCCGTGGAGGTCACATAGCCGCTGTCCGGGATGAGGAAGTCGATGTCGGGGCTGTCCGCCTTGAGCTGGACGACGTCCCCGGCCCAGGCGACACAGGCCGCGAAGTCTCCGCTGGTCAGGTCCGAGGTGTAGTCGTTGCCGGTGAAGCGGCGGATCTGGCCCTTGTCGACGGCCTTCTGGAGACGGGCGATGGCCGCGTCGTAGTCGTCGGCGGTGAAGTCCGCGGGGTCCTTGCCCATGTCGAGCAGGGTCATGCCGATGCTGTCGCGCATCTCCGACAGGAAGCCGACGCGCCCCTTGAGCCTGGGGTTGTCGAGCAGGTCGGAGATCGACGTCACCTCGACGCCGTCGAGGGCCTTCTTGTTGTACGCGATGACGGTGGAGATGCCCTGCCAGACGTAGGAGTAGGCGCGGCCCGGGTCCCAGTCGGGGCTGCGGAACTGGGCCGACAGGTTGGCGTAGGCGTGCGGCAGGTTGGACGGGTCGAGCTTTTGCACCCAGCCGAGGCGGATGAGGCGGGCGGCCAGCCAGTCGGTGAGGACGATCAGGTCGCGGCCGGTGTCCTGGCCGGCGGCGAGCTGCGGCTTGATCTTGCCGAAGAACTCGTTGTTGTCGTTGATGTCCTCGGTGTACTTGACCTTGATGCCGGTGCGCTCGGCGAACCGGTCCAGGGTCGGGTGGCGTTTGCCGCTGTCGTCGACGTCCATGTACTCGGTCCAGTTGGAGAAGTTCACCGTCTTCTCCTTGGCCGAGTGGTCCTCGGCCGAGACGCCGCCCTGCGACTGGCCGGCCGCCGGGATGCCGCAGGCGCTCAGCGTCCCGAGTCCGCCGGCCGCGAGCGCCCCGCCCGCGGAGGCGCGCAGCAGGGACCGCCGGGTGAGGGCGGCCCTGCCGTTCCTGAAACTGCGCCGCATCGCGGCCACTTGGGCCGCGGACAGGCGGTCGGGCTCGTACTGCTCCATGCGCGTGGTGCCCTTTCGGAGGGTGGACGGCCGTTGGTCAGGCGGCCTGCATACGGCTATCGATCCCCGAACACGGTGCGGTGCCAGTCCTTGGCGGCCACCGCCGTGTTGTCGAACATGACGTGCTTGATCTGGGTGTACTCCTCGAACGAGTACGCGGACATGTCCTTTCCGTAGCCGGAGGACTTGTAGCCGCCGTGCGGCATCTCGCTGATGATCGGGATGTGGTCGTTGATCCAGACGCAGCCGGCCTTGATCTCACGTGTCGCCCGGTTGGCCCGGTACACGTCCCGGCTCCAGGCGGAGGCGGCAAGACCGTACGGGGTGTCGTTGGCGAGCGCGAGGCCTTCGTCGTCGGTGTCGAACGGCAGCACGACCAGGACGGGCCCGAAGATCTCCGACTGGACGACCTCGCTGTCCTGGGCGGCGTCGGCGATCAGGGTGGGCCGGTAGTAGGCGCCCTCGGCGAGCTCGCCCCCGGGTGCCTCGCCGCCGGTCACCACGCGCGCGTAGCCGCGCGCCCGGTCGACGAAGCCGGCGACCCGGTCGCGCTGGACGTGCGAGATCAGCGGTCCCAGGTCGGTCCCGGCGGCGAACGGGTCGCCGAGCCGGACGGTCTCCATCAGCGCCGCCGTCCGCTCCACGAAGGCCTCGTACAGCGGTCGCTGCACATACGCGCGCGTGGCGGCCGTGCAGTCCTGCCCGGTGTTGATGAGGGAGCCCGCGACCGCGCCGTGGGCGGCGGCCTCCAGGTCGGCGTCGTCGAAGACGACGAAGGGCGCCTTGCCGCCGAGCTCCAGGTGCAGGCGCTTGACGGTGGCGGTGGCGACCTCGGCGACGCGCTTGCCGACGGCGGTGGAGCCCGTGAAGGAGGTCATGGCCACGTCCGGGTGGCCGACGAGGTGCTCTCCGGCCTCCCGTCCGGTGCCGGTGACGATGTTGATCACTCCGTCGGGGATCCCGGCGTCCGTGGCCGCCTGCGCGAAGAGCAGCGAGGTCAGCGGGGTGAGCTCGGCCGGCTTCAGGACGATGGTGTTGCCCGCGGCGATCGCCGGGAGGATCTTCCAGGCGGCCATCTGGAGGGGGTAGTTCCAGGGGGCGATCGACCCGACGACGCCGATGGGCTCACGCCGGACGTAGGAGGTGTGGTCCCCGGAGTACTCGCCGGCGGACTGCCCCTGGAGGTGCCGTGCGGCCCCGGCGAAGAAGGACGTGTTGTCGATCGTGCCGGGAACGTCGAACTCGCGGGTGAGTTTCAGCGGCTTGCCGCACTGGAGCGACTCGGCGCGGGCGAAGTCCTCGGCCCGGTCGGCCAGGACCGCGGCGAACCGGTGCAGGGCGTCGGACCGCTCGCCGGGGGTGGCTCCCGCCCAGCCCGGGAAGGCGGCCCTGGCCGCGGCGACGGCCCGGTCGACGTCGGCCGGGCCCGCCAGCTCGTAGGTGAGGACCTCCTCGCCCGACGCCGGGTCGACGACCGCGTGCGTGCGGCCGGAGGTGCCCCTGCTCAGGCGCCCCGCGATGTACTGCGCGCCCATTGCGAAGCGCTCCTCGGCCGGAAATCGGTCCGGGGTGGCAATGCCCGGGTTGTGCATGTCGCTCTCCTCCGTGTCCCCTGATGGGGCCGGCGTGGCTCAGGCTCGATTTGAGTGCCGATCCTGACAGAGCTATGCCACTCCAACAAGTGATTCCGTTGTTGATTTTTGGTTACGCGACGGAATCTGTCGACCAGATGTCGAGTGCGCCGCGAAAAGGCAGGACGCTGTGTCCGTGGTGGGTGCCAGACTCGCGTGCATGGATGAGATCACGGGGGCGGTGGGCTCGCGGGAGGCCCTGATCAGGGCGGTCCGCGCGGGGGCGAGGATCAGGTATCTGCATTTCTGGGGGCACCGGCCGCGGCCGGACGGGCGGATCGGGGCGAGCTGTCTGAGCCAGTGGTGGCCGGCCCCCTTCACGGTCGACGGCGTGGCCTACGCGACGGCCGAGCACTGGATGATGGCCGGCAAGGCCCGGCTCTTCGAGGACGCGGCGGCCGAGCGGGCCGTGCTGTCCGCCCGGCATCCCGCCGAGGCCAAGAAGGCCGGACGGCTGGTGCGCGGGTTCGACGAGACCCTCTGGCAGCGGGAGCGGTTCCGGATCGTGGTGGAGGGCAGCGTCCACAAGTTCGGCGCGCATCCCGAGCTGCTGGGGTATCTGCTGGGCACGGGCGAGCGGGTGCTGGTCGAAGCCAGCCCCGTGGACCGGGTGTGGGGCATCGGACTGGCCGCGGACGACGAGGCGGCGTCCGATCCGCAGCGGTGGCGGGGGCCGAATCTGCTGGGGTTCGCGCTGATGGAGGCGCGGGAGCGGCTGCGGGCGACCGGAGCATGAGCGAGGGGCCGGTCCCGTGGACCGGCCCCTCCTGCGCTCCGGGAGCTCCTTCGGGAAGCCGCGCCGAGCGGCTCCGGGAGCTCCGCTCAGGAAGCCGCGCCGAGCCCGCCCATGATGCTGGCGAACAGCAGGAAGCCCAGCAGCGGAAGGATCACCGTGGCGATGATGCCGCAGACCAGGCCCGCGGTCGCCGCGCCCTTGTTGGTGGCCTCACCACGGGTGGCCCTGCCGCGGCCGATGGCGCCGAAGATGATCGCGAGAATGCCCAGGATCACGCCGAAGAACCACATGATGAACGTCACGCTGCACACCACGCCGATGATGCCCAGCACCAGTCCCGTGGTGCCCATGCCGTTGCTCGGCTGCGCGGGCATCCCGTAGCCGGGCGCCTGCGGGTAGCCCACGGGCGGCGCGGCGGGGTAGCCGGGGCCGCCCTGGGGGTAGCCGTAGCCCGGGCCGGGCTGCTGCGGATAGCCGTATCCGGGGGCCGGCTGCTGCGGCGGCTGGGCCGGCGGGCCGAAACCACCCGGGGGCGGGTTGGTGTTGGACATGGACGCTCTCCCCTCCGTTGTCAGACCAGGGCATCGTAGTGGCCAAGTCGGCCCTGCGAGGCCCTGGTTCAGCGGGGGGACACGGCGGTGGCCACCGGGCCGAGGGTGCCGTAGTACGGGTCGTCGTCGCGGCTGTCGCTGTTGATCGCCGCCGTGATGCCGACGGCGATCAGGACGATCACGGTGATGCCGAGGATGATCCCGATGATGCCCATGATCAGACCGGCCTGGGCCTGACCGTGGTTGGTGGCCACTCCGGCCTCGGCGCGCTTGCGGCCCTTGATGCCGAAGATCACGGCGAGGATGCCGGTGACCAGGGAGACCACGCCGTAGAGGCAGAAGAGGGCACAGGAGACGATGCCGAGCACCATCGCGGCGATGCCCAGGCCGTTCTGGGGCGCCATGGGCATACCGGGCCAGCCGTAGCCGGACTGGGGGTAGGCGGGGTAGCCGTAGCCGCCGGGCGCTCCCGGCCCGGTGGGCGCCATGGGCGGGGGCGGGACGGCTCCGGTGCCGGCGGGGTCGTACTGCGGCGTACCGGTGGGCGGCGTGAACCCCGGCATGGACGTGACCGTGGCCTGGTCGTGCACGGACGGTGGCTGCGGCGCCGGGTTCTTGTCGAGCGAGGGCGTGCTCTCCGGCGGCGCCCACGGGTCATGACCGCCGTCTGGCTGCGTCGCGTCCGTCATCGTGCATCCCCCCTGGGTCGATCGTCCCGCCATGCTACGGGGCCGCCCGGTCCTGGCCACAGGGCGGGTGGGAGGGCGGTCGCGTACTCGGTGGCGGGGGTCCAGAGGGCCGGTCGCCCCCTGAGCGGCCCGCCCCCGGCGCAGGGCCCCGCGGGAGCACGGCTCCTCCCCCGCCCGCCCGGGACCGCCGCAGCCCCGCGCCCGCGGGAAGCGGCGTCCCACCGCATACGATGCTTCCGAGTCATCGATCAGCCGATCACCCGCGCCCGCCCGCCCTGTGCCGGCCGGGGCGCCGTTCCGGGGAGGAACCTTGACCCAGCATCTCGTCGACCCCCACGCCCCGCGCGACCTCACGGCGTTCATCGCCGGACTGCCCAAGGCCGAACTGCATGTGCACCACGTGGGCTCCGCCTCCCCCCGGATCGTCTCCGAACTGGCCGCGCGGCACCCCGACTCGAAGGTGCCGACCGACCCCGAGGCGCTGGCCGACTACTTCACGTTCACCGACTTCGCGCACTTCATCGACGTCTATCTGTCGGTCGTCGACCTGATCCGCACCCCGGAGGACGTCCGGCTGCTGACGTACGAGGTGGCCCGGGACATGGCCCGGCAGCAGGTGCGGTACGCCGAGCTGACCGTCACCCCCTTCTCCTCCACCCGGCGCGGCATCGACGAGCGTGCCTTCATGGACGCGATCGAGGACGCCCGCAAGGCGGCCGAGGCCGACTTCGGGACCGTGCTGCGCTGGTGCTTCGACATCCCCGGCGAGGCGGGACTCGAAGCCGCCGAAGAGACGACCCGGCTCGCCACCGACGACCGGCTGCGCCCGGAGGGCCTGGTCTCCTTCGGTCTCGGAGGGCCCGAGATCGGCGTGGAACGGCCGCAGTTCAAGCCGTACTTCGACCGGGCGATCGCGGCCGGCCTGCACTCCGTGCCGCACGCCGGCGAGACCACCGGCCCCGGGACGGTGTGGGACGCGCTGACCCACCTGCGGGCCGAGCGCATCGGCCACGGCACCAGCTCCGCGCAGGACCCGAAGCTGCTCGCGCACCTCGCCGAGCACCGGATCCCGCTGGAGGTCTGCCCCACCTCGAACATCGCCACCCGCGCCGTCCGCACCCTCGACGAGCACCCGATCAAGGAGTTCGTGCAGGCCGGGATCCTGGTCACCGTCAACTCCGACGACCCGCCGATGTTCGGCACCGACCTCGACAACGAGTACGCGGTCGCCGCCCGGCTGCTGGACCTCGACGAGCGGGGCCTGGCCGAACTGGCCAAGAACGCCGTCGAGGCGTCCTTCCTGGACGCGGCCGGCAAGGCCCGGATCGCCGACGAGATCGACTCGTACACCACGCAGTGGCTCTCCCGGTGACGCCCGCCCCGGTCGCCGTGGCCCACCGGGGCGACCCCTACCGCGTCCGCGAGAACACCGTCGCCTCGCTGCGTTCCGCGCTGCGCCGGGGTGCCGACGCGGTGGAGATCGACGTACGGCTCACCCGGGACGGCGTCCCGGTGCTGCTGCACGACGCCACCCTCGAACGGCTCTGGGAGCACCGGCGGCCGGTGGCCGCGCTGTCCTGTGAGGAGGTGCGCGGCCTGACCGGCGGCGGGGTGCCCACCCTGGCCGAGGCGCTGGCCGCGACCGGCGGGCACCGGCTGATGATCGACCTGCCCGGCTCGCCCGACGTGTCGGCCGTGCGCCGGATCATGGGCGTCGTGACGGAGGCCGGGGCCGCGGACCGCGTCTACTACTGCGCGGGCGCCGACGCCATGCTCGCCGTGCGCGCCGCGGACCCGGCCGCCGAGATCGCCCTGACCTGGACGACGCTGGCCCCGCCGCGGCCCGTCCTGCTGGAGGCGATCCGCCCACGCTGGCTCAACTACCGCTTCCCGCTGGTGGACCGCCCGCTCGCCGAGCGCGTGCACCGCGACGGTTACCTGCTCTCCGTCTGGACCCCCGACACCCGCCGCTCCATGCGACGGCTGCTGCGGGCGGGCGTGGACTCGATCACGACGAACCGCGTCGACCTGCTGTGCGCTACACGCGCGAGCGCTGCGGCACCGTCGCCGGATCGGCCGGGGTCGCACGTGTGACGTACTGCGGCACCGGCGCGCTGTCCGTGCCGGTGTCGCGGACGAGGCCGTAGCGCAGGGCGCCCTGGCCGGGCCCCTCGTTGACGTCCTTGTCCACGGCCTCCCAGGTCGACGGGAAGACGGTCAGGCCGTAGTCGCAGCCCCGTTCGTTCTGGGTGAGGGTGACGGTGCCGTCGACGTAGAAGTACTCGTTCTGCCACATCTGCTGGGTGCCGGGCGGGAGGACGGCGTAGCCGATGTCCGGGCCGCCCATGCCGGTGGCGTAGCCGTTCGGGGCGCCGGGCAGCGGGTCGTCCATCCGCCGCGAGCCGCCGGACGCCACGTGGAACAGCCTGCCCTTCAGACCGGTCCAGGACGGCATGACCAGCGCGCCGGGCCGCGACCCGGGTGAGATCTGCCAGCGGACCAGGACGTAACCCCGGCCGGTGAGCGTGACACGGTCGCCGCGGTGCTGCATGACCGCCTTCGGGCCGCCGGTGCTGGTGATGCCGGACTCGGGTCGGCGCGGCAGGGCGGCGGGCCGGGCGTCCGGGTCCGGGGCGCGGTCGACGGCGTCGACGACGCTGCCGTACAGGTCGGCACTCTTCGCCGCCGCCGACGACGTGGGGGCCGGGGAGGGCCGCGCGGAGGGTCCCGGCGATGCGGAGGTGGCCGTGACCGTGGGCGTGGCGGTGATCGCGGCCCGGGGCGGCGGGGCGTCCGGCGGCCGGCTGACGACGTAGGCGCCGCCCGCCGCGATCGTCGCGCCCGCGGTCACCACGACGGCCGGCTTGGTGAGCGCGCCGAGCAGCTTGGCGGACCAGCCGGCCGAGGTGGCGGCCACCGCGGTCTTGCCGCCGAGGGCGAGCGACAGGGTGAAGCCGACGGGCAGCGGGACGAGGGCGATCCCGGCCAGGAGGCGTTCGGCCGGGACGACGGTTTCGCGGGCGGCGCCGCAGTAGCCGCAGCCGCGGATGTGCCGGGCCAGGCGTTTGCGCCACACCGAGTCGGGCCGGCCGTCCCAGCGGCCGGTGAGGTTCCGCAGCTCGGGGCAGGCGCCGTCCAGGGCGCGGACGATGCCGCGCGAGGTCTCCAGGCGCTCCTTCATCCGCTGGACGCGCACGGCGGCGTGCCGGCGCGTGATGCCCACGGCGGCGGCCAGTTCACGCCGGGTCAGTTCGCCCGCGACCTCCAGCCACCACAGCGACAGCAGCTGCCGGTCCTCGCCGTCGAGCCAGCGCACCGCCTCGGCGACCTCGCGGCGCTGTCCCTCCAACTGGAGCCGCAGCACGGTCACTTCGGCGAAGTCGGCGGCCACCGCCTCCTCCAGCCGGTCCGGGGTCTTGCGCCGGGCCCGGTCGCGGATCTGCCGCATGGCGATCGCCACCAGCCAGGACCGGAAGCTGTCCGGGTCGCGCAGCGAGCCGAGGTTGCCGACCGCGCGCAGCATGGTCTCCTGGACGACGTCGTCGACGTCGGCGTGCCCGTTCAGGGCCCGGCCCACGATGTTGTAGACCAGCGGCAGCCAGCCCTCGACCAGCTCGTCCAGCGCCCGCCGGTCACCGGCCTGCGCCGCCGTGACGAGGGCGGGCCAGTGCTGACGGTCCATGGGGCCCCTCGCCGGCTGGGATCGGTACTTCTCGGCTCGCACCCTCTCAGGCGGCACGGGGGTCTTGGCTATGCGCGGGATCACATACGGGGAGACGGCGTGAAGGGGCGCGGGATAACGGTTTTTCTCAATTGGCGGGCACCGGGACGGCCACCGGCGCGGTCAGCTCCTCCAGCCGCTTGATGCGCCGGCGTACGACGTACAGCGGGATGACCCCGAACACGCCGAAGGCCATGTCGATCACCGACCACCACACGGGGATCCCGCGCAGCGGTCCGCAGATCAGGGCGAGCGGGACGATGCCCGCGCAGGCGATCATCCCGAACTCGACGACCCAGATGTTGCGGACCGGGTCGCGGTAGGGCCCGTAGAAGGCGACCGCGATCACCAGGTGCGCGAAGGCGAGCCAGTCCGTGCCGTAGAGCAGGAAGGGGTATTCGGCGTCGGCCCGGTCCAGGCCCGCCCGGACGCGCTCGATCCACTCCGTCAGCCCGGGCAGGTACTCGCCGACGGACAGCGCGTGCAACAGGTCTTCGGTCCAGCGCAGTTCGTGTACCAGGGGGAAGGCCGTGGCGCCGCTCAGCACCAGGCACACGACGAAGAACAGCAACCAGGCGCGGATGCCCTTCACCAGGGCGGCTCTGTCGTTCATGGACGCACTCTACGCCTGTCTTGAACATGTTCAAAAACGGGGTCGCGGGCAGCGGAACGGCCCCGGGCGCCGTGTGCCCGGGGCCGTTCCGACCGAACCGTGTGCCTACGCGTCCAGCGACGTCATCACGTGCTTGATCCGCGTGTAGTCGTCGAAGCCGTAGCCCGAGAGGTCCTTGCCGTAGCCGGACTTCTTGAAGCCGCCGTGCGGCATCTCGGCGACCAGCGGGATGTGGGTGTTGATCCACACGCAGCCGAAGTCCAGCTTCTTCGACATGCGCATCGCCCGGCCGTGGTCCTTGGTCCACACCGAGGAGGCGAGCGCGTACTCCACGCCGTTGGCCCACTGGACCGCCTGCTCCTCGTCGGAGAAGGACTGCACGGTGATGACGGGACCGAAGACCTCGTTCTGGATGATCTCGTCGTCCTGCTTCAGGCCCGAGACGACGGTCGGGGCGTAGAAATAGCCCTTGTCGCCGACGCGCTTGCCGCCGGCCTCCACGCGCGCGTGCGCGGGCAGCCGGTCGATGAAGCCCTCGACCTGCTTGAGCTGGTTGGGGTTGTTGAGCGGGCCGAACAGCACGTCCTCGTCGTCCGGCTGCCCGGTCTTCGTCTCGGACGCGGTCTTGGCCAGCGCGGAGACGAACTCGTCGTGGATGGACTCGTGGACGAGGACGCGCGTGGCGGCGGTGCAGTCCTGGCCGGCGTTGAAGTACCCCGCGACCGAGATGTCCTCGACGGCCTTGGCGATGTCGGTGTCCTCGAAGACCACGACCGGCGCCTTGCCGCCCAGCTCCAGGTGGACGCGCTTGACGTCCTTGGCGGCGGACTCGGCGACCTGCATGCCGGCGCGCACCGAACCGGTGATGGAGGCCATCGCCGGGGTCTCGTGCTCGACCATCATGCGGCCGGTCTCGCGGTCGCCGCAGATGACGTTGAAGACGCCCTTCGGCAGGATCCCGCCGAGGATCTCCGCGATCAGGACCGTGGAGGCCGGGGTGGTGTCGGACGGCTTGAGCACGACCGTGTTGCCCGCGGCGATCGCCGGGGCGAACTTCCACACGGCCATCATCATCGGGTAGTTCCACGGCGCGACCTGCGCGCAGACGCCGACCGGCTCACGGCGCACGATGGAGGTCAGGCCCTCCATGTACTCACCGGCCGAGCGGCCCTCGAGCATCCGCGCCGCACCCGCGAAGAAGCGGATCTGGTCCACCATCGGCGGGATCTCCTCGGAGCGGGTCAGCCCGACCGGCTTGCCCGTGTTCTCCACCTCGGCCGCGATCAGTTCCTCGGCGCGCTCCTCGAAGGCGTCCGCGATCTTCAGCAGGGCCTTCTGGCGCTCGGCGGGCGTGGTGTCACGCCAGCCGGGAAAGGCCTCGGCGGCCGCCGCCATGGCGGCGTCCACGTCCGCCTGCCCGGACAGCGGAGCGGTCGCGTACGCCTCGCCCGTCGCGGGATTGACCACCTCGGTGGTCCGTCCGTCGGCGGCGTCCCGGAACTCACCGCCGATGTAGTTGCGCAGACGACGCAGCTCGGTGCTCACTGCCGGCCCTCCAGTTCGGATGTCCATTACTTGAGACACCACCCTAGTCGGCGGATCCACGTTTTCAACACCCCCGCTCCCTCCACTCATGCGGAATCCGCAGTACTGAGGGACTGAAACAACGGATTTCATCGATCCAGGCTTGCGGAAGTGTCGATACCTCGTGCACAGTGACCCCGTGGCCAGTCGAAGCGCAGACCAGAAGGGGTCGCGGGAGCACCGCGAGCCCTCCCGCGAGTCCAGGAACGGCAGCTCGCCCCAGCTGGACGCCGTCTCCCTCGCCATCATCGAGCAGCTCCAGGAGGACGGCCGCCGGCCGTACGCCGCCATCGGCAAGGCCGTGGGCCTGTCGGAGGCGGCCGTGCGCCAGCGCGTCCAGAAGCTGCTCGACCAGGGCGTGATGCAGATCGTCGCCGTCACGGACCCGCTCACCGTGGGCTTCCGCAGACAGGCGATGGTCGGCGTCAACGTCGAGGGCGACGTGGAGGCGGTCGCGGACGCGCTGTCGGCCATGTCCGAGTGCGAGTACGTGGTGATGACCGCGGGGTCCTTCGACCTGATGGTGGAGATCGTCTGCGAGGACGACGACCACCTGCTGGAGGTCATCAACAAGCGCATCCGGGCCGTGCCCGGAGTGCGCTCCACCGAGAGCTTCGTCTACCTCAAGCTCAAGAAGCAGACCTACATGTGGGGAACCCGATAATCGTGAGGACCCGATAGCCGTGAGCAAGGACCTCTCCCAGACCGCGTACGACCACCTGTGGATGCACTTCACGCGCATGTCGTCGTACGAGAAGGCCCCCGTCCCCACGATCGTCCGGGGCGAGGGCACGTACATCTACGACGACCAGGGCAAGCGCTACCTGGACGGCCTCGCCGGGCTGTTCGTGGTGCAGGCCGGGCACGGCCGCGTGGAGCTCGCCGAGACCGCCTTCAAGCAGGCGCAGGAGCTCGCGTTCTTCCCCGTGTGGTCCTACGCCCACCCCAAGGCCGTCGAGCTGGCCGAGCGCCTCGCGCACCACGCCCCGGGCGACCTGAACAAGGTCTTCTTCACCACCGGCGGCGGTGAGGCCGTCGAGACCGCCTGGAAGCTCGCCAAGCAGTACTTCAAGCTGGTCGGCAAGCCCACCAAGCACAAGGTGATCTCCCGCGCGGTCGCCTACCACGGCACCCCGCAGGGCGCCCTGTCCATCACCGGCCTGCCGGCCCTGAAGGCCCCCTTCGAGCCTCTGGTCCCGGGCGCCCACAAGGTCCCGAACACCAACATCTACCGCGCCCCGATCCACGGCGACGACCCCGAGGCCTACGGCCGCTGGGCCGCCGACCAGATCGAGCAGCAGATCCTCTTCGAGGGCCCGGACACCGTCGCCGCGGTCTTCCTGGAGCCGGTGCAGAACGCGGGCGGCTGCTTCCCGCCCCCGCCCGGCTACTTCCAGCGGGTCCGCGAGATCTGCGACCGGTACGACGTGCTGCTCGTCTCCGACGAGGTCATCTGCGCCTTCGGCCGCCTGGGCACCTACTTCGCCTGCGACAAGTTCGACTACGTGCCGGACATGATCACCTGCGCCAAGGGCATGACCTCGGGCTACTCCCCGATCGGCGCCTGCATCATCTCCGACCGCCTGGCCGAGCCGTTCTACAAGGGCGACAACACCTTCCTGCACGGCTACACCTTCGGCGGCCACCCGGTCTCCGCGGCCGTGGGCCTGGCCAACCTCGACCTGTTCGAGCGCGAGAACCTCAACCAGCACGTCCTGGACAACGAGGGCAACTTCCGCGCCACCCTGGAGAAGCTCCACGACCTGCCGATCGTCGGCGACGTCCGCGGCAACGGCTTCTTCTACGGCATCGAGCTGGTGAAGGACAAGCACACCAAGGAGTCCTTCAACGACGAGGAGACCGAGCGCGTCCTGTACGGCTTCCTCTCCAAGGCGCTGTACGACAACGGCCTGTACTGCCGCGCCGACGACCGCGGAGACCCGGTCGTCCAGCTCGCCCCGCCGCTGATCTCCGACCAGTCGACGTTCGACGAGATCGAGCAGATCCTGCGCGCCACCCTCACGGAGGCGTGGACGAAGCTCTGACGCCCGGCGCTCCGATCGTCTGCATGGATGATCAACACCGGCCCCGGTACCGCCCGTTCGAGTGAGAAACGGCGGCCCGGGGCCGCGTGCTGTCCGGTGCCGAGCCGCCTTCTGCCTAGCGTGCCCAGTGACCGATCGGCCCTGCCTTCGTTCCCCCGCACGGGGGATGGACACGGGAACTACGGATCTGAACCGAGGTGTACGCGCATGGAGGCCCCGCCGGACAACGACGTGCTCTGGGCACGCGCCCTGCACTTCCAGCACGACGACGGCTCGCCCGCGCTCTGCGGTGTCTCGCTCGGCGTGCGGGAGGGCGAGATCCTCGCCATCAGCGGCCCGCGCGGCAGCGGCAAGACGACCCTGCTGCGGTGCCTGTCCGGCCTGGTGCCCGTGCGGCGCGGCGAGGTCTGGTTCAACAGCATGCCCGTCCACACCATGGGCCCCCTCACCCGCGAACGGCTGCGCCGCGACCGCTTCGGCTGGATCGACCCGGCCCCCTCCCTGGTACCGGAGCTCAACGCCTGGGAGAACACCGCCCTGCCGCTGATGCTGCGCGGCACCAGCCGGCGCCGTGCCAAGACCGCCGCCCTGGAGTGGCTGGAGCGCCTCGACATCGGCGACAGCGCCCGCAAACGCCCGCACCAGCTGGTGCAGGCCGAGCGGCAGCGGGTCTGCATCGCCCGCGCCCTGGCCCCCGCGCCGTCGGTCCTCTTCGCCGACGAGCCCACCGCGCCCCTGCACCGGGCCGACCGGGCCCATGTGCTGCGCACCCTCACCACCGCGGCCCGCTCCCACCGCATCACCGTCGTGCTGGCCACCCACGACGCGGAGACCGCGGCCCTCGCCGACCGCACGGTGTCCCTCCTCGACGGGCGGCGCGTGCAGACGGTGCACCTGCCCCCGGTCAGCGAGAACGCCGAGCCGGAAGGCCGGGCAGCGTGCTCGCTCTCCGTCTGACCCGCGGCGCCCACCCGGCCGTCCAGCTGCGCCGTCTCCTGGTCGCCGCGGCCTCGGCGGGCACGGGTTTCCTCCTGCTGTGCGCCCTCGGCTACGCGCTGGGCCACCCCGGCTCCCCCGGCTCCGCCCTGCTGCGGCTGGCCTGGTGCGCCGCGCCCCTGGCCGCCACGGTGTACTTCGCGGTCGCGGTGGCCCGTACCGACCCCGGCACCAGGCCCCGCCCGGGGCTCTCGGCGATCGGCCTCGGGCCGGTGCGCATGATGGCGGTCTCGGCGACGACGACGGCCCTGTCCTGCACGCTCGGTTCGATGCTGGCCCTGCTCGTCTTCCTGCACCTGCGGGGCGACCTGACGGGCATGCCCTTCGACGGCGCCGCCGCCGAGTGGCTCGCGGCGGACCAACCCCTGCCGCTGCCGGGGGCCCTGACCCTGCTGGCGCTGCTGCCCGTGGGGGCGTCCGTGGCGGTGGCCCTGACCCTGCGGCCCCGCGAGGCGGTGCCGGCCGGGTCCGGGGCGGCCCGGACGTACGGCCGCTTCGGCGCCTACCGGCGCACCAGCACCCGCGAGACCTTCGGGGCGTACGGCCGGTTCGGCCGGCAGTTCGCCCGCCCGGCGCTCGGCGCTCCCGCCGGAGCAGTCAAGAGCGCTCCGCCGGCGGCCCGCACGAGCGGGTCGGCTCCGGCTGCGGCCACGGGTGCGGCCGGGACGGTGAGCGCGGTCGTGGATGCCGCTCGGCCCCCCGCGGCGCACCCGGGCACCGGGGACGCGGCCGTGGACGTCACTGCGCCCGGCACCCCACAGGCGGCGGGCGTGAGGGGCCTGCCGGACGATCCCGCCCAGCGGCTCAACCCGCGCGCGGCGGCGCCCGACGCGGCCGGCGCCATCAGCCCCGCCGGAGCCCTGGACAGGCATCCCGGCCCGGACGCCGAGGCACCCGACACCGCCGACGCCCCCGCGGCCCCCGGGCCGGCCCTGCCGGACAGCACCGCCGCCCCCTCCGGTCTCCCCTGGGGCATCACCGTGCTGGCCGCCGGGCTGGCCGTGGAGAGCTACACCAGCCGCACCGCCGCCACACCGCCCGACCTCACCTTCTCCGGCGCCTCCCCCGGCGTGATGGCGGGCTGGGCGCTGGCCGCGGTCGGTCTGGCCCTGGCCGGTCCGGGCCTGACCCACCTGTGCGGGCGGCTGCTCCAGTCGGCCCGCCCCGGCGCCCTGCGGCTGCTGGCCGGCCGCATCCTCATGGCCGAGGCCCTGCGCATCGGACGTCCCCTGGGCGTCGTCTGCGCGGTCGCCTCCGCCGCGTGGGCCATGGCGCTGCTGCACGCGCCGGACGGACTCTCGCTCGGCCCGCTGACCACCCTCGGCGTGCTCCTCGTGGCCGGCTGCACCGTGGCGACGCTGCTCACGGCCGCCGTGGAGGCCCGGCAGGCCCGCGCCGGCACCACCGCCGCGCTGCTGCGCCTCGGCGCCCCGGCCACGATGCTGCGCAGCGCCGCCGTCCTCCGCGCGGGCGCGCTGCTCGCCCTGTTCGGCCCGCTCACGCTGACGGTCGCGGAGCTGGCGGCCCTGCCCCTGGCGCGCTGAGCCCGGCAGGCTCCGGAAACTCGTACGAAAAAAGTTCGTGGGTGCCGATGAGTTCCGGGCCGGGGCCCCGTCTATCCCCCCGTAACGACACGGACGTGATGGGAGAGACCACGCATGTACCAGCAGATGATCTTCGTGAACCTGTGCACCCGCGACCTGGACGCCTCGAAGAAGTTCTTCACGCAGCTGGGCTTCGCGATCAACGAGCAGTTCAGTGACGACACGACCGCCTCGGTCGTGATCAGCGACACCATCGTGGTGATGGTGCACACCGAGGACAAGTACCTCCAGTTCACGAAGAAGCGGGTCGCGGACTCGACGACGACCAGTGAGGTGCTGCTCGCGCTGAGCGCCGAGAGCCGCGAGAAGGTCGACGAACTGGTCGAGAAGGCGGTCGCCGCGGGGGGTTCCGTCTCGGGCGAGACCCAGGACCACGGCTTCATGTACGGCCGTGCCTTCGACGACGTGGACGGCCACACCTTCGAGGTCGTGTGGATGGACCCCGCGGCCGTCCAGGGCTGAGGCGCGCTGTGCCAGCATGGGCGCGTGCAGACGATGCCCGCCCATGCGGCCCACCACGACGACCGTGAGATAGAGACCCTCGAGGAGTTCGACGCGACCGTCTCGGCCCGCGGCACACTCGCCGGATACCGGGTCCAGGCCGTCGACCTGACGGACCGTACGCGCGAACTGCTCGGCACCGACACCGCGGGCGCCGTCTTCCTCGGCTGCGCGATGCGCGAGGAGGCGGCGGCGAAGATCCGCGCCGACGGCGCCCTGGTCTTCCCTCCGGTGCCCGGTCTGCCCTTCGATCCGTACCGGGGCTCGGTCTACTCCCCGGACGAACTCTTCGCGTCCCTGGCCGACGGCTACGAGGCCACGCCCGACGCCCTCGCCTACGCCTGGTTCCAGCGCACGAAGGCGGACCGCGACATCCACGCGTCCATGCTGCGCGCGGTCCACGACGACTCCGTCTCGGACGCGCTCGACGAACTCCTGTCCGGCGCCCGGGTGGTGGGTGTGATGGGCGGGCACGCGATGGCCCGCGGCACCGAGGAGTACGCGGGCGCCGCACGGCTCGGCCGGGAACTGGCCCGCGCCGGCTTCACCATCGCCACCGGCGGCGGCCCGGGCGCGATGGAGGCGGCGAACCTCGGCGCGTACGCGGCCCCGTTCGGCGACGAGATGCTCACCGAGTCGCTCGAACTCCTCGGCAAGGCACCGCGTTTCACTCCGTCGATCACCCAGTGGGCCTCGGCCGCCTTCGAGATACGCGCCCGCTGGCCGCGCGGTGGCCGCTCGGTGGGCATCCCGACCTGGTTCTACGGCCACGAACCGCCGAACGCCTTCGCCTCGCACATCGCCAAGTACTTCGCCAACGCCACCCGCGAGGACGGCCTGCTGGCCCGGTCCAACGCGGGTGTGGTGTTCCTGCCGGGCGCCGCCGGGACCGTACAGGAGATCTTCGACAACGCGACGCCCAACTACTATGAATCGCGCGGCGAACCGACGCCGATGGTGCTCGTGAATCGCGCGCACTGGACGGAGAAGCTGCCCGCGTGGCCGCTGCTGCGGTCCCTGGCCCAGGGGCGTTCGATGGAGGCGCGCATCGCGCTCGTGGAGCGGATCGATCAGGCGCCGGAGGCGTTGAAACGTCTCGGCGGTTAATAAGAAGGCAAAGCAAGTGCTTGCACGCAGCATCTGCGTTGACACTACTTATGCAGCGCTTATAGACCTGTGAGCCTCCCGGTGGTGCTGATGTTCGGTCAACACCGCCTCCACCCCCCGCTTGAGCAATCCCGTAAAGGACAAACGTGGCAGTTCTGTCCGTATCCCGCCGCGCACGTGCCGTGCGCGTCCTCGGTGTCGTCTCCGCCTCGGCCGCGCTCGCGCTCGGCACCGCGGGCAACGCGCTCGCCTGCAACATCAGCGAGTTCTCCGCCGAGGCGAAGTGCGACGGCGACAAGGGCGTCATCACCGTCACCGACGTGGACCCCGCCGGCATCCCGGCGACGGTCACCGTGTACCTCGAGAACAACGGCGCCGACGTGAAGAAGATCGGCGAGCAGGAGGTGAAGGGCTCGCGCGAAGGCACCACCATCACCTTCACCGAGGCCTGGAAGCCGAACGCCGAGTACCGCATCCACGTCAAGGCCTCGCGTTACGTCGACGAGGACATCAAGCCCAACCTCGTCACCCCGGCCACGGCCTGCAAGAAGGAGGAGGAGCCCCCGGCTTCGACTCCCCCGGCGACGCCGACCCCGTCGGCCTCCCCGTCCAAGCCGGCCGAGGACACCGGGACCCCGGCTCCGGAGCCGTCGGAGAGCCAGAGCTCCTCGCCGGCGGGCAACGCGCCCGCCCCGGCCGGTGACTCCAACCTCGCCGAGACCGGTGCCGACTCCAACACCGGCCTCATCGCCGGCATCGCGGCGGCCCTGGTCGTCGTCGGTGGCGGTGCGGTGTTCTTCGGCATGCGCCGTCGCGGGGCCGACAGCGACAGCTGACGCCTCCGCACACCCTGACGTGGCCCGTCCCCGACCGGGGGCGGGCCACGTCCCGTCTCATCCGAACGTCGCCCGCCGCAGCCAGAACTCCAGCAGCTCCCGCTCGCCCAGCACCTCCAACTCCGGTGCGTCCAGCGGCAGTCGGCGGTAGAAGGCCAGCAGGACGGAGGTGAGCGGTCCGCGCAGGGCGACCGTGGCCTTCTCGTGGCCCCGGCGCCAGGTGACACCGTCCTCGGTGAGTTCGATCAGCCACTCGGCGCCCAATCCCGGGTCGGCGCCGGTGGCGTGCAGATGGATGCTGCGGCCCGGGCCGCGCAGTTCAGCGGCCGCGTCGTGCGGCTGCGTCCGTTGCACGTACTGCACGATCTGGAGCCACTCGTCGATCGCGTCGACGGCGACCTCGGGTGCGACCTCGTACGGCAGTGCGGCCGCGAGCGTGGCGTCCGCGCGGTGCACGGTGATCTCGTGGGTCATCCGGCGGGCCCAGAACCCGGTGGTGAGCACCCCGGCCCAGCCCCACACCGTGGTGCCCGGGCCCGCTTCCCGCAGGGTGGCGACCACCTGTTCGCCCGCCTCCGCCAGCCAGGCGTCCAGCGCCGCGGCGTCCCCCCGCGTCCCGGGCCCGTCCACAGCCGGCACCCGCTCCGCCGGCACCTCCTCCTGGGCCCGGGTGCGCACCAGGAGTTCCACCCAGCGCAAGGCGCCGCCCAGGTGCCGGACGAGGTCCTCCAGCGACCAGTCCGGGCAGGTCGGCACCGTGGCGGACAGGTCGGCACCCGAGGTCACCACCGACCTCAACTGGCGGACCTGGTGGGCGGGATTTCGTCGCAGTAGCGGTCGTGAGGGAGCAGCAGCGTCATGCCCCGCACCCTAGGCCGCGGCGGATCAGCCGAGCACCACGATTTCAGCCGCGTCGAACTCCATCCCGACCTCGTCCCCCGGCTCCGGGGCATCCCGCAGCGCGCACGCCGCCTCCAGGCGGGGGGCGTCCCGGGGCTGGAGGTGGACGGCGACGTGGGTGCCCTTGAAGGTGCGCGCGGTCACCGTGCAGCGCAGCCCCGAGCCGGCGGGCACCAGACGCACTCCGGCGGGGCGCACGAGCAGCGTGCGCGTGCCCTGCGGGGCCCCTTCGGGCACCGGCACCTTGCCCCACGGCGTGTCCGCGGCCTCCGCCCCGACCGTGGCCTCGACCACGTTCTCGAAGCCCAGGAAGCGGGCGACGAACGCGTCGGCGGGCCGTTGCCACACCTCAAGTGGCGTACCGGACTGGGCGATCCGCCCGTCCCGCATCACCACGACCCGGTCGGCCAGCGCGAAGGCCTCCCCCTGGTCGTGCGTCACGGCGAGCACGGTCGTTCCCAACCGGCCGAACAGCTCCTTCAGTTCGACGACCAGCCGCTCCCGCAGCGACCGGTCCAGCTGCCCCAGCGGCTCGTCCAGCATCAGCAGCCGGGGGCTCGGCGCCAGCGCCCGGGCCAGCGCCACCCGCTGCTGCTCCCCGCCGGACAGCCCGGCGACGGCCCGGCGGCCCGCGCCCGGCAGCCCCACCAGGTCCAGCAACTCCCGCACCCGCTCGGCCTGCCGCCGCTTGGCCTCACCGCGCATCCGCAGCCCGAAGGCCACGTTCGCGCCCACGTCCCGCTGCGGGAACAGCTGGTGGTCCTGGAACATCAGCCCGACCCCGCGCCGGTGCGCCGGCACGCCCGCCTGGTCACGCCCGTCGAGCACCACCCGCCCCGCGTCGAGGGGCTGGAGCCCGGCCACCGCCCGCAGCAGGGTCGACTTGCCGCTGCCGCTGGGCCCGAGCACACACACGACCTCGTGCTCGGCGACCTCCAGATCGACGGCGTCCAGCACGGCACGCCCGCCGAAACGGACCGTCGCGCCCTCCAGGGCCAGCAGCATCAGAACTCCCCCGTCCGGTCCGTGCGCAGCCGCTCCAGCACCAGCAGGGCCACGGCGCACACCACCATCAGAATCGTCGAAAGGGCCATCGCCTGGCCGTAGTTGAGGTCCCCGGGCCGCCCCAGCAGCCGCGCCACGGCCACCGGCAGCGTCGGCCGGTCGGGCCGTGCGATGAACACCGTCGCGCCGAACTCCCCGAGCGACACGGCGAAGGCGAACCCGGCCGCGATCAGCAGCGCCCGCCGCACCATCGGCAGGTCCACCTCCCGCCACACCCGCCAGGGCGAGGCCCCGAGCACCGAGGCGGCCTCCCTCAGCCGCGTGTCCACGGCGCGCAGCACCGGCAGCATGGTGCGGACGACGAACGGCACCCCCACCAGCGCCTGGGCGAGCGGCACGAGGATCCACGAGGACCGCAGATCCAGCGGCGGCTCGTCGAGGGAGATCAGGAACCCGAAGCCGACGGTCACCGCGGACACCCCGAGCGGCAGCATCAGCAGCGCGTCGAAGCCGCGCACGAACCGCCCGGCGTCCCGGCGGGTGAGCGCGACCGCGGCGAGCCCGCCGATCACCACGGCGATGAGCGTGGCGGCCACCGCGTACGACAGGGAGTTGCCGATCGCCTCGATGGGCGGGACCAGGAACACTCCCCCGTCCTCACGGGTCAGCGCCCGGTAGTAGCCGAGGTCCGGCGCGCCCAGGGACCGCTGGACCAGCACGGCGAGCGGCAGCACGAGCAGCACGGCGACGGTGGCGAGCACCCCGCCCAGCAGTGCCCACTGCCCCGCGCCGCGCGGCCCGCGCGCGGTCACGGACGCGTCCACCAGCCGCAGCGCGGTCTCCCGCCGGCGCACGGTCCAGGCGTGCACCGCGAGGATCGCCCCCACCGCCACGAACTGGATCATGGTGAGTACGGCCGCGGTGGACAGGTCGAAGATCTCGGACGTCTGCCGGTAGATCTCCACCTCCAGGGTGGAGAACGTGGGCCCGCCGAGGATCTGCACGACACCGAAGGAGGTGAACGTGAACAGGAAGACCATGAGCGCGGCGGCGGCCACGGCCGGGCAGAGGGCGGGCAGGGTGACCTGCCGCCAGGCCTTCAGCGGGGACGCGCCGAGCATCCGGGCGGCCTCCTCCTGTCGCGGGTCGAGCTGCGCCCAGAGTCCGCCGACGGTACGGACGACGACCGCGTAGTTGAAGAAGACGTGCGCGAGCAGGATCGCCCACACGGTGGTGTCCAGGCGCAGGCCCCACAGCTCGTCGAGCAGCCCGCCTCGCCCGACCAGCGCCAGGAACGCCGTGCCGACGACGACCGTCGGCAGCACGAACGGGACGGTCACGACCGCCCGCAGGACCTGCTTGCCGGGGAAGTCGAGGCGCGCGAAGACGTACGCGCCGGGCAGCGCCACGAGCAGCGTGAGCGCGGTGGAGACGAGTGCCTGCCAGGTGGTGAACCACAGCACGTGCCGCACGTCGGACTGCGCCAGCACCTCCCCGATCCGCCCGAGGTGCCAGGTCCCGCCGGTCTTCAGACCACGGGCGACGATCGCGGCGACGGGGTAGGCGAAGAAGACGGCGAAGAACGCGACGGGCACGGCCAGGAGACCGAGCCGCGCCGCGCTCCCGCGCCTGGTGCGGACTACTTCAGTACGAGTGAGGTCCACGACTTGACCCACTGGTCACGGTGGTCGGCGATCTTCGCCGGGTCCATGGTCTCGGGGTCCTTCGCCTGCGGCCCGTACGTCACGAACTCCGGCGGCACCTGGGCGCCCTCGCGCACCGGGTACACGAACATGTTCATGGGCATGTCCTCCTGGAACCGCTTGCTGAGCAGGAAGTCCAGGAACGCCTTGCCGCCCTTGGCGTTCTTCGCGTTGGCGAGCAGCCCGGCGTACTCGACCTGCCGGAAGCAGGTGCCGTCGGCGACGCCGGTCGGGGCGGTGCCCGGCTTCGGGTCGGCGAAGACGACCTCGGCGGGCGGCGAGGAGGCGTACGACACGACGAGCGGCCGGTCGCCCTTGGCCTTCTTGCCGCCGGCAGAGCCGGAGAACTCCTCGTTGTAGGCCTGCTCCCAGCCGTCGACGACCTTCACGCCGTTGGCCTTGAGCTTCTTCCAGTACCCCTCCCAGCCCTGGTCGCCGTACTTGGCGGCGGTGCCGAGCAGGAAGCCGAGGCCGGGCGAGGAGGCGGAGGCGTTCTCGGTCACGAGCAGGTTCTTGTACTGCGGCTTGACGAGATCGTCGAAGCTCCGCGGCGGCTTCAGCTTGTGATCGGCGAAGTACTTCTTGTCGTAGTTGACGCAGATGTCGCCGGTGTCGACGGGCGTGACCCGGTGCTTGTCCTGGTCGACCCGGTACGCGGCCTTGACCTGCTCGGACCCCTTCGCCTCGTACGACTGGAACAGCCCGTTGTCGAGGGCTCGCGAGAGCAGGGTGTTGTCGACACCGAAGAAGACGTCGCCCTGCGGGTTGTCCTTGGTCAGGATGGCCTTGTTGACGGCCTGCCCGGCGTCGCCGTCCTTCAGCACCCGGACCTTGTAGCCGGACTGCTTCTCGAAGGCGGCGATGACGTCCTTGGACGCCGCCCACGAGTCGTGACTGACGAGCGTGACGGTCTTGGAGTCGCCGGACCCCTGACCGCCGTCGGACGACCCGCACGCGGCGAGCGTGCCGGCCATGCCCAGCCCGACGACCGCCGCCGTCAGCCGCTTTGCGTTGATGCTCACTGGATTCCTCCTGGAGTGACCAGGAGAAGACGCGGCCCTGCCCGGGACTTACGGGGTCCCGGGCAGGGCGCAACAGCTCGAGTGGTGACCGATCTCCCTACCCAGAATGACCTGGGCCAGGTTCGGAGGGTCTGCGGCCGTGTGCCGCACTCTCAGCGCTGTGGCGCTCCCCTGTCGGAATGTGCAGATGTCGAATATGCAGGTGTGCTTACGACGGTCAGACTACCGTTCGGTGGCCGCGAGCTGACCACACGCCCCGTCGATCTCCTGACCACGGGTGTCCCGGATCGTCACCGGCACACCATGGGCGGCGATGGCCTCCACGAACGCCTTCTCGTCCTCGGGCCGGGAGGCGGTCCACTTGGACCCGGGGGTCGGGTTCAGCGGGATCAGGTTGACGTGCACCGGCCTGCCCTTGAGCAACCGGCCGAGCCGGTCACCGCGCCAGGCCTGGTCGTTGATGTCCCTGATCAGCGCGTACTCGATCGACAGCCGGCGTCCCGACTTGGCGCTGTACTCGAAGCCGGCGTCCAGCACCTCGCGGACCTTCCACCGGGTGTTCACCGGGACGAGGGTGTCGCGCAGCTCGTCGTCGGGGGCGTGCAGCGAGATGGCGAGGCGGCACTTGAAGCCCTCGTCGGAGAACCGGTGGATGGCCGGGACGAGCCCGACCGTCGAGACGGTGATGCCGCGCTGGGAGAGGCCCACCCCGTCGGGCTCGGGGTCGGTGAGCCGCCGGATGGCACCGGCGACCCGGTTGTAGTTGGCGAGCGGCTCGCCCATGCCCATGAAGACGATGTTACTGAGCCGCGCCGGCCCCCCGGGCACCTCCCCGTCCCGGAGGGCGCGCATGCCGTCCACGATCTGGTGCACGATCTCTGCGGTGGACAGATTCCGGTCCAGCCCCGCCTGCCCGGTCGCACAGAACGGGCAGTTCATCCCGCACCCGGCCTGCGAGCTGATGCACATGGTCACCCGGTCCGGGTACCGCATCAGCACGGACTCGACGAGCGTCCCGTCGAACAACCGCCACAGCGTCTTGCGGGTGGTGCCCTCGTCGGTCGACAGATGCCGCACGACGGTCATCAGCTCGGGCAGCAGCGCCTCCCGCAGCCGCTCCCGGGACCCGGCGGGGATGTCGGTCCACTGCTCCGGATCATGCGCGTACCGCGCGAAGTAGTGCTGCGAGAGCTGCTTGGCACGAAACGGCTTCTCCCCGGCCGCGACGACGGCCTCCTTGCGCTCGGCAGGAGTGAGATCGGCGAGGTGCCGCGGCGGCTTCTTGGCTCCGCGGGGGGCTACGAAAGTGAGTTCTCCGGGCTTCGGCATAACCCTCCCAGTGTCGCAGATCCACTCGGGTGACCCGCAGCCGTCGGTCGCTACGGCTGCCGTCAGGCTCGGGCGATCACTCCGGGGCTCCTTGCCACTCGTCGAGCCGGACCCTGACCTGGTGGTTGCGGTCGTCGTGCCAGTAGACCTCACCACTGGTCGAGGCCTCGAGGGCCGGAAGGTCCATCCCCAGCGGCATGCGCGTGATCTCCGCCAGCGCTATGGCGTCCGGCACACCGTCCATACGAATGAAGACCCCGAAGGGCCGGCGACCGATGACCACTCCGGTGATCTTGCTCCCGACAGGCAGGGCCGCGACCGTCGCCCCCCAGCCCGCCCGCACCGCGTCCCTGGCCGGCATTTCGAGGCTCGCGGCCCATCCGTACTCGTCCATTGCCAGATCATGACGCAGCAAGCGCTGAGGAGTCGGCCTGTGCAGCAGCAGCCCCTGAGAGCGTTTGGAGGCTGGAAGCGGGGACTGCCTGGCAGGATGGGCCGATCATCACAAGAAGCGGGGGTCGAGCATGCTCGTGCTCATATTGTCGGTCGTCGTCCTGCTCGTCATCGGCGGCAGTGTCTGCGTGTTCTGGACAGCCCGGGGTGACGCCCCGCGCTGGGCGCGTGGCGTGGCCAAGGCCACGCTGCTCGGCAGTGAACTGGCCCGCAGCGCGAGCCGGAGTCCCCGCTCACAGCAGAGCGGCGAGGACGACTAGGCGTCCCCGCCGCGCGGACCCACACGGCTTGGGCGAGGGCCGGGCCTAGGGCTGGAAGTTCCCTCGGCGGCGCTGATCCGAGCCGAGCCGCCGGAGTAGACGCCTTACCCGCCCGTCTGCTCCAGCCGGTCCTTGAGGAGCTGCTCGTTGCGTGGGAGCTCCTTGCGGACCTGGGGGCGTACGACGAGGGGGACCAGGACCTTGCCCATGCCGTGGCCCTCGAAGTCGATGTCGATCGTGACGTGCGAGCGGCGGCCCTCGTCGTAGGGCTCGACCTCGCCGTGCACCTGGGCCCGGACGGGTCCGTCGACGCCGCGCATGCCCCAGCTGCGGGGCGGGTCGTACTCGGTGACCTCCATGGTCATCGGCATCACACGGCTGCCGACGTGCCGGGTCACCCGGACCTTGGTGCCCACCCCGACCGGCCCTTCGTCGAGGCGCTCCGCCGATACGGCGCTCAGCTGCCACTCCGGCATGTGCCCGGCGTCCATGACGTACTGGTAGACCTCCTCGGGGCGGCGGTCGACGTCGATGCTCTCTCGGATGATGGCCATGATGGCCTCCTTTGGGAGGTACATCTGCATCGTCCCACTTGGCCCCCCCGGGCGTCTCCCCGGACGGCAGCGAGCCCCTGCCCGGCGGGGCAGGGGCTCGCCGACCGGGCCGGACGGCTCAGCCGGATCCCACGAAGAGCACGAGCAGCAGCCACACCACCGGAGCCGTGGGCAGCAGCGAGTCGAGCCGGTCCATGATGCCGCCGTGGCCCGGCAGCAGCGTGCCCATGTCCTTGATGCCGAGGTCCCGCTTGATCATGGACTCGCCGAGGTCGCCGAGCGTGGCGGTGACCGCGACCGCGAGGCCCAGCACCAGGCCCTGCCACCAGACCCCGTCGTCGATGAGGAACTGCGTGCACAGGGCCCCCGCGACCATGGCGAAGGACACCGCGCCGAGCAGGCCCTCCCGGGTCTTGCCGGGGCTGATGCGCGGGGCGAGCTTGTGCCGGCCGAACCGCCAGCCGACGGCGTACGCCCCGGTGTCGCTGACGACCGTGAGCAGCAGGAAGGTGAGCACCCGCTGCGGCCCGTCGTCCGCGGTCAGCATCATCGCGACGAAGGTCGCCAGGAACGGCACGTAGAACGCCGCGAAGACGCCCGCGGTGACGTCCCTCAGGTAGCCCTCGGGCGGTTCCGTCATGCGCCAGACCAGGACGGCCAGTGCCGTGAGCGCCATCGCCACCCACGCGCCCTCGGCGCCACGGACGTACCCGGCGACGATCATCGCGGCACCGCCGAGCGCGAGCGGCACCAGAGGAGCCCGGATGCCCTTGCGTTCCTCCAGCCGCTTGGTCAGCTCCCACAGGCCCACCACCACGGCCACCGCGACGACGCCGACGAACACGGCCTTGACGACGAACAGCGACGCGACGATCACCGCGCCGAGCCCGACACCGACCCCTATCGCGGCACTCAGGTCGCGCCCCGCGCTCTTCTTCGGCGGCTTGGGCGCCGGCTGCGAGGCGTCGGGCATGGGCTCCGGATTCGTGTCGTTTCGGACCGGGGGGCCGCTCAGCCGAGCGGCCCCCCGGTCGTCATCCTGGTTTCCGCCGAATTCGGTCACGTCGGGCACGATGGGCATGGGGCGAGTCTGAGGCGCTTCATACGCATCGTATGCGGGACCCGCCGGAGCGGCCCCCTGGACGTGCCCGTGGCCCGCGCCCTGGACGTGCCCCTGACCATGCCCGTGGTCAGGAGGCCCCCAGTAGCCGGCCTGTGGCGGCGCCCCCCAGGAAGAGTCGTTCATCAGACCTCGAGCAGCTCCGCTTCCTTGTGCTTCAGGAGCTCGTCCACCTGCGCGACGTACTTCGCGGTGGTGTCGTCGAGCTCCTTCTCCGCACGGCGGCCCTCGTCCTCGCCGACCTCGCCATCCTTGATCATCTTGTCGATGGTGTCCTTGGCCTTGCGGCGCACGGAGCGGATGGAGACCTTGGCGTCCTCACCCTTGCTCTTGGCCACCTTGATGTACTCCCGGCGGCGCTCCTCGGTCAGCTCGGGGAACACCACCCGGATGATGTTGCCGTCGTTGCTCGGGTTGACGCCCAGGTCGGAGTCGCGGATGGCCTGCTCGATGTTGCGCAGCGCGCTCTTGTCGAACGGGGTCACCACGGCCATGCGCGGCTCGGGCACCGAGAACGAGGCCAGCTGGTTGATCGGGGTCGGCGCGCCGTAGTAGTCGGCCACGATCTTGTTGAACATCGCCGGGTGCGCACGGCCGGTGCGGATCGCGGCGAAGTCCTCCTTGGCGACCACGACGGCCTTCTCCATCTTCTCCTCGGCCTCGAGGAGGGTCTCTTCGATCACCACTTGCTCCTGCGTGTCTTGAGTAGGCCCGGCTGCGGTTCCATGTGGGGCGGCGGCCGGCTGCGTCGCGTCTTCTTCCTGCACGGTTCCCGACCGGCGGGACATTGTCCATCCCCCGGCCCGGCTCCGTCCCGTCCGTCCCCCGGACGGGGTTGTTCTCGGGAAACTCAGTCCCGGCTGCCGGGGTCCCCCACCAGCGTGCCGATCTTCTCACCCTTGACGGCGCGTGCGATGTTGCCCTCCGCCAGCAGCTCGAAGACCACGATCGGGAGCTTGTTGTCGCGGCACAGCGTCACGGCCGTGGCGTCGGCGACCTTCAGGTCGCGCGTGATGACCTCGCCGTAGCCGAGGTGATCGAACTTCACCGCGTCCGGGTTGGTCTTCGGGTCGGAGTCGTAGACCCCGTCCACGCCGTTCTTGCCCATCAGCAGCGCCTCGGCGTCGATCTCCAGGGCGCGCTGGGCGGCGGTGGTGTCGGTGGAGAAGTACGGCATGCCCATACCGGCGCCGAAGATGACCACACGGCCCTTCTCCAGGTGCCGTACGGCGCGCAGCGGGATGTACGGCTCGGCGACCTGCCCCATGGTGATGGCGGACTGCACACGGCATTCCACGCCCACCTTCTCCAGGAAGTCCTGGAGGGCGAGGCAGTTCATGACCGTGCCGAGCATGCCCATGTAGTCGGAGCGGGCCCGGTCCATGCCGCGCTGCTGGAGTTCGGCACCGCGGAAGAAGTTGCCGCCGCCGATGACGACCGCGATCTGGGCGCCGTCGCGCACGACGGCCGCGATCTCGCGGGCGATCTTGTGCACCACGTCGGGGTCGACGCCAAGGCCGCCGCCACCGGAGAAGGCCTCTCCGGACAGCTTCAGCAGAAACCGGCCGCGTACTTTGCCGTCGTCGCTCTTCTGGGCCTTGGTGGTCATGGGGGATCCCGCCTCTTTCACGTGTTGCACATACCGAAGAGGCCATTGCCGGTGGGGCGTGGTTCGCATCCCATACGGCAATGGCCTCCTCGTCAGATCTGCTGTCGTCCGCCACCCATGTGACGGCGTACGCGGACGACTGCTGTCGACCCTATAGGGGTCGGGCGTCGAGCGCGGTACGGACTCAGATGCCGACCTTGATGCGCGTGAAGCGCTTCAGGGTGACACCGGCCTCGTCCAGGACCTTCTGGACGGACTTCTTGTTGTCGAGCGCGTACGGCTGGCCGAGCAGCGTGGCGTCCTTGAAGAAGCCGTTGAGGCGACCCTCGACGATCTTCGGCAGGGCGGCCTCGGGCTTGCCCTCGGCGCGGGTGGTCTCCTCGGCGACGCGGCGCTCGGACTCGACGACCTCGGCCGGCACGTCCTCCTTGGAGAGGTACTTCGGCGCGAAGGCGGCGATGTGCTGGGCGACGCCCTTGGCGATCTCCGCGTTCGGCTTGTCCAGCTCGACGAGGACACCGATCTGCGGGGGCAGGTCGGGCATCGTGCGGTGCATGTACGCGGTCACGAAGCCGTCGGCGTACTGCGCGAAGCGGTCCAGGACGATCTTCTCGCCCAGGTTGGCGTTGGCCTCGTCCACGAACGCCTGGACGGTCTTGCCGGCCTCGATCTCGGAGGCGAGCAGGGCCTCGAGGTCGGCCGGGGAGGTCTTCGCGACGTGCTCGGCGATGGTCTTGGCCACGGCCTGGAACTTGTCACCCTTGGCGACGAAGTCCGTCTCGCACTTCAGCTCGACCAGGACACCGGAGGAGTTGTCGTCGGCGATGATCGAGACGACGGCACCGTTCTCGGCGGAGCGGCCCTCGCGCTTGGCGACGCCCTTCTGGCCCTTGATGCGGAGCGCCTCGACGGCCTTCTCGACGTTGCCCTCGGCCTCGTCCAGCGCCTTCTTGCAGTCCATCATGCCGGCGCCCGTGAGCTCACGGAGCTTCTTGACGTCGGCGGCGGTGTAGTTCGCCATGAGTCTGTGAATCTCTCTCGAAGTCTGGAAGATCGACGATCTGCGGATCCTGCGGTCGCGCCCTCATGGAGCCTGAGGGCGCTGTCCTTCCGCTGACCTACGGGTGAACGGCGGGAGCGGACTTCACCGCGCCGAGGGCGCTGGTGGATGCAGTACCGCTCCCGCCGTCACCACGGGACTGACGGGTCAGGCCTGCTCGGCCTCGGCCGGCTTCTCGCCCTCGGCCGGAGCCTCGGCCTCGGCGGCCGGAGCAGCCTCGGCCGGAGCAGCCTCGGCGGCGGGGGCGGCCTCAGCCGGAGCGGCGTCGGCGGCGGGGGCGGCCTCGTCGGCCTTCTTCTCGCCCTCGAGCAGGTCACGCTCCCACTCGGCCAGCGGCTCGCCCGCGGCCTTCTCGCCCTTGCCCTCGGTGGCGACACCGCTGCGGGAGATGAGGCCCTCGGCGACGGCGTCGGCGATGACGCGGGTGAGCAGGGTGACGGAGCGGATCGCGTCGTCGTTGCCCGGGATCTTGTAGTCGACCTCGTCGGGGTCGCAGTTGGTGTCGAGGATCGCGACGACCGGGATGTTCAGCTTCCGGGCCTCACCAACGGCGATGTGCTCCTTCTTGGTGTCCACGATCCAGACGGCGCTGGGCACCTTCTGCATCTCGCGGATACCGCCGAGGGTCTTCTCCAGCTTGGCCTTCTCGCGCGAGAGCACGAGAAGCTCCTTCTTGGTCAGACCGGACGCGGCGACGTCCTCGAAGTCGATCTGCTCGAGCTCCTTGAGGCGCTGCAGACGCTTGTAGACGGTCGAGAAGTTGGTGAGCATGCCGCCCAGCCAGCGCTGGTTGACGTAGGGCATGCCGACGCGGGTGGCCTGCTCGGCGATGGCCTCCTGCGCCTGCTTCTTCGTGCCGACGAACATGACCGTGCCGCCGTGGGCGACGGTCTCCTTGACGAACTCGTAGGCGCGGTCGATGTATGACAGCGACTGGAGCAGGTCGATGATGTAGATGCCGTTGCGCTCCGTGAAGATGAAGCGCTTCATCTTCGGGTTCCAACGACGGGTCTGGTGACCGAAGTGGACGCCGCTCTCCAGCAGCTCCCGCATCGTGACGACGGCCATGGCCGTATCTCCTTGATTTTCTCGGTTGTGCCGCGGATGCCGGACGGCTTCCGCGCCTGACGCCCACTGCGCGCCGTTCCACGAGGGACCGAGGGACGCTGATACGGGCCCGTTGCCGGGGTCCGTATCGGGGCGTGCGAAGTCGACCCGATGACTCGGATCGCCACCAGAAGTGTACGGGACCCGTGGAGTGCCGGGTGACGCCGTTGTCCACAAGCGGGCGACGGCCCACAGCCCTGAGCGGCGATGCGGGGACTCCGGGACGCTGTCCGCATGCGAGCGAACCGATGTGCGCGGGTCTGTACCCGGCTGATGCTGCTGCTGATCGTCACGGCGACGGCCCTGCTGGCCCCGCCACCACCACTGTTCGCGGCGGACGCGCCCGCGGCCGACGCCACCGTGCCGACGATCGGCCGGGCCTGGCCCGTCGGTCTCCGTCCCCCTGTCCTGCGGGGCTGGAAGCCCCCGGCGACCGTCTACGGCCCCGGCCACCGGGGTGTGGATCTCGCGGCCCCCGCGGGAACACCCGTGCGGGCGGTGACCGCGGGCCGTGTCTCCTTCGCGGGCCGTGTGGCAGGCAAGGGAGTCGTCTCGGTGGACCTCACGGACACGGGCGATCCGCCGCTGCGCACGACCTACGAACCGGTGACGGCCTCGGTCGAAGAGGGCCGGGAGGTGGAACCGGGCGAGGTGATCGGCACGGTGGACGCGAGCGGCTCGCACTGCACGGCCACCTGCGTGCACTGGGGCCTGCGGCGCGGCGAGACGTACCTGAACCCGCTGTCCCTCCTACCCCCATGGCTCCTGCACAGGGGCCCGTCGAGACTCCTCCCGCTCGCCTAGCCGCAGGCGTGCCCGCCACTCCGCCGCACGGGGCTGGGGGCGGGGCCACGCGATACCGGCTCGGGGCAGCACGGGCCGGTGGGCAGGTGGCCACGACGGCGCGCCACCGCGTTCGCCGCCACCGCGTCCCGGACGTGCACCAGGTCCCTGCCGCTGCCGTCCGTCCTCGAACACCCGCGGGGCCTCGCCCACTGCCATACGCACGGACCGGCCGGCGCGCACGGCCCGAGACGCCGACTCGGAGCCGCACAGGCCAGCGGGGGCCGCGACGACGACTGCCGTGCGCCCGGGCCGCTGAGCCGACTCTCGTCAGCCGGTTCTTCCGCAAAGGCCTTCGCGCCCGCCCTGGATGCACAACCTGGATGCACAAGAGGACGGATCGGACGCACAGGACCACGAGGCCGCCTGAAACGGCCGACGCACCCCGCCCTCAGCCCCGTACACCCCGCAGAGCCATGGACACAGCCGCGTCGGTGATGGCGGCCGGTTCCTCCGCCGCCCCCAGCTCGATCCTCCGCACCGCCGCGTCCACGACACCCTGGAGCAGCATCGCCGCCAGCCTGGGCTGCGCGTGCCCCAGCTCGCCCAGCGCCTCGACGATCATGGCGATCAGCCCGCCGTGCGCCGCGCGGATCTTCTCCCGCGCCCCCGCGTCGAGTTCACTCGCGGAGATCGCGACGACGGCCCGGTGCCGGCGGTCGCCGACCAGCTCCAGCTGCTGCCGCACATACGCCTCGACCTTGGCCTCGGCCGTCTCCGCCCGCTCCATCGCCGCCGACACCTCCGCCGCCCAGACCGGGAAGTCGACCGCGCACAGCTCCTCGACCACGGCCGCGCGGGAGCGGAAGTACTCGTAGACGGACGATCGCGCGAGGCCCGTCCGCTCGGCGAGGGCCGGGAAGGTCAGCGCCTCCGTACCGCCCTCGGACAACAAGGAACGAGCCGCGTCCAGCAGGGCGGCTCGCTGCATCGACCGGTGCTCGGCCACGGAGGCCGCTCGAATCCTTGGCACGTCAACACTCTACGGACGAGCCCCGCCCGACGGGAGTGGTTGCTGCCGACCCGAGGGTGTCCGGCCAGGTCAGCGACCGAAGCTCGCCAGTTTCGCTCTCAGCTGGAGGACCGATTTGGTGTGGATCTGGCTGACCCGGCTCTCGGTCACGCCCAGCACGTTCCCGATCTCGGCCAGGGTGAGGCCCTCGTAGTAGTACAGCGTGACCACGGTCTTCTCCCTGTCGGGCAGGGTGTTGATCGCCCGCGCCAGGAACGTCCGCAGCTCCCGGTCCTCGGCGACCTCGACGGGGTTGTCGGCGGTGGTGTCCTCCAGCGTGTCCAGCACATTGAGCCCGTCGCCGGCCTCACCGCTGCCGTGCAGCAACTCCTCCAGGGCGACCACGTTGGCCAGCGACAACTGGCTGAACACGGCGTGGAGTTCCTCGACGGCGATGCCCATCTCGGAGGCCACCTCGCCCTCGGACGGCGTCCGCCGCAGCCGCGCCTCCAGCGTGGTGTACGCACGCTCCACGTTGCGCGCCTTCTGGCGCACCGAGCGGGGGATCCAGTCCAGCGCCCGGAGTTCGTCGATCATGGCGCCGCGGATCCGGGTGATCGCGTACGTCTCGAACTTGATCTGCCGGTCGATGTCGAACTTCTCGATCGCGTCGATCAGCCCGAACACCCCGGACGAGACAAAGTCCGCCTGCTCGACGTTGGACGGCAGGCCCACACTGACCCGTCCCGCGACGTACTTCACGAGGGGTGAGTAGTGCAGGATCAGTTGCTCCCGCAGCCGCTCGTCCCCCGTCGCCTTGTACGACCGCCACAGCTCGTCGAGCGTCGAGGGAGCGGGCGGCCGCACGCTGCCACCGTCACGGGCGGCTGGGGGGATCGCCGCCCGGTCGGACCCGGAGGTGTGCTGGGGCATTCGTCGCCTTGTGCCGTTCTGCTGCGCAGGGGTGCTGCTGGGGTGAGCTGTCTGTCTGATGTCGAGTTGCCTGTCCGTGTCGGGATCCTCGTGAGCGTAGCGTGACTGCGGAGTCGCGGTGCGCGAAGGGCGGCGGTCGAGGCGGGCGCAGATACGTTCCTCAGGACGCCTCTCCGGGGTGGGCCGGTCGCTCCGCGTGATCACCCGAGAGGCCCAACTGAGCGCATTTCCAAGGGTTGTCGGGGTTCCCCCGGACGGCCGAACACAGACGGTCAACACGGCCCGCGGCCGTCGCGGACCGACATCACCGCCTGGCGTGTCAACTTCCAGCCGTCGCCGTGTCGTTCGACGTAACCGAGTGCTCGGAGTTCGTACAGTCTCGCGATCGCGTCGTCCTGCGCCGTCTGGGCGGAGCGGGCGATCTCGTCCGGCCGGGCCGCCCCACGCCCCGGCAGCGCGGCGAGCACCTGCCGGGCGGCCGGTTCCAGCAGGTCCCGGGGCAGGACCGGGCCGCGCCGGTCGGGCGCCAGCTCACCGATGTCACCTACCAGTTCGACGACGTCCGCGACGTCGGTGACCAGGGATGCCTCCCCGCGCAGCAGATCGTGCACTCCGGCGGAGAGCCCGCTGGTGGCCGGGCCCGGCACGCCCATCGTGTGCCGGCGGAGGCGCTGCGCCGCCCGTGCGGTGACCAGGGAACCGCTGCGGTGGGCGGCTTCGACGACCACGGTGCCGCGGGTGAGCGCCGCGATCACTCGGTTCCGCAGGATGAACCGGCTCGGGGTCGGGTGCTCGCCGGGCGGCAGCTCGCCGATCACCAGGCCCTGTTCCGCGATCCTGCCGATCAACCGGGTGTGGCCGCGCGGGTAGGGCCGGTCGACACCGCAGGCGAGGACGGCGACGGTGGCCCCGCCGGCACCGAGCGCCCCGCGGTGGGCGGCGCCGTCGACTCCGTAGGCGCCGCCGGACACCACCACCCAGCCCTGCTCGGCGAGCCCGGCGGCGAGGGTCGCGGCCATGTGGGCCCCGTACTCGGTACAGGCCCGGGCGCCGACCACGGCGACCGATCTCAGTGCCCACATGCGCAGGCTGGGCCGCCCGCGCACCCACAACCCGAGGGGGCGGGCGTCCCCGAGATCGTCCAGCTGCCCCGGCCACTCCGCCCCCGCGGGGCTCACGAACCGCACTCCGGCGTCCCGGGCGGTCTCCAGATCCCGGCGTGGCCGGGCCGCCTCGGCTCTGGCCACCAGCCCGGCCCACCGCTTCGCGCTCACCCCGGGCAGCGCGGCCCGGTCCTCCCTCAGCCTCCGCACCACCTCCCTGACCCCGAACTCCCGTACCCACCTCCCGCCGGTCTCGTCTCCGGGCTCGATGACCCGGGTGAGCAGGACGCGGTCGAGCAGCTCGGCGTCCGGTGCGTCGGTGAGGGTCATGTCAGCGCCCCGAGGGCCATGGGGACGCCTCGCGGCACTCCGGTGCGCAGCTGGAGCGCGAGGGCCACGTCCGTCGCGTCGGGCCGGTCATGGCCGACGAGGTCGGCGACCGTCCAGGCCACGCGCAGGACGCGGTCGAGTCCCCGGGCGGTCAGGACGCCCCGTTCCAGGTTCCGCTCGGCCTCGTCCATCGCTCCTGGCATCGCGTGCCAGCGACTGCGCAGCTCCCGGCCGGGCACCTCGCTGTTCGTGCGCCAGGGGGTGCCGGCGAGGCGCTCCGCGGCCCGCCCCCGGGCCGCCCGCACCCGGTCGGCGACCGCCGCGGTCGCCTCTCCCCGGGCGCCGGCGGTGAGCTGTGCGCGGGTGACACGGTCCACCTCGACGCGCAGGTCGACCCGGTCGAGCAGCGGCCCGGACAGCCGGGCCTGGTAGCGGCGGACCGCCGAGGGCGGGCACTCGCACAGGTCGTCCCGCTGGGAGAACCGGCCGCACGGGCAGGGGTTCGCCGCGAGGACCATCAGGAACTTCGCAGGGAAGCGCACGACTCCCGCACTGCGCGCGATCACCACGTGCCCCGCCTCCAGCGGCTGCCGCAGGGCGTCCAGGGCCTGGCTGTTGAATTCCGGTGTCTCGTCCAGGAACAGCACGCCGCGATGGGACAGCGACACCGCCCCGGGCCGCGCGATGCCCGGGCCGCCGCCGACGAGTGCCTGCATCGTGGCGGAGTGGTGCGGGGCGCAGTAGGGGGCGACGTCGATCAGCGGCTTGCCCGGGGGCAGCAGGCCGGCCACCGAGTGGACCGCGGTGACCTCCAGCGACTCCTGCCGGCCGAGCCGGGGCAGGATGGCCGGCAGCCGCTCCGCGAGCATCGTCTTGCCGGCACCGGGCGGCCCCTCGAGGAAGAGGTGGTGCCCGCCCGCCGCTGCCACTTCCACGGCCGTACGGGCCGAGGTCTGGCCGACGACGTCCGCCAGGTCGTGACCGTGGTCGTGCTGGGCCGCGCCGACGCTGTGCATACCCGTGGCGGCGCCGGTGCCCGGCACGCGCAGCCCGGCCATGAGCGGGTCCGGGCGGCCCTGCTCGTCGCGCTCCTCGTCCGGCACGGGCTCGTCGGCCAGGACGGCGATCAGCTGCCGCAGACTGCGGACGCCCAGCACCGACACCCCCGGCACGAGGGACGCCTCGGCGGCGGCGCACTCGGGCACCACCACCTGCTCGTAGCCCGCGTCGGCCGCCGCCAGCACCGCGGGCAGCACGCCCCGCACCGGCCGCACCCGCCCGTCCAGCCCCAGCTCGCCGATCATCACGATGTCGGCCAGGACCCGCGGGTCGATGCGCTCCGCCGCGCCGAGGACGGCTGCCGCGACGGCCAGATCGAAGCCGCTGCCCGACTTGGGCACCGAGGCCGGGCTCAGCCCGACCGTGAGTTTCTTCTGGGGCCAGGCGGCGCCCGAGTTGACGACCGCGGCGCGCACCCGGTCCTTGCTCTCGGTGAGGCTCTTGTCGGGCAGTCCCACCAGCGTGAAGGCCGCGACGCCGGGTTCGAGGTCGGCCTGGACCTCGACGACCACGCCTTCGACACCGACCAGTGCCACCGAACACGTACGGGCGAATGCCATTCAGGCCACCCCCCGCACATGCTCGACGACGGCGGCGCCGCGGGCCGGCAGCAGCACCCCGACCACGTCGATGCGGACGCCGCCGGGCGGCGCGCCCCCGTGTGCCTGGATCCACCGCTCGGCGAGGTCACGCAGCCGCTCCGCCTTCTGCGGGGTCACGGCGGCCATCGGATGCTCGAAGGGACTCTCCCTGCGGGTCTTCACCTCGCAGACGACCAGGACGTCCCCGTCCCTGGCCACGATGTCGATCTCGCCGGCGCGGCCGGAGCGCCAGTTGCGCTCGATGACCGTCAGACCGGCCTCGGCCAGCCGTCGTGCGGCCAGGCTCTCCCCGTACCTGCCCATGGCGCTGCGGGCCAGATGTGCGTTCATGTCGGCACCACCTCCGGCGCCAACGATCACGCAGCCGCCCCCAAGAAGTGGATCTTGGTGGGCGACTCAGCGATTGTGGATAACTCCGTCACCCACTCGGCAGCTCCAGATCGCTCTTGTTCAGCTCCTCGATGTTCACGTCCTTGAACGTGAGGACCCGAACCTGCTTCACGAACCGTGCCGGCCGGTACATGTCCCACACCCAGGCATCCGCCATGGAGACCTCGAAGAACACCTCACCCTGGACCGAGTGCACCTGCATCTCGTAGTCGTTGGTCAGGTAGAAACGCCGCTCGGTCTCGATCACGTATTTGAACAGACCGACGACATCGCGGTACTCCCGGTAGAGCTTCAGCTCCATCTCGGTCTCGTACTTCTCGAGGTCCTCGGCGCTCATGGCATGTTCCCCTTCAGCCGTGCGATCCCCCCATTGTGCGCCAGTCCCGTGAGCCCCTAGACGATTTCCGGGTCAAGGATGACGGGCCTGGCCGGGGGACCTTCGTCGAGCAGCGTGCGCAGCAGCCCGGCGAGTCTGGTCGGATACACCGTCTCATGTGCCCGGCTCAGTTCCGGACACGTCCACCAGCGCGCTCCGGCGACACTGCGCCGTTCCAGCTCGGTCAGCCCCGTGGCGGCGACCGCCGTGCGGTCCGTACGGGCCAGGTAGTACCACTCGTCCTGGTCCCAGCGGCGGCCGGCGAACGGGAAGGAGCACCTGCGCCGCCACAGCACCGGACCGAGCTCGACCTCGGCCTCGGTGATGCCCGTCTCTTCGGCGAGTTCCCGCAGAGCCGCCTGTCGACGGGTCTCGGCGCCCTCCACTCCCCCGCCGGGCGTGAACCACCAGTCGTCGGCCGGATCGTCCGGCTCGTGCCCGTGCAGCAGCAGGATGCGGTCCTGCGGGTCGAGCAGCACGACCCGGGCGACCTTGCGCAGCCCGCCCTCGTGGGGGTCCTGGCCGGCTGCCACGGCCTCAGCGGACACCCGCGGGCTCCGTGCTCTCCCGTCGGGCCCGGGCGGCCCCGGTGCGCTTGGCGATGGGCCCGTAGGCGCCTCCGCCGAGCACGAGCACGGCACCGGCGATCACGAGGAGGACGATCGTTTGCAGCGGTCCGGGCGAGGAGAGGGTGCCGAGGGCCTCGAAGCCGGTGGGGCGCTCCAGCATGCCCTTCATCGGCCACACGACGGAGTCGACGCGGGCGTCCACGGCGGAACGCGCCACCGTGCCGCTGGCGGCGTCGGTCAGATGGGCGGTGGAGTCGACGGAGTTCCCCCGCTCGTCGCCGAGCAGGAAGAGCCGGCCCTTTGGGACGGTCACGGTCGGGAAATTGCTCATCTCGGCCGGTGTGCCCTTGGGCAGGTACGTTTCGTCGATCTCCTTGCCGTTGACCTTCAGCCTGCCGTCCTGGCAGCAGGAGACCGTGTCACCGCCGACCGCGACCACACGCTTGACCATGGGCGCGTTGGCCCAGGTCGCGTCCTTGAAGACGACGACGTCACCGCGGCGCACCTCGGCGCCGTCGACGCGCTGCGCCAGGATCCGGTCGCCCGCGTCGATCGTCGGGGTCATCGAGCTGGTGGGGACCGTGTACGGCCGGTAGACCACCGCTCCCCAGGCGAAACCGCCCAGGAACAGCACGAGGCCCAGTGCGACGGCCAGCCCGGACAACCGCTGTCCGGTCCGGCTGCCCACCGGGCCCGTGCTCGGGCCACCGCTGCGCGGGGCCGTGTGCGTCATGCTCTCGCCACCCATGGGTCCGCACCCTACCCGGGGGTACCGGCCGGGGTCAGCCCATGGCCGGGATCACTGCTTGCGGCGACGCCACCACACCACCGGCACCATACCGGCCAGGGCCAGGCCCTGCGGCGCGACGGGCAGCCCGCCGACGGCCGGCTGGGCGTTCAGCCCGGACTGGTCGAAGGTGTCCGGCACCGGCAGGGTCGCCCACCGGTTGATCGGCCAGGCGACGACGACGGCGCGTCCGACGACGTCCTTCACCGGGACCATGCCGTGGTGCTTGTCGGCCTGGTTGTAGCGCGAGTCCCGCGAGTTCTGCCGGTGGTCGCCCATGACCCAGATGTAGCCCTCGGGGACCTTCACCTTGAACACGCCGCCCTGGTCGTCCTGGCTGCACGGCGTGTTCCCGGCGTAGACGTAGTCCTGCTCGTTCAGCGCCTTGCCGTTGACCGTGAGCGGGCCGGTGCCCTTGCACTGGATGGTGTCGCCGCCGACGCCGATGACGCGCTTGATGAGGTCCTTCTCCTCGGCGGACGGCATGAGGCCGATCCAGCTGAGGAAGGCCTGAAGGGCGTTCGGGTCCGTGGTCGGCTCGCCCGCCAGCCAGTTGTCCGGGTCGTGGAAGACCACGACTTCGCCGCGCTCGGGCTCGGAGCCGAACCAGGGGGTGAGCTTGTCGACCAGGACGCGGTCACCCTGCTGGAGGGTGTTCTGCATCGAGTCGGACGGGATGGAGAAGGCCTGCACCAGGAACGTCTTGATCAGCAGCGCCAGTACCAGCGCGATACCGATCAGGATCGGCAGCTCCTTCCAGAAGGAGCGCGGCTTCTTGGGTGTCCGGGCCGTACCGCCCGGTCCCTGGCCCTCGGCTGTCGTGTCCTCGCTCGTCACCCTGTCGCCCTCGGCTGCCCCGGAGTCACTCCCGGGGGTCACGGCGCTGTCCGCGGCCGGGACGGCGGATTCCGCGGGACGTCCGCGATGCTCCTCGCCATCGTGTCCGGACCGTGCGCCAACCGCCACATCCCCCACGCCAACTCCTCACTCTCTGCCGCCGCCTGCCACCGATGCGGCGCAGGCCCACCACTCCCATAACGAGCGGGAGTTCCGCAGGGGTCGGGAGCTGGATCGTTCCGTTCGCATCGTAGGGGGCAACCCTATGCGACAGTTCGGGAGCAGCGGTCGACCCGGTGGCCGAGTCGGACACGGAGGCATACGTATTCGGCTCCTCCAGCATGTTCCAGTGGCCGAAGGGCCAGGCGATGACCATGGCGCGGCCCACCACCTCGTCCTCGGAGACCGTGCCCCCGTAGTCGGTGTCCTGGTGGGCGCGCGAGTCCGCGGAGTTGTTCCGGTGGTCGCCCATCACCCACAACCGCCCCTGCGGGACGGTGATGTCGAACGGCGTGTCCGACGGGGCTGCCCCGGGGTAGAGGTAGTCCTCGTTCAGCGGGACGCCGTTGACGGTGACACGCCCTTGCGTGTCACAGCACTTGACCCGGTCGCCGCCGACGCCGACGACCCGCTTGATGAGGTCCTTCTCGTTCTCGGACGGCAGCAGGCCGATGAAGGTGAGCCCTTCCTTGACCTGCTTGACGACGACGGGGTCGGACTTCTGCGTGGTGGGCTGCTCGTCCCGGAGCCAGCCGCCGGGGTCCTTGAAGACGACGACGTCCCCGCGCTGCGGCCTGGAGCCGAACCACGGGGTGAGCTTGTCGACCAGGACGCGGTCGCCGATCTGGATCGTCTGCTCCATGGAGCCGGACGGGATGACGAAGGCCTGGACGAGGAAGGTCTTCAGCACGAGCGCTATCAGGACGGCGACGCCGACGAGGAGCGGTATCTCCTTGACGGCACCGCGCCTGCGACGCCGCTTGACCTTGCGCTGGAGTTTGCGGCGCTCGGCACGGGTACGGCCGCTCCCTGACGGTCCGGCGGCGCGCCGGGCGCCGGTGGGCAGCAGGTTCTCGGCGGGGCCCGCAGGGACGCCGCGCGGTTTGCCGCGGTTACCCATGGGCGCCCTCCCCGGCGGCGGGCACACGCGCGTAGGCGGTGGGCCGGTGCAGCCGGATGGCGTGGCCGAAGGGCCAGACGATCCCGTCGGCGCGGCCGATCACCTCGCCCACGGGGATCATGCCGCCGCCGGGCGAGCCCAGGTGGTCGCGGGAGTCGCTGGAGTCGCTGCGGTGGTCGCCGAGGACGAACAGGGTGCCGTCGGGCACGACGACGTCGAAGGGCACCGCGGACGGGCTGTCGCCATGGTGCAGGAAGCCCGACTCGTCGACCGGCCGCCCGTTCACCTGGATCCTCCCCTCGCTGTCGCAGCAGACCACGTGGTCTCCCCCCACACCGACAACGCGTTTGATGTAGTCCGCGTGCCCGAAGTACCCGGTCCCGTCGAACACCACGATGTCTCCCCGCTGCGGCGCGGCACCGAAACGGTACGCCAACCTATTTACGAGAACCCGGTCGCCGATCCTCAACGCGGGCTCCATGGATCCGCTGGGGATCTGGAACGGGCGCAGCACGAAGGTGCTGAGCAGCAGCAGGAAGACCAGGCAGACCAGCAGGGTGAGGGTGATGCGGCCGCCCGGGACCCAGGAGCCGGCCCGCGCCACCAACGCGAAACGCGACCGGTCCTCCGGCCCCGCGGCCTCCGAGGTCGTCGCCTCGGAACCGGAAGGGCGGGAGGAGCGGTCGCGCTCCGTCGGCTGTGCTTCGGTGTCCATCGGAGCCAGATGCTATCCGGCCCCGGCGCGAACCCCGGAAAGCGCTCAGTTCTCGCGCTTCTCCTTGATCTTCGCGGCCTTGCCGCGCAGCTCACGGAGGTAGTACAGCTTGGCGCGGCGGACGTCACCCTTGGTGACGAGCTCGATCTTCTCGACGATCGGGGTGTGCACCGGGAAGGTGCGCTCGACGCCGACGGAGAAGGAGACCTTGCGGACCGTGAAGGTCTCGCGCACGCCGGAACCCTGGCGGCGGATCACGACGCCCTTGAACTGCTGCACACGGGAGCGGTTGCCCTCGATGACGCGGACGTGCACGTTGACGGTGTCACCCGGACGGAAGGCGGGGACGTCGTCGCGCAGCGACGCGGAGTCGACGGTGTCGAGCAGGTGAGACATTTCGTCTGCTTTCCTCGCTGATGCCACAGGTCATCAACGGAAACTAGGTGTTTCGGGATCAGGTGTGTGCGGGTCGGACGGACGTCGTCTCCCCCTGTGGCAGGGGCGCACGCCGGACGGACGCACAACAGCTGGCTATTCTTCCACGCCGTCGGTCCTGCGCCAAAATCGGCCGTACGGCTCCCCCGCCGGGTCCGGGGCCCAGCCCAGGATGGAGAGCATCTCGCGGTCCTTCTTGTCGAAGGCCTTGGGGTCGCAGCGCTCGATGAGGTCGGGCCGGTGGGCGGTGGTGCGCTTGAGGGCCTCGTCGCGGCGCCAGCGGGCGATCTTGCCGTGGTGGCCGCTGAGCAGCACGTCGGGGATGTCCCGGCCGCGCCACTCGGGCGGCTTGGTGTAGACGGGCCCCTCCAGGAGGTTCGCCATGGCGCCGGGCGCGAAGGAGTCGTCGCGGTGGGACTCGGCGTTGCCGAGGACGCCCGGCAGCAGCCGCGCCACGGCCTCGGTGACGACCAGGACGGCCGCTTCGCCGCCGGCCAGGACGTAGTCGCCGATGGACACCTCGTGGACGGGCATCCGGGTCGCGTACTCGTCGACGACGCGCCGGTCGATGCCCTCGTAGCGGGCCGGCGTGAAGATCAGCCAGGGACGCTCGGAGAGGTGGACGGCGAGGTCCTGGGTGAAGGGGCGGCCGCTGGGCGTGGGCACGATCAGGGTGGGCTCCCGGGAGCCCTTCTCGTAGCCGTCGGCCAGGACGGAGTCCAGTGCGTCCCCCCACGGCTCGGTCTTCATGACCATGCCGGGGCCGCCGCCGTAAGGGGTGTCGTCGACGGTGTTGTGACGGTCGTAGGTCCAGGAGCGCAGGTCGTGGACGTGCACGTCGAGCTGTCCACGCGCGCGTGCCTTGCCGACGAGGGAGACGTTCAGCGGTTCCAGGTACTCCGGGAAGATCGTGACGACGTCGAGGCGCATCAGGATTCGTCCCGGCTGGAGGCGATCTCGGCGCGGTCGTCGATCAGGCCCGGGGGCGGGGTGATGACGGCCTTCTGCTCCTCCAGGTCGATCTCGGCGACGATCTCCTCGACGAAGGGGATCATCACCTCACTGCCGTCGGGGCGCTCCACGATGAACAGGTCCTGGGTGGGCAGGTGGGAGATCTCCGTGATGCGGCCGACCTCGGTGCCGTCGACGGTGACCACGTCGAGGTCCATGAGCTGGTGGTCGTAGTACTCGTCCTCGCCCTCGGGCAGTTCCTCCGGGTCGATCTCCGCGATGAGGAGGATGTTGCGCAGGGCTTCGGCGCCGGTGCGGTCGCTGACGCCCTCGAAGCGCAGCAGGAGGCGGCCGCTGTGGACGCGGCCCGTCTCGATGGTGAGGGGCCCCGCGGAGGCGGGGTCGGTGGCGAGCACGGCACCGGGGGCGAGCCTCAGCTCGGGCTCGTCGGTCCGTACCTCGACGGTGACCTCACCCTTGATGCCATGGGCACGGCCGATCCGTGCGACTACCAGCTGCACGTGTCCAAGTCTCCTGTCATACAGCGACGGGCCGGGGACGGCCCTCAGGCCTTCCCCGGCCCGAGCCGGTTGCGATAAGCGTCAGCGGACGTGATCCACGTCGACCAGGTCGACGCGGACACCGCGACCGCCGATGGCGCCCACGACGGTACGCAGGGCGCGTGCGGTGCGGCCGTTGCGGCCGATCACCTTGCCGAGGTCGTCCGGGTGAACCCGGACCTCGAGCACGCGACCGCGACGCAGGTTGCGCGAGGCGACCTGCACATCGTCAGGGTTGTCGACGATGCCCTTCACGAGGTGCTCGAGAGCCTCCTCGAGCATGCTCAGGCCTCGGTCGAAGCGGACTCAGCGGCAGCGTCGTCCTTCTTCTCAGCCTTCTTCTTCTGGGTGATCGCCTCACCCTTGCCCTCGTCGTCGCCGCCGATCGCCTCGAACGACGGACGCGCGGCCTTCTCGGGCTGCGTCAGGAGCGGGGCCGGAGCCGGCTCGCCCTTGAACTTCTGCCAGTCGCCGGTCTTCTTGAGGATGGCGAGCACGGGCTCGGTCGGCTGCGCGCCGACACCCAGCCAGTACGCGACACGGTCCGCGTCGACCTCGATGACCGACGGGTTGTACGTCGGGTGGTACTTGCCGATCTCCTCGATCGCACGGCCGTCACGACGGGTGCGGGAGTCGGCGACGACGATGCGGTAGTGAGGCGAACGGATCTTGCCCAGACGCTTCAGCTTGATCTTGACTGCCACGGGAGTGGGTTCTCCTGGATTTGACGTGGTTGGGCACGGCGAGAATGCCGCGTGGGGTTGCGGTACCCGAGTGCCCGATGGACGCGTCAGCCGGAGGCGAGAGGGTTCCTGTGCGGCTGTCGAGTACAGCTAGCCATTGTGCCACACCCCGAGGGCCCCTCCGGGCCGGGGGCGGGAACCGTCGTCCGGGCACGCCGACGGCGCACCCGGCGTGGCGGTGAGGCACGACGGGTGCGCGTCATGGTCCGAGCCCTGCGCCGCAGACCGGCAGCCACGAGATGCCGGTGGGGGGCGTCAGCTCGCGACCGCTCCCACGACGTCCGGGATCCGGAACGGCTTGCCGCAGCCGCCGCAGACGATGGGGGCCTGGGCGAGGACCGAGGGGACGACCCGGACGTTGCGGCCGCAGTCACACACCGCCTTGACGCGGACTCCGCCGCCGGAGGAGCCGTGACGGGCGGCCGGGCCCCGGAAGGTGCGGGAGGTGTCGGAGGAGGTCGCGGCGGTGTGGGCCTTCAGGGCGCGCTGGAGGCGCTCCATGGTCGGGCGGTAGCGGCGCTTCGCCTCGGGGGTGAGCGTGACCAGGGAGAAACCGCTGCTGGGATGCGGTTCCTCGGGGTGGTCCAGGCCCAGCTCCTCGGCGATCGCGAGGAATCTGCGGTTGTGGTAGCGGCCGGCACGGGAGGTGTCGCGGACGCCGCGCGCGGCGGCGATGCCATGGACTGCCTCATGGAGCAGTCGCTCGAAGGAGAGTTCGTGACCGCACGCGGACGACGACTCCCCGATCAGGGACTCTGGCGCGGCAAGGTCGGGCAGCTCGGGGTGGTACCGCTGAATGTCGGCCCACGCCTGTGCCAGCTCTGCGGCGAGAACAGGTGGTGTCTGTGTCGTGCTCACGTAATGACAACGAGCCGGGGTGCCCCAGTGTTCCGATTCCGGGCCATCCCAAATAATTTGCACGTACCCGTCAGTTGCCTCTGATGCGTCCCGACGAGGGCGGGTGCGCTGATCTGTGGAGAAGCCTCACAGCTCACCACAAGGTGGTGCGTACTTCTCGCTACGCGCCGGCGCGTAGGCCGACTGCGCGCGCCGGGGCGGCGGGAGTCCGCCGGGACGCAAGAGGCGTTCCGGTCACCTTGTGCCCCGCCGCGAATGCGCGCGGCCTGTCTCGGTAAGCGCGTGCCACGACCGCGACGTTACCGGGCGCCTCCCCGTCGTCCGGCACCGGCCCGTCCTCGGCGACCGGACACCGTACGGTCACCGCGTGATCGGCCGGCCCGGTTACCGGAATGTGAAATCTCGCCATAGGCACATGACATCTCACAAGCCCTGCCGCATTCCACTGGACGGCGGGTCGAGGGGGGAGTTTCCTGGCATACGGGGGGAGTGCGAGCGCACTGTCACGGGGGCCATGGAATCGGGCAAGAGGCAACTCTCGGCGGATTGGGGCGCTTACTTATGACACCAACGCTCGTGCGGCAGCACCTGCCTCATGCGGGGCCCGCACCCCGCGTGGATGTGCGTGCACGCGCGCGTGACTGGTCCGAGATCCAGGAGCGGATGCTCGTACCGCTCTATGAGGCCGTCTACGAGCGACTGGAGGTGGGTCCCACCACGCGGCTGCTCGGCCTCGGCTGCGGTTCCGGACTCGCCCTGCTGATGGCCGCCGCCCGGGGAGCGGCGGTCACCGGTGTCGACACATCCCCCGAAAGAATGGCCCTGGCGCGGGAGCGACTGCTCCCCGAGGCGTCGGGCGCGCGTGCGCGTACGGGCACGCGGCTGGTCGACGGATCGCCCCGGGACGCCGGCAGGCCCGGCGCCGCGGGCTACACCCTGCTGACGGCGTTCGAGCCGATCGGGTGCCTGGCGGGCGACTCGGAGGGGCTGAGCGGGCAGCTCACGGAGGCGACACCGCTCGCCGAGCGGGGCGCGGCCGTGGTGCTGGCCGGCTGGGGCCCGCCGGAACGCTGCGCCACCGCGTCGGTGATGCGGGTGGCCACGAAGCTGGCGGAGCCGGAACGCACCTCGGGCAGCTGGCGTCCGGCCCTGCGCGACGACCTGGAGGACGTCGCGCGGCGGGCCGGGCTGAAACCGGACGGCTCGGGCCGGGTGGCCTGCCCCTTCGGCTACGCCGACGTGGACAGCGCGGTGCGCGGACTGAAGTCGACCGGTCTGTTCGACGCGGCGATGACGGCGACCGACCAGGCGCAGGTAGACAAGGAGCTCACCGAGGCCCTGCACCCGCACCAGCGTCGGGACGGCACGGTGTGGATGCCGAACGTGTTCCGGTATCTGATCGCCCGGACGCCCTGACGCTCCCAGCGGCAGCGGCAGCGTCCTGAGAGGAGCCGTACATCCGGAAGCCCGTGAACGACTGACGTGAACCGCCGGAAAAGCCGCTGAGGGCGCCCCTTCGAGAAGGGCGCCCTCAGCGGCTTTTCCAGGACGGACCGTCAGCCCATGAACTTCTTGAACTCGTCGGGCAGTTCGAAGTCCTTGGCGCCCTGCTGGGGCAGCCCGAAGGCGCCGCCGCCCTCGGCCGCGGCGGCCCGGCGGGCGGCCTCCTCCTGCTCCTGCTGCTTGCGCTTCATCGGGTTGCCGGAGCGCTGCTTGCCCTTGGCCTGCTTCTGCTTCTTCTTGGTCCGGCCGGGACCGCCGCCCATGCCGGGCATCCCCGGCATCCCGGGCATGCCGCCGCCCTGGGCCATGCGGGACATCATCTTGCGGGCCTCGAAGAACCGCTCCACCAGGTTCTTCACGGCGCTGACCTCGACGCCGGAGCCCTTGGCGATCCGGGCGCGGCGCGAGCCGTTGATGATCGTCGGCTCCTGGCGCTCGGCCGGGGTCATCGACTTGATGATGGCGGCCGTGCGGTCGACGTCGCGCTCGTCGAGGTTCTGGATCTGCTCCTTCATCTGGCCCATGCCCGGCAGCATGCCGAGCAGCTTGGAGATGGAGCCCATCTTGCGGACCTGCTCCATCTGGGCCAGGAAGTCGTCCAGGGTGAAGTCCTGGCCCTTCTTGGACGCCAGCTTGGAGGCCATCTTCTCGGCCTCTTCCTGGCTGAACGTCTTCTCCGCCTGCTCGATCAGGGTGAGCAGGTCACCCATGTCGAGGATGCGGGAGGCCATCCGGTCAGGGTGGAACGCGTCGAAGTCGTCGAGCTTCTCGCCGTTGGAGGCGAACATGATCGGCTTGCCGGTGATCTGCCGGATCGACAGGGCGGCACCACCGCGGGCGTCGCCGTCGAGCTTGGAGAGCACCACGCCGTCGAAGCCGACGCCGTCGCGGAAGGCCTCGGCGGTGTTGACCGCGTCCTGGCCGATCATCGCGTCGACGACGAACAGGATCTCGTCCGGGGAGACGGCGTCGCGGATGTCCGCGGCCTGCTGCATCATCTCCTGGTCGATGCCGAGACGGCCGGCGGTGTCCACGATCACGATGTCGTGGACCTTGGTCTTCGCGTGCTCGATGGAGTCCTTGGCGACCTTGACCGGGTCACCGACGCCGTTGCCCGGCTCGGGGGCGTAGACCGCGACACCGGCACGCTCGGCGACCACGCTGAGCTGGTTGACGGCGTTGGGGCGCTGGAGGTCACAGGCGACGAGCAGCGGTGAGTGGCCCTGCTCCTTCAGCCAGTGGCCGAGCTTGCCCGCGAGGGTGGTCTTACCGGCACCCTGAAGACCCGCCAGCATGATCACGGTGGGCGGCTGCTTGGCGAAGCGCAGGCGCCGGGTCTCGCCGCCGAGGATCGTGACGAGCTCGTCGTTGACGATCTTCAGAACCTGCTGGGCCGGGTTCAGCGCCTTGGAGACCTCGGCGCCGAGGGCACGCTCCTTGACGTTCTTGATGAACGTCCGCACGACCGGGAGCGCCACGTCCGCCTCGAGGAGCGCGATCCGGATCTCGCGCGCCGTGGCGTCGATGTCCGCCTCGGAGAGCCGTCCCTTGCCGCGCAGGTTCTTGAAGGTCGCTGAGAGGCGATCGGAGAGAGTATCGAACACGGCGCTCGCGGTCCTCGGGGTCGGTGGCTACTGGGAATCGCCCTCCAGGGTATCCCGGCGCGACAAGTCGCCGGGTCGGCCTCACCCCCGCAGTGTCTCCTCCAGCTTCCGCGCCACCGAGGCCGCCTCGTCCCCCGGCAGGGGCGCGCCCTCCGGCCCGGTCACGTAGAAGGCGTCGACGGCGTTGGCGCCGAGCGTGGAGACGTGCGCGCTGCGCACCCGTACGGTCGCGTCCTCCAGGGCGCGGCCGATGCGGAACAGCAGCCCGGGCGCGTCCTGGGAGCGGACCTCGATGACGGTGGCCAGCCGGGAGGCGGCCGGATGGACGGAGACCCGGGCCGCCGGCGCGATCACGCCCCGGCGGCGCGGATAGGCCGCGTCCCGTTCGGCGAGGCGGCCGGCGATGTCCAGGGAGCCGTCCAGGGCCCGGACCAGGTCCGCGCGCAGCCGGGCGGCCTGCGGCAGCGAGCCGTACTCGGCGGCGACCCGCCAGTCCAGCAGCAGCACGGAGCCGTCGAGGCCGTCCGGCAGGTGCACGGAGCGCAGCTCGGCGGTGCGCACGGTCAGCCGGTGCATGGCGAGGACTCCGGCCACCGCGGGCAGCACCCCGGGCTGGTCGGGTACGGCGATGAGCAGCTCCACGCCGAGCGGCTCGGGGTCGCCGGACGGCTCCTGCCCGGCGGGCGGCTCGGTCTGGGCCCGCAGCGAGAGCACCGGGCTGCCCGTGGCCGCCGCCTCCAGGGCGAGCCGCTCCTGCTCGGCGGTGGGCGCGGCCTCCTCGGGATCGTCCGGGGCGTCCCCGGCGAGCACCGCCGAGACCCGTTTGACCAGGTCGGCGACGAGCGAGCCACGCCAGGACGACCAGGCGGCCGGCCCGGTCGCGAGCGCGTCGGCCTCGGTGAGCGCGTGCAGCAGCTCCAGGGTGCCCTGGGAGCCGACGGCCTCGGCGACGGAGCGCACGGTGGCCGGATCCTCCAGGTCACGCCGGGTGGCGGTGTCGATGAGCAGCAGGTGGTGCCGTACGAGGGCGGCGATGACGCTCACGTCGTGGCGGTCGAAGCCGATGCGGGCGGCCACGTCCTTGGCGATGATCTCGCCGGCGACCGAGTGGTCCCCCGGCCAGCCCTTGCCGATGTCGTGCAGCAATGCGGCGACCAGCAGCAGGTCGGGTCGGCTGACCCGGCGGGTGAACTCGGAGGCACGCACCGCCGTCTCGATCAGGTGCCGGTCGACGGTCCACAGGTGCACGGCGTTGCGCTGCGGACGGCAGCGGACCCGCTCCCAGTCGGGCAGCAGCCGGGTGATCAGTCCCTCGGCCTCCAGCGCCTCCCACACCTCGATGGTGGGGCGGCCCGAGCCGAGCAGGGTGACGAGCTGTTCGCGAGCCTCGGCGGGCCAGGGTGTGGGCAGCGGGCGCACGGTGGCCGCCAGGCGCCGTACGGCGTGCAGGGAGAGCGGGAGTCCGGCCTGGGCGGCGGCGGCCGCGGCGCGCAGCGGCAGCACCGGGTCGCGTTCGGGGCGTGCGGCGCGGGCGAGCACCACCTCGCCGTCCTGCTCCACCACGCCCTCGGCCAGCGGTGACCGCTCGGTGGTCGGCTTCCCGCCGCCCAGCATGGCGCGCAGCCGGGGCCGCACGGCGCGTGAACGCAGCACGCGCCCCATCTCGCGCCAGGTGACGTCGCTGGCGTACGAGACGAGCCGGGCCGCCTCGTACACCTGGCGCAGCAGGGCGTCCGCGTCGAGCAGGCCGAGCTCGGCGGCCACCTGGTCCTGCTCCTGGAGGGCGAGCCGGTCGGTCGCGCGCCCGGTGGCCAGGTGCAGGGCGTCCCGGACGTCGAGGAGGCGGCGCCGGGCGTCGGCGAGGCCCTCGCGGGGGGCGTCGGCGAGCCAGGAGGCGGCGACGGCGCGCAGGGCGGTGGCGTCCCGCAGCCCGCCGCGGGCCTCCTTGAGGTCGGGCTCCAGCAAGTACTGCAACTCGCCCTGGCGTTCGGCGCGCTCGGCGCACAGTTCCTGGAGTTCGGGCAGGCGTTTGGGCGCCTGGTTGCGCCAGTCGGCCAGGACGGCCGTGCGCAGCGAGGAGGTGAGGCCGAGGTCGCCGGCGATGTGCCGGGCGTCCAGCAGGCCGAGCTGCACCTTGAGGTCCTCGCCGGCGGTCTTGCGGGCCTCGGCGGGTGTGCGCACGGAGTGGTCGAGGTCCAGGCCCAGGTCCCAGACGGGGTACCAGAGCCGGTCGGCGAGGGCCGCGACCGCCTTGGTGTCGCTCCCGTCGTGCAGCAGGAGCAGGTCGAGGTCGCTGCGCGGGGACAGCTCACCGCGTCCGTAGCCGCCGACGGCGACCAGGGAGGCACCGCGCAGTCCCTCCGAACCCGCCGCGAACAGACCGGTCAGCCATTCGTCGGTGAGCTCGGCCAGGGCCGCACGGCGCGGCGGCCCGGACCGCGCCTCCTCGGTGAGGAGACGCAGCCGGGCCGCCGCGTAGCCGCTGGGTCCCGAGTCCTCTGCTTCCTTCTGCACGTCCGTACCCGTCACCCGGCGACTCCTGTTCCGTTGTCCTGTCCCAAGGCCTTCAGAGCGCGTCGGGACCGCGCTCGCCGGTCCTGACCCGTACGGCCGTCTCGACCGGGATGGACCAGACCTTGCCGTCACCGATCTTGCCGGTGCGGGCGGCCTTGACCACCACGTCGATCAGCTGCTCGGCGTCGTCGTCCTCGACCAGGACCTCGATGCGGATCTTGGGGACCAGGTCGACGGTGTACTCGGCGCCTCGGTAGACCTCGGTGTGGCCCCGCTGACGACCGTAGCCGCTGGCCTCGGTGACCGTCAGGCCGTGTACTCCGAAGGCCTGGAGGGCCTCCTTGATCTCGTCGAGCCGGTGCGGCTTCACGACGGCGGTGATGAGCTTCATGCGTCCACCTTCTTGCTCGCGGCTGCGGCGACGGGGGCCGTGACGGCCGTCTTGGCGGCACCGCCACCGGCGCCGCTGAAGTCGTATGCGGTCTCGGCGTGCTCGGCCTGGTCGATGCCGGCGACCTCGTCGTCCTCGGGGACCCGCATGCCGATGGTCTTGTCGAGGACGAAGGCGAGGATCGCGGAGACGATCAGGGAGTAGGCGAGCACCGCGAAGACACCGGCGCACTGCTTCCAGAACTGGGTCAGGCCGCCGCCGTAGAAGAGGCCCTCGACGGTGGACTGGCCCTTGCCGCTGGCGAAGAGGCCGATCAGCAGGGAGCCGAGGACACCGCCGACCAGGTGGACGCCGACGACGTCGAGGGAGTCGTCGTAGCCGAACTTGTACTTCAGGCCGACGGCCATGGCGCACAGCACACCGGCGATGGCGCCGACGGCGATCGAGCCGAGCGGGGTGACCGCGCCGCCGGCCGGGGTGATGGCGACCAGGCCCGCGACCGCGCCGGAGGCGGCACCGAGGGTGGTGAACGCGCCGTGGCGGATCTTCTCGTAGATCAGCCAGGCCAGCATGGCGGCGGCGGTGGCGACCTGGGTGTTGACGAACATCAGCGCGCCGACGCCGTCGTCGTTGCCGAGCCAGGAGCCGGCATTGAATCCGAACCAGCCGAACCACAGCAGACCGGCGCCGAGCATGACCAGCGGGAGGCTGTGCGGGCGCATCGGGTCCTTCTTGAAGCCGACGCGCTTGCCGATGACGAGGATCACGCCGAGGGCCGCGGCACCCGCGTTGATGTGCACGGCCGTACCACCGGCGAAGTCGATGACGCCCAGCTCGAAGGCCCAGCCGCCGGCGCCCCAGACCCAGTGCGCGACCGGGAAGTAGACGACCGTGGCCCACAGGGTGATGAACAGCGCCCAGGCGCTGAACTTCACGCGGTCCGCGAGGGCGCCGCTGATCAGGGCGGGCGTGATGATCGCGAACATCAGCTGGAAGACCAGGAACACGAAGACCGGAATCGTGTAGCCGGGCCACAGCTCCGTCAGGCCGATGTTGCCGAGGCCGACCCAGTCGGAGTTCCAGCCGATGAGGCTGCCGGAGTCGGTGCCGAACGCCAGGGAGAAGCCGTACAGCACCCACAGGATGGTGACGATCCCGAGGCTGATGAAGCTCATCATCAGCATGTTCAGGGTGCTCTTGACGCGGACCATGCCTCCGTAGAAGAAGGCCAGACCCGGCGTCATGAGCATCACCAGGGCGGAACAGATGAGCATGAACCCTGTGTTCGCGGCAGAGAGCTTGGGCGCCTCTGCGGCAAGGGTGATGGCTGGTGCCATCGGCGTCTCCTCGTCATTGGTACGGCCCCGTGCGGGCGAAGCCTCGAGCGGAATGAGGGGTGGGCCGGTTATGCGCCACGAGATTGGCGCAGCGCGGTTTCGGTCGAAGCCCCTCGTTGTTTCGTGGCCGTGACGAAGGCGCGTGTCGTGTTACGCCTCGATGAACTGCCGGATTACGGGCGCGCCGATCGTTATCGTGGCGCAACCTTCGGTTTCAGGCAGCCGGGGGCACACAGACCGGCCGCGGTCGGCCTTCCGATGACCTGGCATGGGGGAGCCGAGTCGGGCAGTTCGGGAGGGCCGGCCGCGGCCGGGGTTCCGGGGGTGGTACGGCTGCTCAGACCGCCTCGGCGGTCTCGGGCAGTTCGGCGGCGAGCCGCTCGGTGAGGTCGACGACCTCGCCCAGGTCGCCGAAGTCACGGGCGGCGGTGTCCACCGTCTTGCGGATGCGGGTGTTGACGCGCTCGGAGCGGACCTTCTTGGCGACCTGCATGGCCTCGGTGGCGAAGACCGCGCTCTGCTCGGGCTCGCGCTGGAGCAGGTGCACCGTGGCCATGCCGATGAGGTTCAGTGCGTACGACCGCTGGTGCTCACCGTCCTCGGCGAAGAGCTCCACGGCCCGCCGCATCAGCGGTTCGGCCAGCGAGGCGTACGTGGGGCTGCGGCCGGCGACATAGGCCAGGTCGCGGTAGGAGTGGGAGTTCTCGCCGTACAGCTCGGCCTCGGAGAAGAAGCGGATCCAGTCGGGATCCGGCTCGTCCCACTCGGCGGCCTCGGAGAAGGTGTCCTCGGCCATGCGCACCGCCCGCTTGCACTTGCCGGGCTGCCCCATGTTGGCGTAGGCGCGGGCCTCCATCGCATACAGCATCGACTGGGTGCGCGGGCTGGCGCAGTCGCGGCTGCCGTACTGCGCGAGGTGGATCAGCTCCAGCGCGTCGTCGGGCCGGCCGAGGTGGATCATCTGGCGGCTCATGCTGGACAGCACGTACGAGCCCAGCGGCCGGTCGCCGGCCTCCTTGGCGGCGTGCAGCGCGAGGACGAAGTACTTCTGCGCGGTCGGCTGGAGCCCGATGTCGTAGGACATCCAGCCGGCCAGCTCGGCGAGTTCGGCGGCGACCTTGAACAGCCGTCGCGTGGTGGACTCGGGCTGGGGCTCCTGGAGGAGGTCCGTCACCTCGTGCAGCTGGCCGACGACCGCCTTGCGGCGCAGGCCGCCGCCGCATTGGGCGTCCCACTGGCGGAACATCACCGTCGTGGACTCCAGGAGGTCCAGCTCGGGCTTGGAGAGCCGGCCGCGGGCGCGTCCGGAACCGCCCGCGGGCTCGGGCTCGGAGCGCGGGGCCGGGGGCGAGGGCACGAGCCAGCGCTGCATGGGCTCGATGAGGGCCGGGCCCGCGGACAGGACCAGCGAGCTCCCGAGGAAGCCGCGCCGCGCCAGCATGAGGTCGCTGCGCGAGAACTCGCTGAGCAGGGCCACGGTCTGCGGGCCCGTCCACGGCAGGTCGACGCCGGTCGCGGAGGGCGACTGGCGCGCGGTGCGCAGGCCCAGGTCCTCGACGGAGACGACGACGCCGAAGCGCTCGGAGAACAGCTCGGACAGGATCCTGGGGATCGGCTCGCGGGGGTTCTCGCCGTCGAGCCAGCGGCGCACGCGGGAGGTGTCCGTGGAGATGTGGTTGGCGCCCAGCTGACGTGCCCTGCGGTTGACCTGGCGGGCGAGCTCACCCTTGGACCAGCCGCTGCGTACGAACCAGGAGGTGAGCAGCTCGTTCGGGCGCTTGTCGGCGTGCGTCGCGCCCACAGCGTTCGTTCCGCTTCCGCCGTTGCCGCTCACTGGAACGCCCCCATCCCTGAGACCACTTGTCGCCGAAGTGCGCCAAGCCCTATCAGCATGCCGGTAAGTGCGGCCGTCCGTCCGGCCCTTGTCACCCATCGAACGGAATGACGACTTGCCTCCGGCATACCCACGAGTGCATGTGCCCCCAGGACTCGTGCACACAAAGTAATCCTACGATCACCCGTCCAGCCACGGCTCACACGGAAACGCCACCATTCGCCACCCCATCGAATGAACTCCTGTACGGCTGGGCGCGATTCACTTGACACAGCACGACCAAGAGCGGGTGCAGCGATGCACTCGGGGGCGCGCGTCGCCGGGCACACCACCTCGGGCGCATCCGGGCGCCGACTGAACCGTCCGTCACCGGGAAGGCGGAAACAGAGAGTCACGCATCGCGTCCGCAGCGTAACCACCGGCGTGACGGACCCGTTGGAGGGGGCATGGGCTTCACGATCGGCATCAGCCGAGGCATGCGCGACATCCGGTCCGGCTCACGCCGCCGCGGCCGCGCGTCGGACGGCACGGCCGTGGCCGAGTACACCGGGCTGTGGGGCTGGGACGTGGTGCCGGGCGCCCGCGCCTCGGCCGGTGCCTGCTCCTGCGGTCGCGGCGACTGCCCGGCACCGGGCGCGCACCCGCTGGACTTCGCCCCGGTGATCGCCGCCGGGGCCACCCTGGACGACGTGACCGAGACATGGGGCGAATTCCCCGGCGCCTCGGTGATGCTGCCGGTGGGCCGGGCCTTCGACGTCATCGAGGTCGCGGAGCCCGCCGGCTGCCGGGCACTGGCCCGGCTGGAGCGCATGGGCCTGCCCGTCGGCCCGGTCGCCGCGACCCCCGACGGCCGTGCGCACTTCTTCGTCGCCCCCGGCGCCGCCGCCGACCTGCCCGGTCTGCTCTACCGCATGGGCTGGGACGACCCGGACTCCCTCGACCTGCGCGGCCTCGGCCCGGGCACGCACATCACCGCGCCGCCGTCCGACCGGGGCGGCCTGGGCCCGGTGCGCTGGCTGCGCTCCCCCGCCCTGGACTCGGCGTCCCGCCCGCCGGAGGCCCGCCTGGTGCTGGGCACGCTGGCGTACGTGGCCCACCGCTCACGGGCCTAGCTGGTCGCGGCAGGGAACACACAGCGAAGCGCCCGACCCCGGCCGGACCCCGGGGCGGGCGCTTCGCTGTGCGCGTGCGGCTTTCGCGGGTGAAACCTCGGCGGGTGCCGAGCTCACTCTCCGATAAGGGCGTCAACGAACGCCTCCGGCTCGAACGGCGCGAGGTCGTCCGCGCCCTCGCCGAGCCCGATGAGCTTGACCGGGACGCCCAGCTCACGCTGGACGGCGATCACGATGCCGCCCTTGGCCGTGCCGTCGAGCTTGGTGAGCACGATGCCCGTGATGTTGACGACCTCGGCGAAGACCCGGGCCTGGACGAGGCCGTTCTGGCCGGTGGTGGCGTCCAGGACGAGCAGCACCTCGTCGACCGGGGCCTGCTTCTCGACGACCCGCTTGACCTTGCCGAGCTCGTCCATGAGGCCGGTCTTGGTGTGCAGGCGGCCGGCGGTGTCGATGAGCACGACGTTCGCGCCCATCTCCTTGCCCTCCTTGACCGCGTCGAAGGCCACGGAGGCGGGGTCGCCGCCCTCCGGCCCGCGCACGGTGTGGGCGCCCACGCGCTCGCCCCAGGTCTGGAGCTGGTCGGCGGCGGCGGCCCGGAAGGTGTCCGCCGCGCCCAGGACCACGCTCTGGCCGTCGGCGACCAGGACGCGGGCGAGCTTGCCGGTGGTGGTGGTCTTGCCGGTGCCGTTGACGCCGACGACCATCACGATGCCGGGCTTGCGGTCCTCGGGCTCGGTCTTCACCGCCCGGTCCATGTCGCGGCCCACCAGCGTGACCAGTTCCTCACGGAGCAGGGTGCGCAGTTCCTCGGGGGTGCGGGTGCCGAGCACCTTCACGCGCTCGCGCAGCCGGTCGACCAGTTCCTGGGTGGGCTGCACACCGACGTCGGCGGTGAGCAGCGTGTCCTCGATCTCCTCCCAGGTGTCCTCGTCGAGGTGCTCACGCGACAGCAGGGTGAGCAAGCCCTTGCCGAGGGCGTTCTGCGAGCGGGAGAGCCGGCTCCGCAGCCGGACCAGCCGGCCGGCGGTGGGTTCCGGGATCTCGATCGCGGGCGCTTCGGCGGGCGGCTCCTCGACTACGACCGGAGCCGAGCCGTCCGGGAGATCCACCTCCTCTATCGTGCGCCGCGGTTCCTCCCGCGGCGTCTCGGCCTCTTCGCCGACGTGCGGCTCGGCCGGTGGGGCGGTGATGTCGGGCGCTGCGGGCGGGGGCGGGGGCAGCTGCTTCTTGCGCCGGCTGCCGACGACGAGCCCGCCGAGCGCGCCGATCACGACCACGGCGATGACTACAGCAAGGATGACGATGTCCATAACGCGTCCAGTATCAGTCATGGGGCCCCGGGTCACCCTGCTCGCACCGCCCCGGAAGGCCGAGGGCCGCCCGATCTCCCCACCCCTGGTTGTCTGACGCTACGTCAGCTACCGTCCTCCCGACACGCCGCCCGGCGGAGGGAGACGCCCATGCCCGTCACGGTCGTACGGTTCAACCTCGTCGCTCCCGGGGCCGGCCCCGCCGAGCTCGGAGCCCGGTACCGGGCGGCCCTGGAGATGGCCGCGTACGCCGACGACCGGGGCGTGAGCACCGTGCAGACGGAGGAGCACCACGGGGCCGGGAACAACTGGCTGCCGTCGCCGTTCGTCTTCGCGGGAGCCGTCTTCGGCGCCACCCGGCGGATCGTGGTCACCGTCTCCGCGATCATCGGCCCGCTGCACGACCCGCTGCGGCTGGCCGAGGAGATCGCCGTGCTGGACCTGCTGAGCGGCGGACGGCTGGTGACGGTCGCCGGGATCGGGTACCGGCCGCAGGAGTACGACCTGTTCGGTGTGGACTTCGCCCGGCGCGGCAGGCTCCAGGACGAGCTGCTGGAGACGCTGCCGAAGGCATGGACGGGCGAGCCCTTCTCCTACCGGGGCCGCACGGTCCGCGTCACGCCGCGGCCCTGCACCGAACCGCACCCGCTGCTGCTGGTCGGCGGCTCGTCCCGGGCCGCCGCCCGCCGCGCCGCCCGGCTCGGCCTGCCCTTCTTCCCCAGCGCCCATCTGCCCGAGCTGGAGGCGTACTACAAGGAGCTGCTCGTCGAGTACGGCACCGAGGGCTGGGTGATGATGCCGGCCGCCGAGACGCCCCTGCTGCACGTGGCCGAGGACCCGGACCGGGCCTGGGCGCGCTACGGGCGGCACTTCCTGCACGAGGCGCGGACGTACGCCGCCTGGCAGGCGGGCGGGGTGCGCTCGGCGGTGAGGTCGGCCGCGACGACGGTCGAGGAGCTGCGCGCGGAGGGGGTGTACCGGATCCTCGCGCCGGAGCAGTGCGTGTCCCTGGGCCTGGACTCCTATGTCGTGCATCCGCTGGCGGGCGGGATGCCGGTGGAGGAGGGGTGGCGGAGTCTGCAGCTGTTCTGCGAGCGGGTACTGCCGGGCCTGGGAGGCTGAGCGGGCCGGCCTCATCGTCTGCCGAGACGGACCACCGCCCCGGCTCGGGCAGTGGCCGAACCGGGGCGGTGGCGGGTTACGGGGAGAGGGCAGCGGGGACTTTGGCCTTCTCCCCGAGTACGCGGGACGGGCCTAGCCCATCTCCTCCAGGGACTTGCCCTTCGTCTCCTTGACGAACTTCAGCACGAACGGGATCGAGAGCGCGGCGAACGCGGTGTAGATCACGTACGTCGCGGAGAGGTTCCAGTCGGCCAGCGACGGGAAGCTCGCGGTGATGGCCCAGTTGGCGATCCACTGCGCCGCGGCGGCCACGCCCAGGGCGGCGGCACGGAGCCGGTTGGGGAACATCTCGCCGAGCATGACCCAGACGACCACGCCCCAGGACAGGGCGAAGAAGAGGACGAAGATGTGCGCGGCGATCAGGGCGATCCAGCCCTGCGTGGCCGGCAGCTTGCCGTCGACCAGGTGGTGCGAGAACGCCCAGGCCTCCAGCGCGAGGCCGATGACCATGCCGACCGAGCCGATGATCGCGAGCGGTCGGCGTCCGACGCGGTCGACGAAGATCATCGCGATCACGGTGCCGAGGATGTTGATGATCGACGTGGTGAAGGAGTAGAAGAACGAGTCCGTCGGGTCGACACCGACCGACTGCCACAGCGTCGAGGAGTAGTAGAACGCGACGTTGATGCCGACGAACTGCTGGAAGACCGACAGGCCGATGCCGACCCAGACGATCGGCTTGAAGAAGAAGCCGCCACCGAGCAGGTCCTTGAAGCTCGACCGGTGCTCGCTCTTCATGGCGCCCTCGATCTCGGCGACCCGGGCGTCGAGGTCCACGTCCTTGCCCTCGACCTCAGTGAGGATCTCGCGGGCGCGCTCGTGCTTGCCGACGGAGATGAGGAAGCGGGGGGACTCGGGGATGGCGAAGGACAGCAGCCCGTAGAGGACGGCCGGGACGACCATGACGCCGAGCATGACCTGCCAGGCCTCCAGGCCCATCAGCTTGCCGCGCTGGTCACCGTCGGCGGCGTTCAGCAGACCCCAGTTGACCAGCTGCGAGACGGCGATGCCGATCACGATCGCGGCCTGCTGGAAGGAGCCGAGCCGGCCGCGGTAGGCGGGCGGGGCGACCTCGGCGATGTAGGCCGGGCCGATCACGGAGGCCATGCCGATGGCGAAGCCGCCGACGACCCGCCAGAAGGCGAGGTCCCACAGCGCGAAGGGCAGGGCGGAGCCGACGGCGCTGATGGTGAAGAGCACCGCGGCGATCTGCATGCACCGGATACGGCCGATGCGGTCGGCTATGCGGCCGGCGGTGGCGGCACCGATGGCGCAGCCGATGAGGGCGATGGCGATGACCTGGGCGAGGGCCGCGGAGCCGACGTCGTAGCGGTCGCGGATGGCCTCGACGGCGCCGTTGATCACGGAGCTGTCGTAGCCGAAGAGGAAACCGCCCATGGCGGCCGCCGCCGCGATGAAGATGACGTGCCCGAGATGATCGGGGTGAGCCGTTCTGGCTCCGGACTTGGGTGCCTGCGCTGTGCTGGTCACGTGTACTCCTCGGGCCACCGGCAACGCTGCCGGAGGGGGTCAGCCCTTCGAGGTCCACCTGAAGGTACCTGAAGGTAAAAGGAACGTTGCCGAGACTATGTCTTCAAGTTTCGAAGTCAATAGGCGGCTCCTGTGATTCCGATGCAGGAGTGTGTCAGCTATGTGTTCAAGAATTGAAGTCACTGAGGAGCCGCAGGTGAGACGGGTGTACAGCCCACGCATCTAGCGGAGGCGCTGGCTGATGACCTTCGACACACCGTCGCCCTGCATGGAGACGCCGTAGAGCGCGTCGGCGACCTCCATCGTGCGCTTCTGGTGGGTGATCACGATCAGCTGGGAGGCTTCCTGGAGCTCCTGCATGATCCGGATGAGCCGCTGGAGGTTGGTGTCGTCGAGGGCGGCCTCGACCTCGTCCATGACGTAGAACGGGCTGGGCCGTGCCTTGAAGATCGACACGAGCATCGCCACCGCCGTCAGCGACCGCTCCCCGCCCGAGAGCAGCGACAGCCGCTTGACCTTCTTGCCCGGCGGACGCGCCTCGACGTCCACGCCCGTGGTGAGCATGTTGTCGGGGTCCGTCAGCACCAGCCGCCCCTCACCGCCGGGGAACAGCCGGCTGAAGACGCCCTCGAACTCCCGGGCGGTGTCGCGGTAGGCCTCGGTGAAGACCTGCTCGACGCGCTCGTCGACCTCCTTCACCACCTGGAGGAGATCCGCCCGCGTCTTCTTCAGGTCCTCCAGCTGCTCGCTGAGGAACTGGTGGCGTTCCTCCAGCGCCGCGAACTCCTCCAGGGCGAGCGGATTCACCTTGCCGAGCTGCTGGTAGGCACGCTCGGCCGCCTTCAGGCGCTTCTCCTGCTCGGCCCGGAGATACGGCCGGGGCTGGTTGCGCGGGTGCTCCGGGTCCTCCGGCAGCTCCTCGCCCTCGGCGGGGGGCGAGGGCGGCACGAGTTGACGCGGACCGTACTCCGCCACCAGCCCGGCCGGTTCGACACCCAGCTCCTCCAGCGCCTTGGTCTCCAGCTGCTCGATGCGCAGCCGCTTCTCGGCGCCGAGTACCTCGCCACGGTGGACCGAATCCGTCAACTTGTCGAGCTCGGCCTTCAGATCGCGCCCTTCGGTGCGGGCACGGACGAGTTCCTGCTCCCGGCGGGCCTTGGCGGCCTCGGCCGCGGTGCGCTCCTCGTCGGCCCTGGCCAGGGAGACCTCGACGTGGGCGAGCAGTTGCCGGGCACCCGAGCCGACGGCCTCGGCGACGGCCGCCTCGTGCCGCAGCCGGGCCCGCCGCTGCTCGGCACGCGCGCGTGCCTCACGCTCCGCGCGGGCGGCCCGGTCCAGCGAGTCGGCCCGCCCGGCCAGGCCCTTGACGCGCTCCTCGTGGGTACGGACCTGGAGGCGGGCCTCCATCTCGGTCTGGCGGGCGTTGGCGCCGTCGGCGGCGAGCCGGTCGCGCGCGGAGGTGTCGGGCTCCTCCTCGATCGGCATCTCCTCGGCGACGGCGAGCCGCTCGGCGAGTTCCTCGACCTCCTCGAGCGCCTTGTCCAGGGCCTCCTGCGCCCGGGCCGCGGCGGCGGTGGCGCGCTCCGCCTCGCCGGTGGCCCCGCGCGCCTGGCCCGCGAGCCGTCCGAGCTGCTGGGCGACGGCGGACTTCTCCCGGTCGGCGGCCCGGCGCCGCTCCCCCAGCTCCTCGACCAGCGCGGCGGCGTCCCTGCGTCGGTCGACGGCCGCGTGCTGGGCCTCGGTGAGCTCCTCGCAGCGCACGGCGAGCTCCTCCAGCTCCGCTGCCGCCTCGTCGACGGAGGCCTGCACCTCCAGGAGGCTGGGTGCGCCGGCGGAGCCGCCGTGGGCGAAGTGGGCGCCCAGGAGGTCGCCTTCGGCGGTGACCGCGGTGAGGCCGGGGTGGGCGTAGACGAGGGCTTCGGCGTCTTCGAGGGTGCTGACGACGACGATGCCGTGCAGGAGCCTGCGGACGGCCGGCATCAGGTCGGAGGGGCCGCGGACCATGTCCGCGGCGTAGGTGTGCCGCGCGTCTGCCGGTTCGTCGTGGCCGGCCGCGCGGTTCTCCGCGCCCCTGGGGTGAGCATCACCCGCCAGGAGCAGAGTCGCCCGGCCTCCGTCCTGTTTGCGCAGGAGCCTGATCGCGTCCGCGGCCGACGACGGGCTGGTCACTGCGACCGCGTCCGCCGCCGCCCCGAGCGCCGCTGCCAGAGCGATCTCGTGGCCCGGGGCCACCGTCAGGAGCTCCGCCGCCGGGCCGAGCAGGCCGGAGAGGCGGTCCTTGGCCGCGAGCAGTATCCCGGTGCCGTCCTTGCGGCGCAGGCCGAGGGCGAGGGTCTCGTGGCGGGCCTGGGTGGCGGCGCGTTTCCGCTCCGCCGCCGTGGCCTCCTCGCGGGCCGCCGTGAGGGCGGCCTCGGCCTCGGTGAGCCGTTGTTTCGCTTCCTCGTGCCGGTCCGCGAGTTCCGCGTCACCAGCGTCGAGACCGTCGACCTCGGCCTTGAGGGCCTCGTACTCCTCCTGGGCGGTGACGGCACGTTCCTTCGCCTCGTCGCGGGCGGCGGCCAGGCGTTCGATCTCGGCCTGGGCGGAGGCCGCACGGGAACGGGCGGCGTTGACCTGGCCGCTGAGCCGGGCCAGGCCCTCGCGCCGGTCGGCGATGGCGCGGGCGACGTCCTTCAGGCGCCGCTCCTCCTGGGCGAGCGCGCGCTCCAGCTCGGCACGGTGGGCAACCGTGTCCTCCAGGGCGCGTTCGGCCGCTTCCAGGGCCGCCTCCAGCTCGGCCTCCTGCTCACGGATGCGGGCGGCCTCGCGCTCCATGTCCTCGGGGTCGCGGCCACGCCGCTCCTCGGGCGGCGCGGAGGTGGCGCTCTTCACGCGGGCGTCGGCGAGCGAGATCGTGCCGCGCACCCGTTCGGCGAGCTGGGAGAGCTCGTACCAGGTCTGCTGGGCGCGCTGGAGCCGCGGGGTGAGCTGCCGTACCTCGTCCTCCAGGAGGGCCTCGCGCTGGAGCGCTCTGCGCAACTGCTGCTCGGCGTCCTCCTTGCGCTGCTTCAGCGCGGCCTCGTCGGCGACCTCGGCGTCCAGGGCCTCCCGGAGCCGGACGAGGTCGTCGGCGAGGAGGCGCAGACGGGCGTCGCGCAGGTCGGCCTGGATGACGGCGGCCCTGCGGGCGACGGCGGCCTGGCGGCCGAGGGGCTTGAGCTGTCGCCGCAGTTCGTCGGTGAGGTCCTGCACGCGGGCGAGGTTGGCCTGCATCGCGTCCAGCTTCCGCAGCGCCTTCTCCTTGCGCTTGCGGTGCTTCAGGACGCCGGCCGCCTCCTCGATGAAGGCGCGGCGGCCCATGGGATCGGCGTGCAGCACGGAGTCGAGCTGGCCCTGCCCGACGATCACGTGCATCTCTCGGCCGATGCCGGAGTCGGAGAGCAGTTCCTGGATGTCGAGGAGACGGCAGGTGTCCCCGTTGATCTGGTACTCGCTGCCGCCGTTGCGGAACATGATCCGCGTGATGGTGACCTCGGCGTACTCGATGGGCAGGGCCCCGTCGGAGTTGTCGATGGTCAGGGACACCTCGGCGCGGCCCAGCGGGGGGCGGCCGGTGGTCCCGGCGAAGATGACGTCCTCCATCTTGCCGCCGCGCAACGACTTGGCGCCCTGCTCGCCCATGACCCAGCTGAGCGCGTCGACGACGTTGGACTTGCCCGAGCCGTTCGGTCCGACGACGCACGTGATCCCCGGCTCGAACCGGAGGGTGGTCGCAGAGGCGAACGACTTGAACCCGCGGAGGGTCAGGGCCTTGAGGTGCACGCCGCCGGACTCTACCGCCCGGGTCGGTCTCACTCCATGAACCCGCGGTTTCGCCGCTGAACGCGCAGGGCACATCAGACGTTAAAGACGGTGAAAGGATGCGGGGGCAAGAAAGAAGGGACGCCGACAGGGCGTCCCTTGCACTTCTGACAACTAGGCGGTTGTGACGGGCGGCCCAACCACTGCTGTGCTTTTGTGGAGCGGTGCAGTGATCAGGTGAGCGCAGGCTCCGCCTGGTGTGCGTCAACGCTCTCCATGATCCTGTCGTGAGAAGCGGCAGCCGTCAGCGCTTCGTTCTCCGCCTGGATTCGTCCGAGCTCGGATTCCAGGTCCTGGACGCGCTGCTGGAGCCGTCGCATCTCGGCGAGGAGTCGAGGGTCGGAGCCGCCGACGTAACCGAGAAGCGCCTTTGCCATGATGGATGGTCCTCCACAATGCGTGACCGACCGCTGCGGTGTGGGTCGTGAGGGATTCGCACCCGCGGTCTTGGCAGGGCCTGGAGTTGTGCTGCCGTTCAGCCATGCCAAACAGCTAAGGTGCGCGGGGCTTTCAGCGTCTCACCAAAAAGTTTGACGGTCAACACGATCACGCCCCGTATTGGGGGGTGACCCGGGCGCGCGCGGCCTGGACCGGCCGTACTGCGGCTTCTGCGGGGCCCTCGGGGCGTGGCGATCATCCTTGCGTGTGGAGCCTGCCCAGGCAAGCGGTTCTGGCAATCACCAGCAAGTTTCCGTTCGGAGCGGCCGCCCGGGCCCCGCCCCCGGGCGGCCTCGGCAGCCGCCCGGCGTGAGTGATCAGCGGACGGCGAAGCCCTCGTAGCCGCCGCGCGGTGTGTCCCAGATCTCGGTGACGCCGTCCACGCGCCCGGGCGTGTCGTCGCTGCGGAGCCACTCCAGCAGCCCCTCGCAGCCCTCGCGACCGCCCTCGGCGACCACTTGGACCCGCCCGTCGCCCAAATTGAGAGCAAAGCCACTCAGGCCGCCGATCTCCAATGCCTTCGCCCGCGTGAACCAGCGGAAACCCACACCTTGGACGCGTCCACGCACCCAGGCGACCAATCGCACATCCTCGCTCATGACTGCAACCTAACCGCCCAATCTCCCTCCGGGCACTTCCTCCACTTGCGCCATGAGGTACCGTCCCCCCTCAACGAATCTCATATGAAACTCACACGATCGAGTGAGTTTGGTGTTGATCTCGAGGACGAGTCGACCGACAGGACGAGGAAGGCCAGGACATGGGACGCCACCGACGCTCGGACGCCGGCCGCGCCGCCACGGGCCGCGCCACGGGGAGCACCCACACCGACGGCTTCGCGGAGGTCCGCGATCCGCTGCGCTCCGGCGCGGACGACGCCCCGACGATGGGCATCGCGCCCTATCTGAACCCGGAGGCGTACGCCGACACCCACGCCCGGAGCGAGGCCTACCTGTTCGGGTCGGAGGCGTCCGCCGCGGCCGACCGCTTCGACGACACGGCCGTCTTCGCCGGTGACGGCTTCGCGAGCGACGGCTTCACGCCGGACGGCTTCGCCGGCGACGGTTTCACGCCGGACGGCGGCACCCGGCGGGCGGGGTCGCACCGCCGCCGCAAGAAGACCGCCCGGCCGGTGCGCACCGGACTGCTCGGCGTCTCCGCCGCCGTCGCCCTCGGCACGGTCGCGGTCGCCACGGGCGCCGTGCCCGGCCTCGACAACTACAAGCTCGGCGGGGGCGGCGGGGCCGACAAGGTCCAGGCCGGGGACACGCCGACGAACTCCCCGATCGAGCAGGGCGGCACCTCGGGCAGCGCCGACAGCCGGGACGACGCGCCCACCAGCCGGGACGCCCAGCGTTCGGTCTCGCCGTCGCCGTCCGCCTCGAAGTCGTCGGCCGCGCCGACCAAGACGCCGGAGAAGCCGGAGAAGACGGACAAGGCGCGGGAGAAGGCTCCGGAGAAGAAGGCGCCGGCGGCCACCCCGAGCGAGAAGCCGGCCGACACCCCCTCGCGCACGGCCACGAAGGCGCCGAGGAAGTCCGGCGCCTCCGCCGCCCTGTCCGGCGAGTCCGCCGCCGCAGCCCAGGTCCTCAGCCTCGTGAACGAGGAGCGGGCCAAGGTGGGCTGCAGCCCGGTCGCCGCCAACAGCGCCCTGACCGGCCTGGCCCAGAGCTACAGCGAGGACATGGCCGCGCGCGGCTTCTTCGACCACACCGACCCGGACGGCCGCACGCCGTGGGACCGGGCCGAGAAGGCCGGGATATCCAACCTCGGCGGCGAGAACATCGCCCGCGGCCAGGCCGACGCCGCGGCCGTGATGGACGCCTGGATGAACAGCCCCGGCCACCGCGCGAACATACTGAACTGCGACTTCAAGACGCTCGGCGTCGGTGTCGAGTTCGGTTCCGGCGGCCCCTGGTGGACGCAGAACTTCGGCTACTGACGCCCCTCACGACACTCAGGCGGCGGCCAGGCCCTTGAGGAACACCCTGGCCGTCTCCGTCACCCGGCGGCCCAGGTGCTCGGCGGTGGCGATGTCGGCCTTGTGGACGGCCTCCGGACCCTCGTCGGCGTTGGTCTGAGCGGCCGCGCCCACGAAGACCCCGAGACGGTTCAGGTCGTGCTCCGAGCCGGTGCTGCTGTTCCAGCCCGGGAGCAGACCGAGGCTGACCCAGTGCATGCCGAGCTGACCGGCGAGGATCTGGAAGTACTGCAGGGTATGCAGCTTGTCGCCGCTCTTGGACGCGGAGTTGGTGAAGCCCGCGGCCAGCTTGTCCTTCCAGGCCTGGGTCGCCCAGCGCTTCGACGTGGCCTCCGCGAAGACGTGGAAGGCGCCGGACGCGGTGCCCATGTAGGTCGGCGAGCCGAACACGATGGCGTCCGAGCGGTCGAGGATCGCCCACTGCTCCTCGGTGATCTCGTCGACCTTGATCAGGTGCACTTCGGCACCGGCCGCGACGGCACCGGCCCGGACGGCCTCGGCGATGACGGCGGTGTGGCCGTAGCCGGAGTGGTAGGCGAGAGAGACGACAGGGGTGGTCACGTGAGCGCTCCTGAGATAGGCAGGTCGATAACGATGACCAAAGGAAAGCACTAACTTCTGGTTAGTGCAACCTGTTGGTTAGCGCTGCGCTGACGTAGGCTGGGCACATGACCACCACCCAGGAGCGCACGGAGGGCGTCGACGACCTCCCGTACAACGTGTTCGCCAAGGCCTGTCCCTCGCGCGGCACGCTGGAGCACATCACGGGCCGCTGGGGCGGTCTCACGCTCGGCGCCCTGTACGAGGGCTCGCTGCGTTTCAACGAGCTGCGCCGCCGTGTCGACGGGGTGAGCGAGAAGATGCTGTCCCAGACGCTGCACGCCCTGGAGCGCGACGGCCTGGTCCACCGCGAGGCGCAGCCGACCAACCCGCCCCGGGTGGACTACGAGCTGACGCCGCTGGGACGCGCCGTGGCCGAGCGGCTGCTCGCCCTGATCCACTTCGTGGAGGGCAGCATGGACGAGGTCCTGGCCGCGCGCGAGCGGTACGACTCCGCTAGGGCGTGATCCGCGGCGGCCGCTGGCACGTCGGGCAGAAGTAGCTCGACCGGTTCATCCAGGGCCGCCGCCGCATGGGCGTGCCGCAGCGCCGGCAGGGCAGTCCCTCCCGGCCGTACGCGTCCAGGGACCGGTCGAAGTAGCCGGACTCGCCGTTGACGTTGACGTACAGGCTGTCGAAGCTGGTGCCGCCCACCGCGAGGGCCGCGTTCATCACGTCCCGCACGTGCCCCAGGAGCAGCAGGGTGCGCGGGCGCGTGAAGGTCGCGGTCGGGCGCTCGTAGTGGATGCGCGAGCGCCACAGCGCCTCATCCGCGTAGATGTTGCCGACACCGCTGATCAGCGACTGGTCGAGCAGCGCCCGCTTGATCGTGGACCGCTTGCGGCGCAGCGCCTGGTGGAAGGCCTCGTCGTCGAAGAGCGGGTCCAGCGGGTCGCGGGCGATGTGCGCGATGACGTCGGGCAGGCCGTCCGGGGTGTTCTCGTGCAGCGAGAGGCCGCCGAACGTGCGCTGGTCGACGAAGCGGAGCTCGGTCTCCTGCGCGTCGGTGAAGCGCACGCGGATGCGCAGGTGCTTCTCGTCCGGGGCGCTGTGCGGCTGGACCAGGAGCTGGCCGCTCATGCCGAGGTGGGCCAGGATCGACTGGTCCGTGTCCTCCAGGGGCAGCCACAGGTACTTGCCGCGGCGGCCGGGGACGCCGATGCGGTGGCCCTTCAGGCGGTGCGTGAAGTCATCGGCGCCCGCGAGGTGGCGGCGCACCGCGCGCGGGTGCAGCACCTCGGCCTCGGCGACCGTCCGGTGGGCGACCCACCGCTCGATTCCGCGCCGTACGACCTCGACCTCGGGCAACTCGGGCATGGGGTCCCCCGTCACGAACCTGTGGATGACGCGAGCGCCCGCCCCGGGCAGGGGCGGGCGCTCGGGTGCGCTGTGCGCGCCGCCCGGGTGCGGGCGGCGGCCGGTCAGCCGTCGACGCTGCCGTCGACGGCCGTGTGGGCGGCCTGCACGGCTGCCGTCTGCGTCGCCTCGGCGGCCTTCGCCGCCTTGGCGCGCTCGTCCGCCGCGGCCCGGATGGACCGCCATGCGGACTCGGCGGCCTGCTGCTCCGCCTCCTTCTTGCTGCGGCCGGTGCCGGTGCCGTACGAGACGCCTCCGACGCGGGCGGCAGCAGTGAAGGTCTTCTCGTGGTCGGGGCCGGTCTCCGTGACCAGGTACTCGGGGACGCCGAGCCCCTCGGTCGCGGTGAGCTCCTGGAGACTGGTCTTCCAGTCCAGGCCGGCTCCGAGGTTCGAGGATTTCTCGATCAGGGGGTCGAACAGGCGGTGCACGAGCTCCGCCGCCGATTCCAGACCCTGGTCCAGGTAGACCGCGCCGATCACCGCTTCAAGGGTGTCGGCGAGGATGGACGCCTTGTCCCGGCCGCCCGTGCCCTCTTCACCCCGGCCGAGCCGGATGAAGGAGCCCAGGTCGAGCCCGCGGCCCACTTCGGCGAGTGCACGCGAGTTGACCACCGCGGCCCGCAGTTTGGCCAGCTGGCCTTCAGGCAGGTCGGGGTGGGTGCGGTACAGCGTGTCCGTGACCACGAGGCCGAGGACGGAGTCCCCGAGGAACTCCAGGCGCTCGTTGGTCGGCAGACCGCCGTTCTCGTATGCGTACGACCGGTGGGTCAGTGCGCGCACCAGAAGGGCGGACTCGAGCTTGTAGCCGAGCCGCCCTTCCAGAAGCGTGTGGGACGAGGCCTGGTTGTTGTCCGCCGGAGCACTCCCGCTCACACGGGAAGACTTGTTCTTAGGCGTGGACACAGTGCCTCTCACCAGCCGCTCAGACCTCGAGGACCTGGCGCTTGTTGTAGGTGCCGCACGACGGGCACGCGATGTGCTGCTGCTTGGGCTCGTGGCAGCGCTCGCACGCAACCAGGGTGGGGACCGCAGCCTTCCACTGCGACCGGCGGTGGCGCGTGTTGCTGCGCGACATCTTCCGCTTCGGAACAGCCACGGCTACTTCTCCTGCTTCTCGTCGACGCCCGCTTCCGCGTCAGCGCCGCTGATCTCGTCCTTCTCGCCGTCCTTCATGGTGCCGGCGAGTCCCTGCAATGCCGCCCAACGGATGTCGACGGCGTCATGGTGGTGGTCCGGGTCGTCCGCCAGCCGCACGCCACACTCGGCGCACAGACCGGGGCAGTCTTCCCGGCACACCGGCTGCATCGGCAGTGCGAGCACCACCGCATCACGCAGCACGGGCTCGAGGTCGAACAAGCCGTCCTCGAGGAAGAGCCTGTCCTCGTCGTCCTCGGCGTCGTCGCCCGGTTCCGCGATCACGCGGCCCCGGTCGTCGGCGTCAGGGTACGAGAACATCTCCTGGAAATCCGCTTCGAGTTCCTGCTCGAGCGGCTCCAGACACCTTACGCACTCCCCCTCGGCCGTGGCACGGGCGGTGCCTGTGACGAGCACCCCTTCCATGACCGACTCCAGACGGAGTTCGAGCTCCACCGGGGCGCCTTCCGGCACTCCGATGACCCCCTTGAGACCGAGGTCCCGGGGAGCGTCGACCGTGCGGGTCAGGCGCTGGAGCGCACCAGGCCGCCGGCCCAGCTCGTGCGTGTCGAACACGAGGGGGTTGCGGTGGTCGAGGCGGGCGTTCAGAGCCATTCCTGCTTTCGATCTGTCGAGCTCGTGGGACCGCCGCCCTTCGGTGTTCCGGGCAGCGTTGATCGCGGACGTACACGCGACCGAAGAGCCAGGATACTGGACCTTTCGCTGTCGGCCCAATCCGGTGCTCAGCCCTGACCGCGACCCTGCTCGTAGGCCCGCAGCTGCTCGGCGCTGATCATGCCGGTGTCGAAGAGGCTGGTCTCGTCGAGGGCGTACTGCTGGTGCGCCTGGTGGCTCTGGTGCTCCTGCTGCGCCTGGTTCGGGTCGTAGGCGGCCTGCTGGGGGTCGTAGCCCTGGTAGGCGTAAGGATCGGCGTGCTGGTAGCCGTACGGGTCGGCCTGATCCGCGTAGGCCTGCTGCGGATAGCCGCCGTAGGGGTCGGCCTGCTCCCCGTAGCCGTAAGCCGGCTGGGGCTGGGCGTAGTCCTGCCGCTGGGCGGGGCGCTCGGCGGGCGCGGTCGGCTGCTCGGTGAGGGCGGCCAGGTCGGCGAGGTAGTCGGCGTCGCTGGAGTGCTGGATGGTGCTCGCGTCGTCCGCGAGGGCGCCGAGGTCGTCGGTGGCGATCCGGCCGTGCAGCTTCTGCCGGCCCCGGCCGACGGCCTCCAGCGTCTTGGCGAGGACCGCCTCGAAGGCGCCGAGCTTGACGTCGACGTACTCGTCGGCGCTGCGGCGCTGGGTCTGCGGGTCGTGGCTGCGCTCGGGGGCGTCCTCGTCCTCGTAGCCCTGCTCGTCGGTGCCGGGGCCGGTGCCCAGGAGCTTCTCGCGGCCCCGGCCGACGGAGCCCAGGGTCTTGGTGAGGACGACCTCGAAGTTGGCGAGCTTGGAGTCGACGTACTCGTCGGCCTCGGCGCGGATCTCCTCGGCCTCCTGGCGGGCCTCGGCGAGGATGCGGTCGGCCTCGGCCTGGGAGCGGCGGGCGATCTCGGTGCCGGAGATCAGCGAGCCCCGCTCGGCGTGCGCGCTCTCGATGATGCGCTGGGCCTCCTGGCGGGCCTGCTCGACCATCTCCTCACGGCCGCCGATCAGCTCCTGGGCCTGGGCGAGGGAGTCGGGCAGCGCCGCGCGCACCTCCTCCAGCATCGCGAGCAGTTCGGCGCGGTTGACCACGCACGAGGCCGACATGGGCATGGACCGGGCGCCGGAGATCGCGGAGACGATCTCGTCGAGCTTCTTCTGCACGTCCACCGTGTGCTCGCCACTCTCTACAGATGCGTTGGAGACGGACGGGACGACTGTACGGCCATGGGGTCGCCGCGGAACACCGGGTGACGGGCAGTCAGACCCCGGTGCGGCGCCCCGGACGGGTTCAGTCCTTCCGCAGCCGCTCGGTGAGCTGCTGGAGGACCTCCGCCGGGACCAGGTGCGAGACGTCGCCGCCCCAGGTGGCGACCTCCTTGACCAGGGAGGACGACAGGAAGCTGTAGGTGGGGTTGGTGGGGATGAACAGGGTTTCCACGCCCGAGAGGCCGTTGTTCATCTGTGCCATCTGGAGCTCGTAGTCGAAGTCGCTGACCGCGCGCAGGCCCTTGACGATGGCGGGGATGTCGCGCTGCTTGCAGAAGTCGACGAGCAGGCCGTGGAAGGCCTCCACGCGGACGTTGCCGTACTCGGCGGTGACCCGGCGGATCAGGTCGATCCGCTCCTCGATCTCGAACAGGCCCTTCTTGGACTGGTTGATCATCACCGCGACGTAGACCTCGTCGTACAGCCTGGAGGCGCGGGAAATGATGTCGAGATGTCCGTTGGTGATCGGGTCGAACGACCCGGGACAGACGGCGCGGCGCACTTGTGATCCCTCGCTCTCCGGTCCGGTCATCGTGCGTCTTCGCACGTAGAGGCGGCGCGACCGTACCAAAACGTTCCCTCGCCGTAACGACGGGCCCGGAGGGGTTCGAAACCCTCCGGCCACCGAAATTCACCGCCTCTGGTGCTGCGCTCCACGGTGACGAGGGCTTCTTCGGTGAGCCAGCCTTCCGTGCGGAGTGTGAGCAGGATCTCCCGAAGATCGTCGTCCGTGACGGCGTACGGGGGGTCGAGGAAGACGAGGTCGTAGGGGTCGCCGGGGGGTGCGGTGCGGATGATCTGTTCCGCTTTGCCCGCCCTGACCTCGGCGCCGGGCAGGGCGAGGTTCTTCACGTTCTCGCGGACCGTGCGGACGGCCTTGGCGTCGGCCTCGACGAGGAGGGCGTGGCCCGCGCCCCGGGAGAGGGCCTCCAGGCCCACGGCACCGGAGCCGGCGTAGAGGTCGAGGACGCGTTCGCCGTCCAGGGGGCCGCGGAGCAGGGACTGCCAGGTGGAGAAGAGGCCTTCGCGTGCGCGGTCGGAGGTGGGGCGGGTGCCGGTGCCGGGGGGTACGGCGAGTCGACGTCCGCCGGCTGTGCCGGCGATCACGCGGGTCATCTTCGGTCCTTGGTCGTGGGCGGGTACAGGTTCATTGTGGCTGGTCGCGCAGTTCCCCGCGCCCCTTGGGGCGACAACCGTCACCCCTTTTCCAGGTACTGCTCCCGCTCCTCGTCCAAGAGGGCGTCCAGAGCCGTCCGGAGGGCCGGGAGGCGGGTCAGCTCGGGGTCGTCGGCCACCACCGCCGTCGCTTCCTGCCGGGCCTCCGCGATGATCTCCTCGTCCTCGATGACCGCGAGCATCCTCAGGCTGGTGCGCGCGCCCGACTGGGCCTGGCCGAGGACGTCGCCTTCCCGGCGTTGCTCCAGGTCGATGCGGGAGAGCTCGAAACCGTCGAGGGTGGCGGCGACCGCGCCCAGGCGCTGGCGTGCCGGGCTCGCCTCGGGCATCTCGGTGACCAGGAGGCAGAGGCCGGGGGCCGAGCCGCGGCCCACGCGGCCGCGCAGCTGGTGGAGCTGGGAGACGCCGAAGCGGTCCGCGTCCATGATCACCATGGCGGTGGCGTTGGGGACGTTGACGCCGACCTCGATGACGGTCGTGGCGACCAGGACGTGGGTCTCGCCGGCGGCGAAGCGGCGCATGACGGCGTCCTTGTCGTCGGGGTGCATCCTGCCGTGCAGCACCTCCACCTCGAGACCCTGGAGAGGGCCCTTGGCCAGGTGCGCGGCCACGTCGAGGACCGCGAGCGGCGGGCGCTTGTCGGCGTCGTCCTGCGGGGGCTGCGCGGCCTTCTTCTTGCCGGTCTTCTTCGGGTCGTCCTCCTCGTCGCCGATGCGGGGGCAGACCACGTACGCCTGGTGGCCGTTCTCCACTTCCTCACGGACCCTCTCCCACGCGCGGGTCAGGAAGTGGGGCTTGTCGGCGGCCGGGACCACATGGCTGGCGATCGGGGAGCGGCCGGCCGGGAGCTGGTCCAGGACGGAGGTCTCCAGGTCGCCGAAGACGGTCATCGCGACCGTGCGCGGAATGGGCGTGGCCGTCATGACCAGCAGGTGCGGGGGCTGTTTGCCCTTGCCGCGCAGGGCGTCGCGCTGCTCGACGCCGAAGCGGTGCTGTTCGTCGACCACGACCAGACCGAGGTCGTGGAACTGCACCTTGTCCTCGATCAGCGCGTGGGTGCCGATGACGATGCCGGCCTCGCCGGTGGTCAGGTCGAGCAGGGCGTGCCGCCGGGCGGCGGCTCCCATGGAACCGGTGAGCAGGACCACCTTGGTGGCCTGCTCGGCTCCGCCCAGCATGCCGCCCTCGGCCAGCTCGCCCATCATCTCCACGATGGACCGGTGGTGCTGCTGCGCGAGCACTTCGGTGGGCGCGAGCATGGCGGCCTGCCCGCCCGCGTCGACCACGGCGAGCATGGCGCGCAGGGCGACCATGGTCTTGCCCGAGCCGACCTCCCCCTGCAACAGCCGGTGCATCGGGTGGTCGGTGGCCAGGTCGTCGAAGATCTCCCGGGAGACGCGTTGCTGGCCGTCGGTGAGGGTGAAGGGGAGGCGGGCGTCGAAGGCTGCGAGGAGACCGTCGGGGGCGGGTTTGCGGGGGACGGCGGGGAGTTGGGCGTCCGTGTGGCGGCGGCGGGCCAGCGCGACCTGGAGGACGAAGGCCTCGTCCCACTTGAGGCGGGAGCGGGCGTCCTCGATGTCCGCCTTGGTGTGCGGGCGGTGGATCTTGAGGAGTGCCTCGGGGAGGGGCACCAGCCCTCGCCCCTCGCGCAAGGTGTCCGGGAGCGGGTCGACGGCCTCCTGGGCGGTGGGCAGGACCGTCTGGATCGCCTTGCCGATCTTCCAGGACTCCAGCTTGGCGGTGGCGGGGTAGATCGGGATCAGGGCGCCCGCCCAGGTCTCGACGGACTCCTCCGGATCGCCGCGCAGCAACTCGTATGCCGGGTGGGCGAGTTGGAGGCGGCGGTTGAAGACGGAGACCTTGCCCGCGAACATCGCGCGGGTGCCCGGCAGGAGTTCCTTGTGGGGCTTGTGGACACCCGCGCCGAAGAAGACCAGTTGGAGCCGGCCGCTGCCGTCCGTGATCGTGACCTCCAGGCGCTGGCCCTTGCCGCGCGGGGCCTTGGCGGAGGCGAAGGTGTGCAGGCGGGCGTCGGCGACCTGCGCGACCACCGTGACGTGCTCGTCCATGGGGAGGTCGGCGAGGTGGGTGAGCTGGCCGCGCTCCTCGTATCTGCGCGGGTAGTGGTGCAGGAGGTCGCCGACGGTGAGCAGGCCGAGGTGCTCGGCCATCACCTTCGCGGTGGCGGGGCCGAGCACCGACTTCAGCGGCTGGCGCAGGGGTTCTTCCAGTGCGGGCACGAGATCCATTGCACACCATGCCACTGACACCGGCTTCCAGGCCGCGGCCGACTCGTCGTAAAGGTCCCGGAAACCCCTGGTCAGACGGTCCTTTCCGGCTTAGGATGACGCGCCTCCGGCCCTCTTCGCGGTCACCGCCTCACCGGGGCCGCCCGACCCCGCGCCGTCGCGAGTCCCCCACCGGCGCCGTGATGATGGACTCCCAGATCTCACAGCCATCCCAGCCGTCACCTCATCCGCCCCCGTCACCTCATTCGTTCCAGGTCGACCTGCGTGGTCTGGTGGACCTGCTCTCCCATCACCTCTACTCCAGCCCCAAGGTGTATCTGCGCGAACTGCTGCAGAACGCCGTGGACGCCGTCACGGCCCGGCGGGCGGACGAACCCGGTGCCCCGGCCCGGGTCCGGCTGTACGCGGAGGGCGGCGCGCTGCGTGTCGAGGACACCGGCGTGGGGCTCACCGAGGCCGACGTGCACAGCCTGCTGGCCACGATCGGGCGCAGTTCCAAGCGGGCCGAGGGGCTCCAGGAGGTCCGGTCCGACTTCCTCGGGCAGTTCGGCATCGGGCTGCTGGCCTGCTTCGTCGTCGCCGAGCGGATCCGGGTCGTCAGCCGCAGCGCCCGTACGCCCGGGGCGCCGCCGGTGGAGTGGACGGCGTCCGACGACGGTTCGTACACCGTGCGGACGCTGCCGGACGCCGAGCGGCCCGAACCGGGCACCACCGTGCAGTTGGTGGCCCGGGCGGGTGCGGCGGAGTGGCTCGCGCCCGAGCGGGTCGAGGCGCTGGCCCGGGACTTCGGGTCGCTGCTGCCGTACGACGTCCGGGTCGGCGACGAGGCGGTCACCGACCTTCCGGCGCCCTGGGACCGTCCGTACCCGGGCCCGGCCGCGCGCCGGGTCGCCCTCGCCCGGCACTGCCACGACCTGTTCGGCTTCACCCCGCTGGACACGATCGACCTGTCCGTGCCGCTGGCCGGTGTCCGCGGGGTGGCGTACGTGCTGCCGTCGGCGGTGAGCCCGGCCCGGCGCGCGGGTCACCGCGTGCACCTGAAGGGCATGCTGCTGACCGAGCGCGCCGAACAGCTGCTGCCCGACTGGGCGTTCTTCGTGCGCTGTGTGCTCGACACGGACAGCCTGCGGCCCACGGCGTCGCGCGAGGCGCTGTACGAGGACGAGACGCTGGCCGGTGTACGGGAGGCGCTGGGCGAGCGGATCCGGGCCTGGCTGACGGGGCTGGCGGCCGGTGATCCGGAGCGGCTGGCGGCGTTTCTCGCGGTGCACCACCTGGGCGTGAAGTCCCTGGCCCGGCACGACCGGGACATGCTGCGCACGATGCTGCCGTGGCTGCCGTTCGAGACGACCGACGGGCGGCTGTCCCTGGAGGAGTTCGCGCGGCGGCACCCGGTGGTGCACTTCACCCGGACCGTGGAGGAGTACCGGCAGGTCGCGCCGATCGCGTCCGCGCAGGGCATCGGCGTGATCAACGGCGGCTACACGTACGACAGCGAGCTCGTTCAGGCCCTGCCGTCGGTGCGGCCGGGCACCGTGGTCGCCGAGCTGGACGCCGAGACGGTCACCGCGCATCTGGACGCCGTCGACCCGGCCGAGGAGCTGGCCCTGTCCGGGTTCCTGGCGGCGGCCCGGGCCCGGCTCGACCCGCTCGGCTGCGACGTGGTGCTGCGGGCCTTCCACCCGCTGTCCGTGCCCGCCCTGCACCTCGACGACCGGGAGGCCCGGCACGAGCAGGCCCGGGCGGACGCCGAGGAGCGGGCCGACGACCTGTGGGCGGGCATCCTCGGCTCGCTGCGCGGGAGCGCACCCCGCGCGCGGCTGGTGCTGAACCACCTCAACCCGCTGGTGCGGCGGATCGGCGCGCTGCCCGACCCGGAGCTGATCGGCACCGCCGCGGAGTCGCTGTACGGGCAGGCGCTGCTGATGGCGCAGCGGCCGCTCAGGCCGGCCGACTCGGCGCTGCTCAACCGGGCGTTCATCGGCCTCCTGGAGTGGGCCACGCACAGTGAGGAGGGTGGGGCATGAGCGCGATCACGGACATCGGCGCCCTGCGCGAGGCGATGGCGGAGAACGCCGAGCAGCCGGAGGGTCCGGCCCGCAACGCGCGCGCGGAGGAGCTGCTGGCGGCGGCCGAGAGGCTGAACGTCCCGCTCGCCGTGATCGAGGCGCTCGGTCACCAGCTGAAGGTCTACAACTACAGCTCGGAGAAAGGGAAGATGTTCGTCCCCTTCGCGCGGTTGCTGCGTCTGTGGGACGAACGGCCCGAGGACTTCGACGCGTACGAGACCCACTCGCTGCACTGGGTCTTCAAGTGGGTCTCGGCCGGCATGCTGGACCAGCCGCACGTCCCGCTCGCCTCGATCGAGAAGTGGCTCGGCGAGATGGAGCACCGCTACCGGCTCGCCGGGCACTCCGAACGGGCGGTGCGCAGCGCCGAGCACAGTGTGGCCGCGCATGTCGGGGACGTGGCGCGGGCCGAGCGGGCCTACGCCGCGTGGCTGGCCGCCGACCGGGACGGCATGGCCGACTGCCACGCATGTGAGCTGCACGGACAGGGCTGGTGGCAGGCGGAGCGGGGGCGGGACGCCGAGGCCCTGGAGCTGTGGCGGCCGGTGCTGGAGGGCGAGTACGCCTGCGCCCACGAGCCGCACTCGGTCCTTGCCTCCTCACTGCTGCCGCTGCTGCGGCTGGGGCGTCCGGACGAGGCCCGGGCCTGCCATCTGCGGGGCTTCCGGCTCGTCCGGGCGATGGAGAGCATGCGCGGCGCGTACGCGGACCACGTGGAGTTCTGCGCGCTGACCGGCAACGAGGCACGGGGTCTTGAGCTGCTCGCGGAGCGGCCGGCGTACTTCACCGGTGACGGGCATCCGCGCAGCAAGCTGGACTTCCTGAGTGTGGTCGCCCTGCTCATGGACCGCCTGACGGAGCTCGGACGGGGCGAGGGGCGGGTGCCGGGCCCGCCCGGCCGCGAGTGGACCGCCCGTGAACTCGCCGCGCACGCGCGCGAGGAGGCCCTCGCCCTGGCGGCGCGCTTCGACGAGCGCAACGGCACGACGCACGTGAGCGAGCGGGCCCGCGCGCGGATGACGCGGCGACCGCTGGTGGACCGGCTGCCGCTGGGGGTGCGCTCGGCCCGCCCCGCTCCCCCGCCCGCTCCCCCCGCCGCTGCGGTTCCCGCGCCGGGGCAGCGGGATCTGCCCACCCTCCTGGCCGAGGCGCGGCGGCTGTCGGACACCTTGCGGCCGGGGGCCGTGGAGGCGTGGGCGGCGGTCGCGGAGGCGGCGGGGGACGCCGGACTGGACGCGCGCGACCGTGCGGAGCTGGCCGACCACGAGGCGATGTCCCTCGGCCCCGAGGGCATCGAGCTCTTCGCACGGGCCGCCGCCCTCTACGCGGAAGCGGGTGACCCGGGCGAGGCCCTGGCGGCACGCGCGCGTGGGGCGTACGTCCGCGCGCTCGGAGGTGACACGGACGGCGCCCTCGCGGCGGTGGCGGGCCCGTACGACGAGGTCCTCGCGCTGTACGCCGACGGGGGCACGGGGGTACGGCAGACGGCGGCCGTCGTGATGAGCCGCGCCCGGATCCTGACGCGGCGGGCCCATGACGCCGAGGGTGACACGGAGGTCCTCGCCGCGGCCGAGGGGGCCGTCCGGGAGGTCCTGGCGCTGGTCGACGGCCGGACAGGGGAGGACGTGCGGCTGGCCGCGCGGGTCGCCGAGGCACAGGCGATGCTCGGGGAGCTGGCCGGGCTGGCCGGGGACCTGGAGAGGGCCGCGGAGCTGTTCGCGCGGGGCGCGTCGGCGTTCGTCGCGGCGGGACTGCCCTGGTTCGCGGTGGAGTACGAGGCACGGCTCGCCTTCCTGGCCCACCACCTGGGCGACATGACGGAGGCGGAACGGGCGCTGGGGGCGGCCCTGGAGCACGGCGGAGCGCAGCTGGAGGCGCCCGGCCGGGCCCAGCTGCACCTTCAGCTCGGGGAGGTTGTGGGCGGCCGGGGCGACGCCGTGGAGGCCGCCGAGCACGCCCTGGAGGCCGCCCACTGGGCCGACGAGGCGGGCGAGTCGGCGACGCTGGGTGCCTGGGCGCGACAGCAGCTCGGCGGGTTCCTGCTGCGGCAGGGCCGGTGGGCCGAGGCCGCCGAGGTGCTGGAGTCGGCGCTGCCCGACCTGACGGCCGGGACGCACGGCGACGGGGCGGTCGTGCAGACGCTGTGGTGGCTGGGCGACTGCCTGGGCGAGCTGGGCGAGCACCGCGCGGCGGCCGAACGGCGTCTGGAGGCCGCCGGGATCGCCCGCCACTGGCCCGAGCAGCACGACCACGCGACCCTCGCCCACCTGGCCGGGGAGTCGCTCGGTCAGGCCGGGCTGCCCGCCGAGGCGGACCGGGCCTACGCGCGCGCGGGCGAGCTGTGGCGCGCGCTCGGCGACACCCACGGCCTGGTCCGCTCCCTGCGGGCCCGCGCCTGGCTGGCGCTGCACGCGGAGGACGGGCTGGAGGCCGCGCGGGGCCTGATGACCGAGGCGGTCCGGGAGTGCGAGGCGGCTCGGGACGCGGCTCGCGACGCGGAGTCCCGCGAGCAGCTCGTCGTCGAACTCGGCGACACGCACGGGCAGTTCAGCGACCTGCTGGCCCGCTTCGCCTCCGAGGGCGCCGCAGGTGCCGCGGACACGGCGGTGTTCGAGGAGGCGCTGGCCGAAGTGGTGCGGTCGGCCGAGGTGTTCGCCTCACTCGGGGACGACGCCCTGCACAGCCGCACGGGAGCGGAACTCGCCGCGGGCCGGCTGGAGGCCGACCTGGGCCGTCCCGCCGCCGCGGCGGCACGCGCGCGTGCGGTGCTGGCCGCGTACGAGGGGTACGCCGGCGTGGAGGCGGACGGCGGGCACGACGGCGGTGAGGGCGACCCGGTGCGGACCCGCCGGGCGGAGGCCGAGCACCTGCTCCGGCTGCTGACGCCGCAGCCGGACCGAGAAGGCCCGGCCGGCGCGGGCCGGTGACGGGGCCCGGCCCTACTCCACGCCGATGAGGAGCAGGGAGCCCTGGCGTCCGCCCCGGTACAGGACGGTGTCGACGGCGAGGTACCTCGCCCGGACCCGGCCCTCCAGGTGCTCGGCGACGGTCTCGGGGGCCTCGTCGCCGAGGACCAGGGTGACCATCTCGCCCCCGGCCGAGAGCATCCGGTCCAGGACGGTCTCGGCGGTCAGGGCGACGTCCGAGCCGATCACCGCCACGTCCCCGTCGATGAGCCCCAGGACGTCTCCGGCCTGGCAGATGCCGGCCATCGTCCAGGACTGGTGTTCGGCGACGGTGACCTCGGCGTAGCGGGTGGCGCCCGCGGCCGAGGTCATCGAGACCACGTCCTCGTCGAAGCGGCGGTCCGGCTCGTGCACGGCCAGCGCGGCGATGCCCTGGACCGCCGAGCGGGTCGGGATCAGCGCCACCCGGATGCCCTCCGTGCGGGCCTGTTCGGCAGCCGCCGCGGCCGTGTGGCGCAGGTCGGCGTCGTTGGGCAGCAGCACGACCTCGCGCGCGTGGGCCCGCCGTACGGCCTGGACGAGCTCGCCGCTGGCGGGCGGCTCCCCCGGGCGCGCGAGCACGGTGGTCGCACCGGCCTCGGTGTACAGACCGGCCAGGCCCTCGCCGGGCACGACGGCCACGACGGCCCGCTGGGCGCGCTCCCTGGGCGGCCTCCCGGCGCCGGTGGTGTGCACGTCGCCCGCGCCGAAGTGGGTGATGCGAATGCGGTGGGGCCGCCCGGCCTCGATGCCGGCTTCGACGGCGGCGCCCGCGTCGTCCACATGGACGTGGACGTTCCACAGCCCGTCGCCGCCGACCACGACGAGGGAGTCCCCGAGGGCGTCGAGCCGCTCCCGCAGCCGCTCCACGGCCCGGTCCTCGGCGTCCAGGAGGTAGATCACCTCGAAGGCCGGCCCCTCCGGGCCGGGTGGGGCGACGCCGCTGTCGGCGCACTCGTCCAGGCCGCTCCCGGCGGGCGAGGGACCCACCGCGGGGTCCACGCGCGCGTGGAGCGCCCCCGAGGAGCCGATGGACGCGCTCGCGGCCACCGCCCGCGGCCTCTCCCCCGTGAACGTCTCCACCAGCGCCCCGAGCACCGTCACCAGCCCCTGCCCGCCGGCGTCGACCACCCCGGCGCGTCCCAGGACGGGCAGCCGGCCCGGGGTCTCGGCGAGGGCCGCGCGGGCGCCGGCGCAGGCCGCCCGGGCCACCGTCCCGCAGTCGCCCTCGACGCCCTCCGCCGCGTCGGCGGCGGCCGAGGCGACGGTGAGGACGGTGCCCTCGACGGGATGGGCGACGGCCCGGCGGGCGGAGTCGGCCGCCTCCCGCAGGGCGACCCGCAGACTCCGGCCGTCGGCCCGGGCGCGGTCGTCGGCGGCCAGCACCTGGGCCATGCCGCGCAGCAGCTGGGCGAGGATCGTCCCGGAGTTGCCCCGGGCGCCGATGAGCGCCCCGTGGGCCATCGCCCGGGCGGCGTCGGCGAGCGTGGGCCCGTCCGGTCCGGACCCCGCCGCGTGCCCGGCGAAGACCGCCTCGACGGCCGCGACGGTCGACTCCACGGTCAGATAGAGGTTGGTGCCGGTGTCCCCGTCCGCGACCGGGTAGACATTGATCGCGTCGATCTCCTCACGCGCCCGCCCCAGGGCCTCGAGCGCGAGACCGCACCAGGTGCGCACCGCGAGAGCATCGAAGAATGTCTGCGGCACCTGCGCCACCGCGCCTCCCTGAGCTGCTGGACGTGGCACGCAGCGTAGACCCCGGGCCGGTCTCCACCGGAAGAGGGAGGGGGCAGGGCCCCGGAGCTGCCGTGGTAGTTTCGTTCCACGGGTGCAGCCGTTGTATGCTGCTCCGGTTGCCCGATCTGATCGGGCCTTCCCCCTGGCAACGCCACTTCAGATTTCGACCGGCTCCGCAAAGCCCGAGAATCTTGATCCCGGCCTGCCGGGATCAACCGTAAGTGCATCTGAAGTCTTTGGAGTGACCCGTGGCTGCCAACTGCGACGTCTGCGGCAAGGGGCCGGGCTTCGGCAACAACATCTCGCACTCGCACCGCCGTACGTCCCGCCGCTGGAACCCGAACATCCAGCGTGTGCGTACCGTGGTGGGCGGGACGCCGAAGCGCGTGAACGCTTGCACCTCGTGCATCAAGGCCGGCAAGGTCTCGCGCTGACGCTCAGCTAGCGCGCGGCCACTGCTGGTTGCTGCAGAGCCGGTCCACCTCTGGTGGGCCGGCTCTTCGTCTTGCCCGAACGTCAGCCCCCGGGCTGTTCCCTGAAGCGCCAGCCGTGATCGACCGGTCCGATCCCGCCACCGAGCGCGAACCCGGCCGCGACGGCCCCCGTGACGTACCGCTTCGCCGCCGCCACCGCGTCCGGCACGGACTGCCCCTTCGCGAGCCCGGAGGCGATCGCCGAGGCGAGCGTGCAGCCGGTGCCGTGGGTGTGGCGGTTGTCATGCCTGGGTGCCCGCAGCCAGTGCTCCTCGGAGCCGTCACTGAGCAGGTCGACGGCGTCACCGGGCAGGTGCCCGCCCTTGATCAGGACCCAGCGCGGCCCGTGTGCGAGGACCGCCTCGGCGGCCTCCCGCATGTCCCCCTCCGACCCGACCCGTACGCCCGTGATCTGGGCCACCTCGTCGAGGTTCGGTGTGGCGACCGTCGCCACCGGCAGCAGCTTCGTACGGACGGACTCCAGCGCCGAGGCGGCGAGCAGGGCGTCACCGTGCTTGGAGACGCCCACCGGGTCCACGACGGCCGGGGCGCCGGTCTCCGCGATCAACTCGGCGACCACCTCTACGAGTTCCGCGGAGGCCAGCATCCCGGTCTTGACCGCCTGGACGCCGATGTCGTCGACGACGCTGCGGTACTGGGCCCGCACGGCTTCCACGGGCAGTTCCCAAGCGCCCTGCACCCCGAGGGAGTTCTGCGCGGTCACCGCCGTCACGACGCTCATGCCGTGCACACCGTGCGCGAGCATCGTCTTGAGGTCGGCCTGGATGCCCGCGCCGCCGCCGGAGTCGGAGCCGGCCACCGTGAGGACGCGGGGGATCATGACTCTATGTCCCCGAAGTGGTCCCAGCCGCCCTTGCTGGTCCACGGCGCCCCGTCCACCGTCACATGGGGCAGCGCCGAGGGGTTGAGGACCTCGCCGATCACCTTCCAGCGGGCGGGCAGCTTCACGTCCGGCGGGAACGTCGCCACCATCGCGTGGTCCTCTCCCCCGGTCAGCACCCACTGCATCGGGTCGACCCCGACTGCCTGCCCGATGTCGTTCATCTGCGAGGGGATGTCGATCGCCCCGGAGCGGATGTCGATGCGCACCTTGCTCGCCTCGGCGATGTGCCCGAGGTCGGCGATCAGCCCGTCGCTCACGTCGCACATCGCCGTCGCCCCGAGCCCGGCGGCTGCCGGACCGGCGTGGTACGGCGGCTCGGGCCGCCGGTGGGCCTCCACGAACGCCCGCGGCGAGCGGAACCCGCGCGACAGCACCGCGTACCCGGCGGCCGACCAGCCCAGCCAGCCGGTCACCGCGACGAGGTCGCCGGGCTGGGCGCCCGCCCGTGTCACCGGCTCCTGGTTGCGCAGATCGCCGAGCGCGGTGATCGACACCATGATCGAGTCGCCGCGTACGACGTCCCCGCCGACCACGGCGGCGCCGGCCACCTGGCACTCGTCGCGCAGACCGTCCATCAGCTCGCTCGGCCAGGTCACCGGCAGCTCGGCCGGCACCACCAGACCGAGCAGCAGCGCGGTCGGCACGGCGCCCATGGCGGCGATGTCGGCGAGGTTCTGCGCGGCGGCCTTGCGGCCCACGTCGTAGGCCGTCGACCAGTCGCGGCGGAAGTGCCGGCCCTCCACCAGGATGTCCGTGCTCGCCACGACCCTGCGGTCCGGCGCGGCCACCACGGCGGCGTCGTCGCCGGGGCCGACCCGGACCGCCGGGGTGGTGGTCAGACGGGAGGTGAGCTCCCTGATGAGCCCGAACTCACCGAGCTCACCAACAGTGCCCTTCATTGCCCTTGCTCCCCTTCTGTCCCTGTCCGTGCCCGGTCGCGAGGCATCTCTGTCCTCGCTACGGTCGAAGTGACCGTCATGTTCTGCCGGACCTGCACCCCGGCGCGCAAGACCCGGTCCCCGCAGGTCTCCCCGCGGCGAGGGGCGACGCGATACCGTGGCGTTCCTTTTCCCCACATGATCCTCGTGGCCGCCCTGGAGGTTCCGTGGTACAGGCGTACATCCTGATCCAGACGGAGGTCGGCAAGGCGTCGACCGTCGCCGAGACGATCAGCAAGATCCCTGGGGTCATCCAGGCCGAGGACGTGACGGGACCGTACGACGTGATCGTGCGGGCGCAGGCCGACACCGTCGACGATCTCGGCCGCATGGTGGTCGCCAAGGTCCAGCAGGTGGACGGCATCACCCGCACCCTGACCTGCCCGGTCGTCCATCTGTAGCCCCCGTCTACCCTGAGCCGGTGAACTCTTTCCGTCACCGGCGTCGTTGTGTCCTCCGCGTGTCCCGCCTGCCCGCTGTCGCGCTGTTGATCACTGTCGCGGGCTGCTCCTCGGCAGACGACAGCGCGGCGGCGGCGGTTCCCAGTCCCGACGGGAAGGTCGCGGAACTGTGCCGGAACCTGGACAAGGTACTGCCCGCGAAGGTGGACGGGGAGCGCCGTGCGGATCCCGAACCCGCGTCGGCGCTGACGGCGGGCTGGGGCAGCCCGGCGATCATACTTCGCTGCGGTGTGCCGCAGCCGCCGAAGATGGTCGATCCGAAGGTGGCGGACGGGCGGGACCCGGACGCGGTCGCCGGTGGTGTGAACGGCGTCGACTGGCTGATGGAGAAGCAGGACGGCGGCGGGTATCTGTTCACCACCGCCAACCGCGAGGCGTATGTCGAGGTCAGGGCGCCGGAGGGCGTGGACAGCTCGGGGGTGCTGATCGATCTGGCCTCGGCAGTGAAGAAGGCGATCCCCGAGGGGATCGCCTCCTGAGCGCCGTGTCGGTGCTCGTGTCCTGAGACCGCGGGCCGTTCACGGCTGATCGCGCGGTTCCCCGCGCTCTTGCGGGTCGATTCAGCGCAGGCCCGTCGAGCGCCGCAGTGCCGCCTGCACCAGCCGATCGATCAGCTCCGGGTAGCTCACCCCGCTCGCCTGCCACATCTGCGGATACATCGAGATGGGCGTGAAGCCGGGCATCGTGTTGATCTCGTTGATCACGAACTCGCCGTCCTCCGTGAGGAAGAAGTCCGCGCGGACCAGGCCCTCGCAGGACGCCGCCTCGAAGGCGTCGACCGCCAGGCGCTGCACTTCGGCCGTCTCCTGGGGAGTCAGGGGCGCCGGGACGAGACCCGGGGTGGAGTCGATGTACTTGGCCTCGAAGTCGTAGTACGCCTGCGCCTCGGGCGGGGGGATCTCCGCGGGCACCGAGGCCCGGGGGCCGTCCTCGAACTCCAGGACGCCGCACTCGATCTCACGGCCGCGCAGTGCCGCCTCGACGATGATCTTCGGGTCGTGCCGCTGGGCCTCGGCGATCGCCTCGTCCAGGCCGGAGAGGTCCTCGACCTTGGTGATGCCGATCGAGGAACCGGCCCGCGAGGGCTTCACAAACAGCGGCCAGCCGTGCTCGGCGGCGAAGTCGACGATCTTCTTGCGGGCGGCGGCGCCCTTGTCCCCGTTCGGGGCGGACTGCTCCCACTCGCGCGGCCGGATCACCACGTACGGGCCGACCTTCAGCCCGAAGGAGGTGAACACCCGCTTCATGTACTCCTTGTCCTGGCCCACGGCCGAGGCGAGCACACCCGAACCCACGTACGGGACTCCGGACAGCTCCAGGAGGCCCTGGAGGGTGCCGTCCTCGCCGTAGGGGCCGTGCAGCACCGGGAAGACCACGTCGACCTCGCCGAGGGCCTTGGGGACCGAACCCGGCTCGCTGTAGACGACTTCGCGGCTGGCCGGGTCGACGGGGAGGATCACCGCGCCCTCGGTGGACTCGGCGAGCAGGTCGACGCTCGGCGGGCGCCGGTCGACGATCGCCATCCGCTCCGGTTCGTCCGCCGTGAGCGCCCAACGCCCGTCCTGGGTGATGCCGATCGGCAGGACGTCGTACTTCGTCCGGTCGATGGCCTTGAGGACGGCGCCGGCGGTGACCACGGAGATCCCGTGTTCGGAGCTGCGCCCGCCGAACACGACGGCCACACGCGGTTTGCGCGGCGGCTGCTCGGGGCTCTGGGGGAGGTTCTCGGTGCTCATATCGCGTTGAGAGTACCCGGTGGTAGGGCCCGGAGACAGCGCCCGCCGCCCCGCGTCGCTCAGCGTCGTTCGGGCTTCGCGCTGCGCGACATCAGCTCCTTGAGGGCCACCACCGGAGGCTTGCCCTCGTGCACGATGCCGACGACCGTCTCCGTGATCGGCATGTCGACGCCGTGCCTGCGGGCCAGATCCAGCACCGACTCGCAGGACTTGACGCCCTCGGCGGTCTGCTTGGTGACCGCGATGGTCTCCTGGAGGGTCATGCCCTTGCCGAGGTTGGTGCCGAAGGTGTGGTTGCGCGACAGCGGCGAGGAGCAGGTGGCCACCAGGTCGCCCAGGCCCGCGAGTCCGGAGAAGGTCAGCGGGTCGGCGCCGAGCGCCATGCCGAGCCGGGTGGTCTCGGCGAGGCCGCGGGTGATGAGGGAGCCCTTGGCGTTGTCGCCGAGGCCCATGCCGTCCGCGATGCCGACGGCGAGGCCGATGACGTTCTTCACGGCTCCGCCCAGTTCGCAACCCACCACGTCCGTATTGGTGTAGGGGCGGAAGTACGGCGTGTGGCAGGCGGCCTGGAGCCGCTGGGCGACGGCCTCGTCGGTGCAGGCGACCACGGCCGCCGCCGGCATCCGCGCGGCGATCTCCCGGGCCAGGTTGGGCCCGCTGACCACGGCGATCCGCTCCGGACCGACCTTGGCGACATCGTCGACGACCTCGCTCATCCGCATCGCGGAGCCGAGTTCGACGCCCTTCATCAGCGAGACGAGGACCGTGCCGGGGGCCAGCAGCGGGCTCCACTCGGCGAGGTTGCCGCGCAGGGTCTGCGAGGGGACCGACAGGACCGTGAAGTCGGCCTCCGCGGCGGCTTCGGCGGGGTCGGTGGTGGCCCGCACGTTCTCCGGCAGCTCGACGCCCGGGAAGTAGTCGGGATTGGTCCGCGTGGAGTTGATCGCCTCCACGACCTCCGGGCGGCGCGCCCACAGGGTGACCTCGCACCCCGCGTCGGCGAGCACCATGCCGAAGGCCGTGCCCCACGAACCGGCGCTCAGCACCGCCGCCTTGACCGGCTTGCTCACTTGCCCAGCCCCTCTTCCTGCACGGTCTGCCCCGCCTTCCGGTGGGTCTGCGTCTGCGCCTGGGTGCGGCGCCGCTGCTCGATCCGCTCCCGGCGCGGGTCGTACGGCGTCTCGGGCGCCTTCTCCCCGCGGATCAGCTCCAGCTGGGCGGTGACGGCGGCCATGATGACCTCCGTGGCCTCCTTGAGCAGCTCCGCGGTCATCTCGCGGTCGTAGAAACGCGCGAGGTCCACGGGGGGCCCGGCCAGCACGCGGTGCGTCTTGCGCGGCAGCAGGTGCGGCCTCTTCGCGTACGGCGGCAGCAGCTCGTTGCATCCCCACTGCGCCACCGGGATGACCGGGCACTTGGTCTGCAGGGCCACGCGCGCGGCGCCGGTCTTGGCGGTCATGGGCCAGCCGTCCGGGTCGCGGGTGAGGGTGCCCTCGGGATAGAAGGCGACGCATTCCCCGCGGTCCACGGCGTCGATGGCGGCCCGGAAGGCGCTGAGCGCGTCCGTGCTCTCGCGGTACACCGGGATCTGTCCGGTGCCGCGCATGGCGGCCCCGACGAATCCCTTCTTGAAAAGCCCGCTCTTCGCGAGGAATCGCGGGACGCGCCCGGTGTTGTACTGAAAGTGCGCGTAAGCGAAGGGATCGATGTGCGAATTGTGGTTCACCGCGGTGATAAATCCACCATCGGCCGGAATGTTCTCCATTCCACGCCAGTCCCGCTTGAGCAGAACCACCAGCGGCGGTTTGCAGATCACCGCGGCGAAGCGGTACCAGAAGCCGATTCTGCGGCGGGGCACGCGGACACCTTCCTCTAGGGCCTGAAAGCCGGGGGCCACGGGGGCCGCACAAGTGTCGCCCCAGGCCGCCGGTCTGTCGAGAACACCGTACGCCCCGGCATGCCGCCCGCCCGATGCCCCGGGTGACAATGACCGCGACAAGAGGAGGACGGAACACCCGTGCAGTGGACCCTGGTCGTACCCCTGAAGCCCCTGGCCCAGGCCAAGAGCAGGCTCGCGGACACCGCGGACGACGGGCTGCGGCCGGACCTGGCGCTCGCCTTCGCCCAGGACACGGTGGCGGCCGCGCTGGCCTGCCCGGCGGTGCGGGATGTGGCAGTCGTCACGGACGACGCCCGGGCGGGCCGCGCGCTGGCGGCACAGGGCGCCGCGATCGTTCCCGACGAGCCGGGCGGCGGCCTCAACGCCGCCCTCGCACACGCGACGCGGGCCGTACGGACCGCCCGCCCCGCGAGCGCGGTCGCCGCGCTGAACGCCGATCTGCCGGCCCTGCGCCCCGCGGAATTGTCGCGGGTCCTGGAAGCGGCCGCCGAATTCCCGCGCGCATTTCTCGCGGACGCCGCCGCAATGGGCACGACCTTGCTGGCCGCCGCCCCCGGGCAGGCATTGCGCCCCGCCTTCGGCGCGGATTCCCGGGCCCGGCACCGCGCCTCGGGGGCCGTGGAACTGCTGCTCACCGAGGTGGATTCCGTACGCCAGGACGTGGACACCGGCGACGACCTGCGCAGCGCGCTGGCCCTGGGAGTCGGCCCTCATACGGCCGCGGCCGCCGCGCGGTTGCTGATTCCCGGGCAGTAGGCTGCGGCCATGCAGGCGACCGCGTACACGTACGACCCCGAAAGCCGCAGCGGGCAGGTGCTCCTGGACGACGGCACCCCGGTGCCCTTCGACGCGGCCGCGTTCGACGCGGGTGGCCTCAGGCTGCTGCGCCCGGGCCAGCGGGTACGCATCGAGGTGGAGGGCGCGAAAGACGCCCCGCGGATCACACTGGTGACCCTTCAGACCCTCTGATCACTCGCTGAACACGCCGCGGGCCGGACTCCGTGCGGAGTCCGGCCCGGCGCGTGAGTACCCCAGTGCCCCTACTTCTTGCGGGCGGTGGTCTTCTTGGCGGTGGTCTTGCGCGCCGTCGACTTCTTGGCGGGCGCCTTCGTGGCCGTCGCCTTCTTCGCCGGGGCCTTCTTCGCGGTGGTCTTCTTCGCGGCGGTGGTCTTGGACGTCGCCGTGGTCTTCTTGGCGGGCGCCTTCTTCGCGGTGGTCTTCTTCGCGGCCGCCGACTTGGCGGTGGTGGCCTTCTTCGCCGTCGTCTTCTTGGCGGTGGTCTTCTTCGCGGCGGCCGACTTGGTGGTCGCCTTCTTCGCGGCGGCCTTCTTGACCGTCGCGCCGGCGCCGCCGCTCAGGCTGCCCTTCGGGGCCTTCTTGACGGCGACCTCTCCACCGCGCGGCAGCTTCTTCGAGCCGCTGACCAGGTCCTTGAAGCCCTGGCCTGCGCGGAAGCGCGGAACGGAGGTCTTCTTGACCCGAACCCGCTCGCCCGTCTGGGGGTTACGGGCGTACCGCGCCGGACGGTCGACCTTCTCGAACGAACCGAAGCCGGTGACCGAGACCCGCTCACCCGAGACGACCGCTCGGACGATGGCGTCCAGGACATGGTCGACAGCGTCGGCTGCCTGCTGGCGGCCGCCCATCTTGTCGGCAATCGCTTCTACGAGCTGCGCCTTGTTCACGTCTTCCCCTTCGGAGACATCGCCAGAACGAAAGTGTTCAAGCTTTTTCGCACGTTAGGCAGATATATACCGCAAATCAAACACGAAACGGGCTTATCACCCTTGTGCCGCAACGAACTCGACGGTGTCGAGAGGTTCAGCGTTCCTCGTCGGGGAGACGTCCCTCGTCGAGGTCCGCGGTGAACCGCTCCAGCCGCCTTGCCGCGTCGGCGAGATCGTGCTTGGCCGCGGCCGTAATGACCAGCAGCTTCCGGGTCAGCGCCATCCGTACGCCCTCCGGGACTTGCAGTGCGCGCACTCTTGTGTGCGCTTCCTTGAGTTGGCCCGCGACCGCCGCATAGAGCTCGAGTTGGCCGTCGTGTTCCATGCACAGATTGTGCCATCTGGGGCGAGTTGTCGCCTGCGCAGGGGACAACTGCCGCCTCGGACGGCCTTCCCGGCACACGTGGAAGTCACGGCTGTAGCACTCGCCTACCCCGACAACCACCGGCATAACGCGGCAAGTTGGCAGGTGAACAGGGGGTGGGCAGGGCCGTTCGGGTGCAGACACGGCTGTACCCCCGATCGGGCTGATCGGGGGTACAGGGGCGGTGTTGCGGTGGCCGAAAGTCGCCTTGCCCGCGGGCGTCGGATCGTGCCCTGGGTCAGACCGGGAGCGTCCTCGGCTTGAACGACGGGCGCTTCGCCTCGTACGCGGAGATGTCCGCCTCGTTCTGGAGGGTGATCGAGATGTCGTCGAGGCCGTTCAGCAGCCGCCAGCGGGCGTTCTCGTCCAGCTCGAAGGCGGCGGTGATGCCTTCGGCGCGCACCTCACGGCGCTCCAGGTCGACGGTGATCTCGGCCTGCGGGTCCTTCTCCGTGAGCTCCCACAGCGAGTCCACGATCTGCTGCTCCAGAACCACCGTGAGCAGGCCGTTCTTGAGCGAGTTGCCACGGAAGATGTCGGCGAAGCGGGAGGAGATCACGGCCTTGAAGCCGTAGTTCTGCAGCGCCCAGACGGCGTGCTCACGGGAGGAGCCGGTGCCGAAGTCGGGGCCGGCGACCAGCACGGTCGCGCCCTGCCGCTCGGGCTGGTTGAGCACGAACGACGTGTCCTTGCGCCAGGCCTCGAACAGCCCGTCCTCGAACCCGTCGCGCGTGACCTTCTTGAGCCAGTGGGCGGGGATGATCTGGTCGGTGTCGACGTTGCTGCGGCGCAGCGGGACGGCCCGGCCGGTGTGGGTGGTGAAGGCTTCCATGACTGATCAGACTCCAGCGGGCGTGGGGGCGTCGGCGGACAGGTCGGCCGGGGAGGCCAGGTGACCCAGGACGGCCGTGGCGGCCGCGACCTGCGGCGACACCAGGTGGGTGCGGCCGCCCTTGCCCTGCCGTCCCTCGAAGTTGCGGTTGGAGGTGGACGCGGAGCGCTCACCCGGGGCCAGCTGGTCGGGGTTCATGCCCAGGCACATCGAGCAGCCCGCGTGCCGCCACTCGGCGCCGGCCTCCTTGAAGACGATGTCCAGGCCCTCGGAGACGGCCTGCAGACCGACCCGCGCGGAGCCCGGGACGACCAGCATCCGTACGCCGTCGGCGACTTTGCGGCCCTTCAGCAGCTCGGCCGCGGCGCGCAGGTCCTCGATGCGGCCGTTGGTGCACGAGCCTACGAAGACGGTGTCCACCTTGATGGAGCGCAGCGGCTGCCCGGCCTCCAACCCCATGTACTCCAGGGCCTTTTCGGCGGCGTAGCGCTCCGATGCGTCTTCGTACGAAGCAGGGTCGGGGACGGACGCCGAAAGCGGTGCGCCCTGGCCCGGGTTGGTGCCCCAGGTGACGAACGGCGACAGTGCGGAGGCGTCGATGACGACCTCGGCGTCGAACTCGGCGTCCTCGTCCGTCTTCAGCGTCTTCCAGTACGCGACGGCCGCGTCCCAGTCCTCGCCCTCGGGGGCGTGCGGGCGGCCCTTGAGGTAGGCGAACGTGGTCTCGTCCGGGGCGATCATGCCCGCGCGGGCACCGGCCTCGATCGACATGTTGCAGATGGTCATGCGGGCTTCCATCGAGAGCTTCTCGATGGCCTCGCCGCGGTACTCCAGGACGTAGCCCTGGCCGCCACCGGTGCCGATCTTCGCGATGATCGCCAGGATCAGGTCCTTGGCGGTGACTCCGTCGGGCAGTTCGCCCTCGACGGTGATCGCCATGGTCTTGGGGCGGGACATCGGCAGCGTCTGGGTGGCCAGCACGTGCTCCACCTGGGAGGTGCCGATGCCGAACGCCAGCGCGCCGAAGGCGCCGTGCGTGGAGGTGTGCGAGTCGCCGCAGACCACGGTGGTGCCGGGCTGGGTCAGGCCGAGCTGCGGGCCCACGACGTGGACGACACCCTGTTCGACGTCGCCCAGCGGGTGCAGACGCACACCGAACTCGGCGGCGTTCTTGCGCAGCGTCTCCAGCTGGACCCGGGAGACCGGGTCGGCGATCGGCTTGTCGATGTCGAGGGTGGGGGTGTTGTGGTCCTCGGTGGCGATGGTGAGGTCGAGGCGGCGCACGGTGCGGCCGCTCTTGCGGAGGCCGTCGAAGGCCTGCGGGCTGGTCACCTCGTGCAGCAGGTGCAGATCGATGAAGAGAAGGTCGGGCTCGCCCTCCGCGCGCCGGACGACATGGTCGTCCCAGACTTTCTCCGCGAGTGTCCTACCCATCGCTTTTCCCTCCGGCCGACGACGCTCCGCCGACCCAACTAGAGATCTTGAGGAGGCGGCGCCCGTTCCCCTGATCCCGGGCACGCACCACCAGGCCCTTACGTCACGGGCCGTTGTGACTTCGTGATTCCAGGGTGGCGCGTTCCACGGAAAATTGAACTTGCGTTTCACAGAGTGAGACGGGAGTATCGTTTCATGGACAACAGTAGCGGCGTCGGCGTTCTGGACAAGGCGGCCCTCGTCCTGAGCGCTCTGGAGTCCGGTCCGGCCACCCTCGCGGGTCTGGTCGGTGCCACCGGACTGGCACGACCCACGGCCCACCGCCTGGCCGTGGCCCTGGAACACCACCGCATGGTGGCGCGCGACATGCAGGGCCGTTTCATTCTCGGCCCTCGCCTGGCCGAGCTCGCCGCGGCCGCGGGTGAGGACCGTCTCCTCGCCACCGCCGGCCCGGTGCTCACGCATCTTCGTGACATCACGGGCGAGAGCGCGCAGCTGTATCGCCGCCAGGGCGACATGCGCATCTGTGTCGCCGCTGCGGAGCGGCTGTCCGGACTGCGGGACACGGTCCCGGTCGGTTCGACGCTCACGATGAAGGCAGGTTCCTCGGCGCAGATCCTGCTGGCCTGGGAGGAGCCGGAGCGGCTGCACCGCGGCTTGCAGGGGGCGCGCTTCACGGCGACGGCGCTGTCGGGTGTACGGCGGCGGGGCTGGGCCCAGTCGATCGGCGAGCGGGAGCCGGGCGTCGCGTCCGTGTCCGCGCCGGTGCGGGGGCCGTCGAACCGGGTCGTGGCGGCGGTGTCGGTGTCCGGGCCGATCGAGCGGCTCACCCGGCACCCCGGCCGTATGCACGCGCAGGCTGTGATCGATGCGGCGGGGCGCCTCTCCGAGGCGTTGCGGCGCACCGGCTGAAGCGGCGGAGCGTTTCGGGAAGGCCGGCCTCAACGCCGCGGCAGGCCTTTCCCGACCCGAAGAAGGCAAGCACGCAAGAGGCCCCTCACCGAAGTGAGGGGCCTCTTGTGATGTGTACCCCCGACCGGATTCGAACCGGCGCTACCGCCTTGAGAGGGCGGCGTGCTAGGCCGCTACACAACGGGGGCCTGGACACTGCGTTTCCGCAGGTCCGAGCTGGTCTACCTGGACTCGAACCAAGACTAACTGAACCAGAATCAGTCGTGCTGCCAATTACACCATAGACCAATGTGGTTTAGACCAGTTCAGTACCCCCGACCGGATTCGAACCGGCGCTACCGCCTTGAGAGGGCGGCGTGCTAGGCCGCTACACAACGGGGGCCCTAGCAGTCCCGAGCATGATCGTCGATCGCTCGGAACCAGTACCCCCGACCGGATTCGAACCGGCGCTACTGCCTTGAGAGGGCAGCGTGCTAGGCCGCTACACAACGGGGGCGATGCAGATGAGCTCTGCGAGCTGGCCTACCTGGACTCGAACCAAGACTAACTGAACCAGAATCAGTCGTGCTGCCAATTACACCATAGGCCACTGGAACGCAACCCCCGGAGGGTTTGTGTTCTAGCTGTGCGCCTGGGTTTGTGGCCTTCCGGCCCGCTTCCCGCGGCGCAGGAAGAACATTACCCGAAGGTGGACGGGGCTCCAAAACGAGTATCCGAGGCGAGGAGGGACGGCAGTTCGGCCAGCGAGGCGATGCGGTGCGGCCCGACGGGCGGGTCGATCGTGGCGTACAGGCCGCCGCGGTCGATCCACACCGACAGCAGCCCGGCCTCGGCGGCGCCCCGCCCGTCGATCTCCGGGTGGTCGCCGACGTAGGCGACCTGGTGCGGCGGCAGGCCGAGGAAGGAACAGGCCGCGAGGAACGCCCCCGCCTCGGGCTTGGAGACGCCGAGCTCGGCCGCGCACAGGATGGTCTCGAAGCGGTCGTGGACGCCGAGGGTGCGCAGCTTGCGGTCCTGGACGTGGAGGCTGGAGTTGGAGAGCACGGCGTGCCGGTGGCTGGCGGAGAGCGCGTCGAGGACCGGCAGGACGTCCGGGAAGAGGGCCCAGACCGCCTCGTAGTGGGTGACGTACCGCTGGAACCACGCGTCGGCCTCGGCGTCGGTGAGGTCCCGGTCCAGGAACACCCGCACGCGGTCGCGCCGCTGGTCCTCGAAGGTGGCCTCGCCGGCCGAGAAGCGGGCCCACTGCAGGTGGGTGACCTCCCGCCAGCGGTCGAGGGCCTGCTCGACGCCGTCGAAGCGGTCGAGCAGGCCCTCGGCCGTGAGGTGGGCGCGCATGCCGAGGCGGTCGGCGGTGGTGTAGTCGAAGAGGGTGTCGTCGACGTCCCAGACCACGGCTTGGATGCTCATGCTCCGACCGTACCCACCGCGCTGTGCTCTCAGCCCAGGGTCATGCTGCCGGTGAGCGCGAGGTCCGGGCCCTGGCCGTCGCGGGGGTGAGCGGTGAGTTTCCAGGTGTGGCCGCCGCTCGTGGCGCCGCCGCTGTCGGTGGTGCCGTCCCATGCGGGGCGTACGGCGGCCCCCGTGGACCTGCCGGTCAGGGTGCGGACGACCTTGCCGGAGGCGTTGGTGAGGGTCAGGGTCCAGCTGGAGGGCTTGTTCAGCTGCCACACCGGCGTCCAGGGGAACGCCTTGCCGATCACGGAGGGCGAGTAGACCTGGGCCTCCGTCTGTGCCAGGGGCGAGGTGGGGACGCCGCTGGGGACGATCGACACCTCGCCGTAGGTGCCGTTGAGGTAGGCGATGGGGCCGCCGAAGCGGTCGACGGCCCAGCGGCCGTTGCTGCCGCCGGTGTTCTGGTCGGTGGCGGGCAGCTCGGCCAGGGTGCGGGTGGTGGCCGTGCCGGTGTGGAAGTCGGTGAGCAGCAGCTCGTGGGTGGCGCGGTTCTCGCGGATCAGGAAGCCGTCGGCGAGGCGGGCCGGGCCGAGGTCGGCCGGGACCGTGATCCTGCGGGCGGTGGCGCGGTCGTAGACACCCGCCGAGCTGCCGCACGACCAGTACAGCCAGGTGTTGACGGCCTGGAGGTCGGTGGCGACGCAGGGGGCGCCGGTGGCGACGGTGGTGGTCGTGCCGGTCTTGAGGTTGCGGCCGGTGACCTGGCCCTGGGTGCTGCCCGGGGTCCACAGGGTCTGCCCCCACACCGCGGCGGCGGTGCGGTCGCGGACGAGAGCCGTTTCGCCGGCGCCGGTGCGCGGGAAGTCGACGACCCGCTGCTTGCCGGAGCCTCCGTTGTAGAGCACGTACCGGCCGGAGCCGGTGCCGATGCGGCCGGCCGCGTCGCCGTCCGTCGGCTCGGTGAGGAGCGTGGTGGTGTCGAGGCCGGCGCTGACCACGGACTCCTCGCCGGCCGCGTCGGTCCACAGGTGCGCGACCCGGCCGTCGCCGAGGGCCTCCATCTGGGGGCAGGCGGCGTCGCCGGTGAGGCAGGTGGGCGGGCTCAGGGCGGGGCTGCGGCGGGTCTGGGGGCCGTCGGGCCGGCCGGCCGCGTCCAGCTGGAAGCCGCTGTACCGCAGCGAGGCGCCCGGCGTCGCGCCGAAGAGGAACAACTCGCCCCCGGCGACGGCCAGTCCCTGGACGCCGGTCGCGGCGGCGGGGACCTCGGCCACCTTGGCGGTGGTCAGGCCGCCGCTGCCGTCGGGGGTGATCCGGTGGATGTTCCAGTCGAGGCTGGAGGGGCCCGCCGTGGCCAGGGCCGAGCCGTCCAGGGCCGGGCCGATGCCGCCGAAGGACGAGGGGAGCACGGTGGTCGACGCGCCGGTGACGAGGGAGCGGGCGGTCAGCGCGGCCTCGGTGCCGCCCTGCACGAACTCCGGGTTGCCGATCAGGAGCTGGTCGCCGACGACGGCTTCGAGCTGGGCGGCGGTGCCGGTGAGGGCGGTGGGCTCGGTGCCGGGTTCGGAGTCCACCCGGATCGCCTTCCAGTCGGCGACGAGCCAGCGGTCGTTGAAGGCGAGCTGCGGGGTCGCGGTGTCGCCGGTGACGTACGTGCGGAAGGCGCCGCCGGAGAGGTCGACCAGGCCCACGGACGTCTTGCCGGACAGCGTGTAGACGATCGCGAGGCGGCCGGCCGAGCCGCCGGTGCGGTAGGCGACGGGCCGGGCGCCCGCGGGGAAGCCGGTGACCGGGGTGTCCACGGTGAGGGTGCCGTCGACGGTGCGCAGCACGTGCAGGGCACCGGTGCCGTCCATGGTCAGCACGCTCCAGCCCACGGCGGCCCGGTAGGCGTGGCCGGTGGGGATCGTCACGGTGGCGGTGACGCCCGTGGAGCGGTGCTTCTGGCGGACGGTCCGCCCGTCGAGGGTGTTCACGACGTCGGTGCCGCTGGCCAGGTCGTCCGGGCCGGCGTGGGCGGGCGGCACGACGCCGGGGTAGTCCACCGTGATGACCGAGGAGGTTCCCGGGCGGTACTGGAAGCCGGACGCCCCGGCCCACGGGTAGTCGACGGTCACCCGCTTCTCGGTGACGAGCCGTACCGTGCCGGCCGGCGCGTCGGCCCGGGGCGCCGCCTGCGCGGGTGCGGTCAGCACGGTGCAGGACAGGGCCACCACCCCGCCGACGGCCGCGTGGACGAGTCTTCGTGAACGGGTCATGCTCTCTCCCCCTGTACCAGGGCGCACACGCGCACCGTGCGCACAGAGGGCATCCAACGTCCCTGTCCGAGACGGGAGTCGGCCGGAAGGATGAACTCCGCGTGACGGCTGGGCGGACACGGCGAGGGCGGCGCCCGAACCGGACGCCGCCCTCGCGGTGTGGTGCCGTGCGTTACGCGGTGAGCTTCGCCAGCGCCGCGTCGATCCGGGCGAGGGTGGTCTCCTTGCCCAGGATCTCCAGGGACTCGAACAGCGGCAGGCCGACCGTGCGGCCCGTGACGGCGACGCGGACGGGGGCCTGGGCCTTGCCGAGCTTGAGGCCGTGGGCCTCACCCGCGGCCAGGACGGCCTCCTTGAGCGACTCGGCGGAGGTCCAGTCGGCGGCCTCCAGCTTCTCGCGGGCCGTGCGCAGCAGGGCGTCCGAGCCCTCCTTCATGGCCTTGTTCCAGGAGGCCTCGTCCTCGGCCGGCTCCGGCAGGAACAGGAAGTCGACGTTGTCGGTGATCTCCGACAGGACCTTCAGCCGGGTCTGCGCGTGCGGGGCGATGGCCTGCCACTTCGCCTCGTCGAAGGCCTCGGGGGCCCACGGGGCGAACGGCGCCCGGAGCCACGGGCGGCAGCGCTCGGTGAAGTCCTTCACATCCAGCATCCGGATGTGGTCGCCGTTGATGGCCTCGCACTTCTTGAGGTCGAAGCGCGCGGGGTTCGGGTTCACGTCGGAGATCTCGAACGCGGCGATCATCTCCTCGGTGGAGAAGATGTCCTGGTCGGCGGAGAGGGACCAGCCGAGGAGGGAGAGGTAGTTGAGCAGGCCCTCGGGGAGGAAGCCGCGCTCCCGGTACAGGTTGAGCGAGGACTGCGGGTCGCGCTTGGAGAGCTTCTTGTTGCCCTCGCCCATCACGTACGGCAGGTGGCCGAAGGACGGGATCTCCTTGGCGACGCCCAGCTCGATCAGCGCCTTGTACAGGGCGATCTGGCGGGGGGTGGAGGAGAGCAGGTCCTCGCCGCGCAGGACGTGGGTGATCTCCATCAGGGCGTCGTCGACCGGGTTGACCAGCGTGTACAGCGGGGCGCCGTTGGCGCGGACGATGCCGTAGTCCGGGACGTTCTCCGGGGTGAAGGTCAGCTCGCCGCGGACCAGGTCGGTGAAGGTGATCGTCTCGTCGGGCATGCGGAAGCGGACGATCGGCTCGCGGCCCTGGGCCTGGTACTCCTCGACCTGCGCGGCGGTCAGCTCACGGCAGTGGCCGTCGTAGCCGGAGGGCTTGCCGGCGGCGCGGGCGGCCTCGCGGCGGGTGTCCAGCTCCTCCTGGGAGCAGTAGCAGCGGTAGGCGTGGCCGGCGTCGAGGAGCTTGGCCGCGACGTCCTTGTAGAGGTCCATGCGCTGCGACTGGCGGTACGGCGCGTGCGGGCCGCCGACCTCGGGGCCCTCGTCCCAGTCGAAGCCCAGCCAGCGCATCGAGTCGAGCAGCTGGGTGTAGGACTCCTCGGAGTCGCGGGCCGCGTCGGTGTCCTCGATGCGGAAGACCAGGGTGCCCTGGTGGTGCTTGGCGAACGCCCAGTTGAACAGGGCGGTGCGCACCAGACCCACGTGGGGGTTACCGGTGGGCGAGGGACAGAAACGGACGCGTACGGAGCCGGGTGCGCTAGCCACGCTTGACAACCTTGTTGGTGAGAGTGCCGATGCCTTCGATGGTGACGGCGACCTCGTCGCCGACGTTCAGGGGGCCGACCCCAGCCGGGGTGCCCGTGAGGATCACGTCGCCGGGGAGCAGCGTCATGGCCTCGGAGATGTTGACGATCAGGTCCTCGATGGAGTGGATCATCTCGCTGGTGCGGCCGAGCTGGCGCTGCTGGCCGTTGACCGTGAGCTGGATGGTCAGGTCGCTCGCGTCCAGGTCCGTCTCCACCCAGGGGCCGAGCGGGCAGGAGCTGTCGAAGCCCTTGGCCCGGGCCCACTGCTTCTCGCGCCTCTGCACGTCGCGGGCGGTGATGTCGTTGGCGCAGGTGTAGCCGAAGATCACGTCCTTGACGCGCTCGCGCGGGACCTCGCGGCACATCCGGCCGATGACCACGGCCAGCTCGGCCTCGTGGTGCACCTCGGAGGAGAAGGAGGGGTACTGGATCGCGTCGCCGGGGCCGATCACCGAGGTGGACGGCTTGAAGAAGGCGAAGGGCGCCTCGGGCACCTCGTGGCCCAGCTCGCGCGCGTGCTCCGCGTAGTTGCGGCCGAAGGCCACGACCTTGTTGGGGAGCACCGGCGGCAGCAGCCTGACCTTGCTCACCGGCACCTTCGTGCCGGAGAGCTCGAAGTCCGCGAACGGGATGCCCTTGATGATGTCGAGGACGAGCTCGTCCTGCCTGTCGCCCTCGATGGCACCGAAGGCGACGTTCCCGTCGATGGAGAATCTGGCGATGCGCACGGGTTGCTTGGCCCCTTGACTGACGCGGCTGAAGTCTGACGGTCCAGGCTAACGCGGGGAGGTCCCCGCGCCCCGCGCATGGTGAAGGGGCGCCCCCTCGCGGGGGACGCCCCTGGAGAATCCGTGGCCCGCCGCCCTGAGCACGAGGCGGCCGGCGCGCGTACTACCTGGTGTCACTCCGCGGCCGCGGCGGCCGCGACGGGGATCTCCATGAGGACGGTGCGCTTGGGGTTTGCGGTCTGGGCCGGCAGGTCGACGGGGTGCTCCGGCTGCTCCGGCGTCTGCAGTTCGTCGGCGCCTTGCAGGTGCGCCAGCGTCGTGCGTCGCGGGTTGGCGATCTTGTGGAACATCGTCGTCGTCTTCACTGTTTACTTGACCCTGTCCTGTGCCGGGCGCCGGGCGGGGCATGAAGCCCCGTACGGACGCGGGTTGTCGGTTGTGCCATCGCTGTAAAGCGTCAGGCTAAACATCCGATTCCCCGGCCCCGCCGCCCGGAGGCCATGATCGGCATGTGAGTTTTCTCACGAATCACAGGGCGAATCGGTCATTCCGGACTCACGCCCCACCCCAACGAAACGGACATTGGCCCACTGAAGCCATCATTCCGCTCCTGATCATGGCGACTGGGACACCCGGCCGGACTCGGCGACTCGCGGGCATACGTCCGAAATGGACGAACTCCCTTTCTACGTCTGGTGATACGGCACTCACGTGGTGTCACCTAGGTCACGGCTCGGCCTACGGGCCTTGTTGGAGATCCTGTGCTGTGCTGGAATCTCACGGAACCGCCGCAGGATCGAGCCGGCGCACAGGGGGCGCACAGACGCGCCGAGCGGCGGTGAGAAGGGGGAGCCAGCGCCGGTCACCCAAGACCACCACGGGGGCGTTTTTCAGGGCGTCCCCAGAACGCCGACACCGTGTCCCGCCGTTCAGGCGACGGGGCGCCTGGTCCAGAGGTTGCGACGCTAGTGCAGGGACGTTTCAAGAGGGATGGCAACGCTGCGGCGGAGCCGGAGCCGCACGGCGGGACTGGCCCCATGAATGGCGGCCCCTCGCCCCAGCACGCCCAGAACCAGGGCCCTGCCGGTGACGGCGGTGAGCGCTCGGGACCGACCTCCTCCGGGTCCGCGGCCCCGGCCAAGGGTCTGAAGCCGCCGGCGGGCCCGGTCGGCCCGGGCTCGCGAATAGCCCTGCGGAACTGGCGTATCTCCACCCGCCTGGTTTCGCTGCTCGCACTCCCCGTGGTCGCCGCCACGTCGCTGGGCGCACTGCGCATCAACGACTCCATGGAGAACATCCAGCAGCTCGACAACATGAAGCTGCTGACGGATCTGACCAAGCAGGCCACCGAGCTGTCGGCCGCGCTCCAGGAGGAGCGCGACCAGTCGGCCGGTCCGCTCGCGCACGGCGGCAAGGCGACCGACTTCACCGTCAAGGGACTTCGCGAGAAGACCGACCGGGCGATGAAGAACTTCCTCGACAGCTCCGAGGAGATCGACAGCACCAGCAAGGACGGCAACCTCAGGGGCGTCCGCGAGTACCTCGTCCAGCTGGCCGGCGAGCTGGGCGACCTGGAGCAGATCCGCAAGGGCGCCTACGCCTCCGAGGACAACTCCACGCAGACGATCGAGGCGTACCACCGTCTGATCGAGAACCTGATCGACCTCTCCCAGGACATGGCCGAGGCGACCAGCAACCCGGACATGATCCAGCGCACCCGTGCGCTCGCGGCGTTCTCCTCCGCCAAGGAGTACTCCTCGATCCAGCGCGCGGCCCTGGCGGCGGCACTGCCCGCGAGCAACACCACCACCGGCAGGCTCTCGCCCAACGACCGGCTGTACGCCGAGTCGGCCCTGGAGAGCCAGAACTCCGAGATCCGCAGCTTCAAGAGCATCTACGGCGAGGACGCCGCCGCCGAGCTGCTGAAGCCGATCGAGGACGGCGGCAACTCCACGATCAAGGCGACCGACACCTACGCGGGTCGCGCCCTGATCTCCGCGAGCGGTCTGGCCCAGCAGGACAAGCGGTCCTACCGCGACTGGCTGGACGACAGCTCCACCAAGATCCAGCAGATGAAGAACATCGAGCACACCCTGCTCGAGGAGATGGAACAGAAGGCCCGCGAGCTGCGCAGCGCCACCGAGCGCGACGCGATCATCTCCGGTGCCCTGATCCTGATCGTGCTCGGTGTGTCGCTGGTCGGCGCCTTCGTCGTGGCCCGCTCCATGATCCGCTCGCTGCGCCGCCTGGAGGACACGGCCACCAAGGTCGCCTCCGACCGTCTGCCCGAGCTGGTCAAGCAGCTGTCCGAGTCCGACCCGCAGGACGTCGACACGTCCGTGGAGTCGGTCGGCGTGCACTCTCGGGACGAGATCGGCCGCGTGGCCGCGGCCTTCGACGACGTGCACCGCGAGGCGGTCCGCCTCGCCGCCGAACAGGCCCTGCTGCGGGGCAACGTCAACGCGATGTTCACCAACCTCTCGCGCCGCTCCCAGGGTCTGATCCAGCGCCAGCTGTCGCTGATCTCCGAACTGGAGTCCCGCGAGGCCGACCCGGACCAGCTGTCCTCGCTGTTCAAGCTCGACCACCTCGCCACCCGCATGCGTCGTAACGGTGAGAACCTCCTCGTCCTCGCCGGTGAGGAGCCCGGCCGCCGGTGGACCCGCCCGGTCCCGCTGGTCGACGTACTCCGTGCCGCCGCCTCCGAGGTGGAGCAGTACGAGCGCATCGAGCTGGCCTCCGTGCCGACCACCGAAGTGGCCGGCCGCGTGGTCAACGACCTCGTGCACCTGCTCGCCGAGCTGCTGGAGAACGCGACCTCGTTCTCCTCGCCGCAGACCAAGGTCAAGGTCACCGGTCACGCCCTGCCCGACGGCCGGGTGCTGATCGAGATCCACGACACCGGTATCGGTCTGTCGCCGGAGGACCTGGCGGCGATCAACGAGCGGCTCGCCTCTCCCCCGACGGTGGACGTCTCCGTCTCCCGCCGCATGGGTCTGTTCGTGGTCGGCCGCCTCTCGCAGCGCCACGGCATCCGCATCCAGCTGCGCCCGTCCGACTCCGGTGGCACGACCGCGCTGGTCATGCTGCCCGTGGACGTCGCCCAGGGCGGCAGGAAGCCCCAGCCCAAGCAGCCCGGTCAGCCGCAGGTCGGTGGCGGCCCCGCCGCCGCGCAGGCCGCCGCCGGCGCAGCCGCGGCCCGGCGTGCGGCCGGTGCCGGCCAGGGCGCCGGTGCCCTCGGGGCCGGTGCGTCGGGTAACGCCTTCGGTGGCGGTGCGCCCGGCGGTGGCCGGCTCGCTCCGGGCCAGGGCCCGCGGGCCGCGCTGCCCGGACGGGACGCGGACGGTGGCCGTCCCGGAGCACCGGGCGGAGCGCGTGGACCGCAGGGTCCCGGCGCCTCGGCCTTCGACCAGGGTGGTTCCGCACCGGGCCGTCAGGCTCCGGCCGGTGCCGGGTTCGGCCAGCCGGCGCCCGGCGCCCCGCAGGGTCTGCAGGCCGCGGGCACCAACGGCCCGCAGGGTCAGGACGGATTCGGCGGCGGCGGTGGTGGCCGGGGCCGCAAGAAGCAGGGCAACAAGTCCGAGCAGGGCAAGGGCCGTCGGCCGCAGCTGCCGCCGCGCGGCGGAGCGCGCGCGGAGCTGCCCGGCGGCGACCCGCAGCAGCGCGTGCCGAGCTGGAGCGACGAGAACGCCCAGCCGCCGGTGCCGCGTGCCTCGCTGGACGCCCCGCGCGGTCACGAGGAAGCTGACGCCTCCCGTACGTCGCCCATGCCGCGCGTCGACGACCGTCAGGGCCCGGGCTCGACGACGGAGATGCCGGCCGTGCCGCGTGACGGCGACCGGCAGGGCTTCGGCTCGCCGTCCGACTTCGGCGCTCCCCAGCACGCGGACCCGTTCGGCCTCGGCGCGAACGCACCGCAGGGCCAGAACCAGTTCGTCCGCCCGGACGTCTTCGGCACCAACGGCGGCCGCCCCGACCCGTCCTCGACGTCGGGCCAGTACCCGGCGCCGCAGTCCTACGACAACGGCTCCACGGGCCAGTACCCCGCGCCGCGCCAGGACAACGGCTCCACGGGCCAGTACCCGGCACCGCGCCAGGACAGCTCAACCGGTCAGTACCCGGCGCCGCAGTCCTACGACAACGGCTCCACGGGTCAGTACCCGGCGCCGCGCCAGGACAACGGCACGACCGGTCAGTACCCCGCGCCGCGCCAGGACAGCGGCTCCGGCCGGCCCACCCTCCCGGGTCCGGCCACGCCGGCGGACCCGTCGGGCACGGGCCAGTTCGAGCGGCCTCAGGTCAACGGCGCCCGGGGCGGTGCCGACTTCGGCGCCCCGCGTCCGCCCGCCCCGCAGGTCCGGCCCGTCCGGCAGGAGCCCGAGGCCCTGCCGCCGGCGACCGGCCCGGGCGACGGTCGTACGCCGCTGTACGACACGCTGGAGACCAACTGGTTCCACGGTCAGCAGGAGCAGCAGCAGAACAACGGCTCCGCGCCGGCCGCCCCCCAGCAACCGCAGCAACCGCAGGGACCCACCGGTCCGCAGCGGTCCGCGTCCGCCGGCTGGCGCGCCTCGCCGAACGACGACCTCGTCCGACAGGCCGAGCGCGTCCGCCAGCCCGCCGCGGGTGGTATCACCACCTCCGGCCTGCCGCGCCGGGTACCCCGGGCGAACCTCGTCCCGGGCACGGCGCAGCAGCAAACCCACCAGAGTGGTCCGCAGGTCTCGCGCGCGCCCGATGACGTGCGCGGCCGGCTGACCAATCTCCGTCGGGGAATCGCACAGGGTCGTCAGGCCGGGTCCACCCAGACCGGCAGCCACCCACGGCCCACTCACCAGCAGGAGCGTTAGTTGAGTCCGATGAGCCAGGCGGCACAGAATCTCAACTGGTTGATCACCAACTTCGTGGACAACACCCCCGGGGTGTCCCACACCGTCGTCGTGTCCGCCGACGGTCTCCTCCTGGCGATGTCGGAGGGCTTCCCGCGCGACCGCGCGGACCAGCTCGCGGCCGTCGCCTCGGGCCTGACGTCCCTGACGGCGGGCGCCTCCCGGATCTTCGAGGGCGGGGAGGTGGCTCAGACGGTCGTGGAGATGGAGCGGGGATTCCTGTTCCTCATGTCCGTCTCGGACGGCTCCTCGCTGGCGGTTCTCGCCCACCCCGAGTGCGACATCGGCCTCGTCGGCTACGAGATGGCGCTCCTGGTCGACCGCGCGGGCGCGGTCCTCACCCCCGACCTGCGAGCTGAGCTCCAAGGCAGTCTGCTCCACTGATCGGCCCCGGCACCACCCGTCTCACCACATCACCGTCCGGCCGCCACAGACCCCACACAGGCCCCGTCAGACGGCTTGCTGACCGACTTGCTGTCCCGCCCGGAGGACCCATGACCCCGCCCACCGCCTCTCATGATCCGTACGCGGAGCCGTACGAGGACGAGGGCGACCAGCCACTGGTACGGCCGTACGCCATGACCGGTGGCCGGACACGGCCGCGCTACCAGCTGGCCATCGAGGCACTGATCAGCACGACCGCGGACCCCGCCGCGCTCATGGGGCTGCTCCCGGAGCACCAGCGGATCTGCCACCTCTGCCGTGAGGTGAAGTCGGTGGCCGAGGTCTCGGCACTGCTCAACATGCCGCTGGGAGTGGCCCGCATCCTCGTCGCGGACCTCGCCGAGGCCGGTCTCGTCGCGATCCACCAGCCGGGCGGCGACGACGCCACCGGCGCGCCGGACGTGACACTGCTCGAAAGGGTGCTCAGTGGACTTCGCAAGCTCTGACGCGGGGCGGTCCACCACCTCCGCGAAGATCGTGGTGGCTGGCGGCTTCGGCGTGGGCAAGACCACGTTCGTGGGTGCCGTCTCGGAGATCAACCCGCTGCGCACCGAGGCCGTCATGACGTCCGCCAGCGCGGGCATCGACGACCTGACCCACACCGGGGACAAGACCACCACCACGGTGGCCATGGACTTCGGCCGCATCACCCTGGACCAGGACCTGATCCTGTACCTGTTCGGAACGCCGGGCCAGGACCGCTTCTGGTTCATGTGGGACGACCTGGTGCGCGGCGCCATCGGCGCGGTGGTGCTCGTGGACACCCGGCGCCTGGCCGACTGCTTCCCGGCTGTCGACTACTTCGAGAACAGCGGTCTGCCGTTCGTCGTGGCGCTCAACGGCTTCGACGGACAGCAGCCCTACCAGCCCGAAGAGGTGCGCGAGGCGCTCCAGATCGGTCCGGACACCCCGATCATCACCACCGACGCCCGGCACCGGTCGGACGCGAAGAGTGCCCTGATCACGCTGGTCGAGCACGCTCTGATGGCACGGCTGAGGTAGCACCCAATTCAGATACGCCATACGGCAGTTGTCGTAGATACACCGGAGCCGACTGTGTCCTTTGACACGGTCGGCCAAGGTGTTCATAACGTTTCGGCAGAGGAATGTGGTGGTACGGCCACGCGTCGCGCACATCCGGTCTCGCTGCGCTCACAATCGCCCCGCCTTTTGGCGGGGCTCGCTCTTTATGACCGTTTTATCTGGGGCTTACATCACGTCGAATCCCCTCCCCCGACTGTTTGGAAGAGCGCAGGTCGTCGTGCTGGAATGCCTGAACTGCCCAATAGTCAATGACGTACTCGTCCATCGAGTCGTGTTGGGCTCTGAACACTGCGGCACAACGTTGGTGCCGACCGCCGAGAGGTTGTTGGTCGAGTGAGGCGAAGCAAGAGCAGTCCCGAGCCGTCGGCCCGGGGCAACTTCACCCCGCCGCCGCGCACAGCGGCGCCCGCCCCCGTGCCCGGTTCGGAACCGACGGCCGCACCCGCCGAGAGCGGCGGCCGTCTCTCCCCGCGCAACTGGCGTGTGGCGACCCGGCTCAACGCGATCCTGCTCATACCCGTGGTGGTCGGCCTCGTCATGGGCGGCTTCCAGGTGAAGAGCTCGATCGACACCTGGCAGGAGGCCGAGGACGCGCAGAACACCGCGCGCCTGGTCCGTGCCTCGCTCCTCTACGCCAACGCCCTCTACAACGAACGTGACGCCTCGGCGGCGCCCCTGCTGAAGGGCAGTGCCCAGACCGCCCAGGACAAGGCGACCGTCACCGAGGTCCGCAAGGCCACCGACGAGGCGGCCGACGCCTTCGACGCCGCCGCCCAGAACATGCCGGCGAAGCCCGGCCTCGAGCGGCGGCTGGACCTGTTCCGCAAGGCGGAGCCCAAGCTCGCCACCCTGCGCCAGGTCGCGTACACCTCCAAGCTCAAGGGCGTGCAGACCGAGGAAGGCTATGTCGAGGTCGCGCACCCCCTGACGGAGTTCGCCAACGAGCTCGGCCTGGGCACCGGCAACATCACCAGCTACGGCCGGACCGTGTACGCCATCGAGCTCACCAAGGCGGCCCTGTCGCTGCAGCGCTCCATCGGCATGCACATCCTGGTCAAGCCCGGCCCGGACGCCGGCAACCTGGCCAGCCAGCGCATCGCCCTGTCGTCGTACGCCTACCTCGAGCGCATCGCCGTGCAGGAGTACATCGGCGGCGGCACCGAGCAGGACGCCGCCAAGCTCGACACGGCCGAGGCCAAAATCAAGGCCGACGCCGCGGCGATGGCCCGGGAGGCCAAGGCCAAGAACCCGGACTACGTCCCGCCGCCGTCCAACCCCACGTCGATGATCTCCGCCGTCGCGACGCTCCAGAGCACCGACCCGAGCGCCCGCGCCGCCCTCGCCGAGAAGGGCATCACCGCCGAGAACTGGTGGGCGGTCAACACGCTCAAGTTCAACGCGTACGAGAAGATCGAGACCGACATGGCCGACAAGGCCGTGAGCGAGGCCTCGGACATCGCCGACGCCGCCCAGCGCGACGCCTACATCACCGGTGCCGCCGTCGTGGTCGCGCTGCTGCTGGCCTTCATCCTGGCCGGTGCGGTCGCCCGCCAGATGAGCCGCTCGATGCGCCAGCTGCGCAACGCCGCCTTCGGCATCGCCGAGCAGCGCCTGCCGATGCTGGTCGACCAGCTCTCCCGCACCGACCCGGGCCGCGTCGACACCCGTGTGCAGGCCATCCCGATCACCACCACGGACGAGATCGGCGAGGTCGCCCGCGCCTTCGACCAGGTCCACCGCGAGGCCGTCCGGCTCGCCGCCGAGCAGGCCCTGCTGCGGGGCAACATCAACGCGATCTTCACCAACCTGTCGCGCCGCAACCAGTCGCTGATCGAGGGCCAGCTGACCCTGATCACCGACCTGGAGAACAACGAGGCCGACCCGGACCAGCTGGAGAACCTCTTCCGCCTGGACCACCTCGCGACCCGTATGCGCCGCAACGGCGAGAACCTCCTGGTCCTCGCGGGCGAGGAGCCCGGCCGCCGCTGGGACCAGCCGGTCCCGCTGGTCGACGTGCTGCGCGCCGCCTCCTCCGAGGTGGAGCAGTACGAGCGCATCGAGCTGTCCGGTGTCCCGGAGGCCGAGATCCACGGCCGCGCCGTGACCGACCTCGTGCACCTGCTCGCCGAGCTGCTGGAGAACGCCACGACGTTCTCCTCCCCGCAGACCAAGGTCCGTGTCACCGCGACCCGTCTCCCCGACGGCCGCGTGATGATCGAGATCCACGACAAGGGCATCGGCCTCACCGCCGAGGACTTCGCGGACATCAACCACAAGCTGGCCAACCCGCCGACCGTGGACGCCGCGATCTCGCAGCGCATGGGCCTGTTCGTGGTCGGCCGGCTGTCGGACCGGCACGGCATCCGCGTCCAGCTGCGCCCCTCGGGCGAGCAGGCCGGCACGACCTCGCTGGTCATGCTGCCGGACGCGATCACCCACGGTGGTGGCGGCGAGCAGCACGTGGACCGTGACGAGTTCACCGTCTCGCAGATCATCCCGGAGCAGAACTTCGGCGGCGAGAACTACGGCCAGCCCATGCGCACGGCCGCGGAGCTCGGCTTCGACGACAGCCGCTACTCCGAAGTCCCCGACGACATACGGGAGCTGGACCCGGTCGGCCGCTCCCTGATGCGTGAGGAGCGCCGGGCGGCCCTGGAGGCCCAGTCGCACGAGCAGCCCGCGCTGCCCGGGCAGAGCGGCGGGCAGGCCCAGGATGCGACCGGGTACCAGGACGAGTACGCCAACGGGCAGCAGGGCTACGACGCCGGGCAGGCCTACGACACCGGCCAGAACGGCTACCCGGAGCAGCAGCCGTCCGCGTACGACCGCCAGGCGCCCTACGAGGAGCAGCAGGCGTCGTACGAGGGCCAGCAGGCGTCGTACGAGGGGCAGCACACGGCGTACGAGGAGCCGCAGCGGTCTGCGTACGACGAGCAGTACTACGCGCCGGGCGGCGGCCTGCCGCAGAACGACGCCTTCTCGCCCAACGGCGGCTACCCGGAACCCTCCTATGCGGAGCCGGCTCAGGAGGAGCCCTCGGCGCCCGCCTCGGGCGGACCGGGCGGATTCGCCGCCTTCGAGCAGCGTCGTCACCAGGACGACTGGCCCCAGCAGGACGGTTACCGCAACGGCTACCCGAGCCAGTACCCTTCTCAGGTCCAGGAAACGGAATCTGCGCAGGCCGCTGACGCGAGTGAGCAGGACCGCGTAGGCTTCGACCGTCCGGGATCGAGCCCCTCCGCCGCTCGCACCATGACCGACGCCGGGCTTCCCCGCCGTGGATCCACCGCGAGCGGTACGAACGGCACGGGTGGTGGCGCGCGGCACGCGAGCCAGGAGCCGCCGGCCTCCGCTCCGGAGAACAACGGCGACGACTGGCGGTCGGCGAACGACGAGCGGTGGCAGCAGGCCTCGCAGCTCCGGAAGCCCAAGGCGGGCGGGGTCACCTCCTCCGGCCTGCCGAGGCGGGTGCCCAAGGCCAACCTGATCGAGGGCGCCGCCGAAAGCACCCACCAGGGAGGCCCACAGGTCTCCCGCGCCCCGGAGGACGTCCGGGGCAGGCTGAGCAACCTGCGTCGGGGCGTCCAGCGCGGACGCAGCGCAGGCAGTGAAACGAACGGCCAGGGCTTCGGTCCTGACAGCACCTACAACCAGGAGCGTTAGTGTGAGCCCGATGAGCCAGGCGGCACAGAACCTGAACTGGTTGATCACCAACTTCGTGGACAACACCCCGGGGGTGTCCCACACGGTGGTGGTCTCCGCCGACGGACTCCTTCTGGCGATGTCCGAAGGCTTCCCCCGCGACCGCGCCGACCAGCTCGCGGCCGTCGCCTCCGGTCTGACGTCTCTGACGGCAGGCGCCTCCCGGATCTTCGAGGGTGGCAGCGTGAATCAGACGGTTGTGGAAATGGAGCGGGGATTCCTGTTCATCATGTCCATCTCAGACGGATCGTCGCTCGCGGTTCTCGCACATCCGGAGGCGGACATCGGCCTCGTCGGGTATGAGATGGCACTGCTGGTCGACCGAGCCGGTACGGTCCTGACACCGGACCTTCGTGCGGAGCTCCAGGGGAGCCTGCTCAACTAACAGACGGACGGTGCGTTTTGGCGTCCCGGGGCCGTAAGGTCTTGGGACGCGGCTCCACAGCGATGGGGGCCAGGCACAGTCGGAGGAGGAGAAAGTGGCAACACCCCCAGGCGGTTCGTCTTCGGGCAACTGGTCGTACGGCCCTGGCCAGGGTCAGGGCGACGGTGGTCAGAACCCGAACCGTTACAACTTCCCCTCCGCGCCCAGCCACCGGCAGCCGTACGCGCCGCAGGGCCCCGGCCCCTCGCCGTACGACCAGCCGCCGGCACCGCGCATCCAGCCCGTGCAGCCGCAGCGCCGCAGCCCCGAGCCGACGCCCGGCGGGGCGTCGAACAATCACAATCCGTTGGTGCGCCCGTACGCCATGACCGGCGGCCGGACACGCCCGCGCTACCAGCTCGCCATCGAGGCGCTGGTGCACACCACTGCGCAGCCGCACCAGATGCAGGGCCAGTTGCCCGAGCATCAGCGGATCTGCAACCTCTGCCGGGACATCAAGTCGGTCGCCGAGATCTCGGCGCTCCTCACGATTCCTCTCGGCGTGGCCAGGATCCTCGTCGCCGACTTGGCGGAGGCGGGACTGGTCGCCATCCATCAGCCCGGCGGCGACGAAAACGCCGGCGGCCAGCCAGACGTGACACTGCTCGAAAGGGTGCTCAGTGGACTTCGCAAGCTCTAGCGGAGGGCCTTCCCGCTCCACCACGTCCGCGAAGATCGTGGTGGCTGGCGGCTTCGGCGTGGGCAAGACCACGTTCGTGGGTGCCGTCTCGGAGATCAACCCGCTGCGCACCGAGGCCGTCATGACGTCCGCCAGCGCGGGCATCGACGACCTGACCCACACCGGGGACAAGACCACCACCACGGTGGCCATGGACTTCGGCCGCATCACCCTGGACCAGGACCTGATCCTGTACCTGTTCGGTACACCGGGCCAGGACCGCTTCTGGTTCATGTGGGACGACCTGGTGCGCGGCGCCATCGGCGCGATCGTGCTGGTCGACACGAGGAGGCTCGCCGACTGCTTCCCCGCCGTCGACTACTTCGAGAACAGCGGCCTGCCGTTCGTCATCGCGCTAAACGGCTTCGACGGCCAGCAGCCGTACACGCCCGATGAGGTGCGCGAGGCGCTCCAGATCGGCCCGGACACTCCCATCATCACGACGGACGCCCGGCACCGGGCCGACGCGAAGTCGGCGCTGATCACGCTGGTGGAGCACGCGCTGATGGCTCGGCTTCGTTAGTTCGCTCGCTTGCGGGACAGCCCCTGGCGGCCTCTGGGCTGCCGGGGGCTGTCGTTTTGCCGGGCGCGGGTCTGTGGTGGCTTGTCGCGCAGTTCCCCGCGCCCCTGGCGGCGCGCCCCCAGGCAGCGCTGAAAGGGGCCCCTCCGTGTGGAGGGGCCCCTTTCAGCGAAGGTGGGTCAGCGCCAGCTGTGCGGGGCGCGGAAGCCGGGCTCGCGCTCCAGGCGGCGCCAGCCGGCCTTGATGCGGCCGCGGTGGGCCGGGGTGGGATCCGTGGGGCGGGCGGCGGCGCGGGCGAGGAGGATGGCCGTGATGGCGGCGACTTCCTCGGGCTCTGCGTGGCCCTTCTCGACGCGGATGTCAGCTGATTCCATGGGTGTCAGTCTCCGTGAGGAAGATGTCCGCCGGGTTACTGCGGCGGGTTGCCGTGCTTGCGGGACGGCAGGTCCGCGTGCTTGGTCTGGAGCATCGCGAGGGACCTGATGAGCACCTCGCGGGTCTCGGCGGGGTCGATGACGTCGTCGACCAGGCCGCGCTCGGCCGCGTAGTAGGGGTGCATCAGCTCGGACTTGTACTCCTTGACCATGCGGGCCCGCATGGCCTCGGGGTCCTCGGCGCCGGCGATCTGGCGGCGGAAGATGACGTTGGCGGCACCCTCCGCGCCCATGACGGCGATCTCGTTGGTCGGCCAGGCGTAGGTGAGGTCGGCACCGATGGACTGGCTGTCCATGACGATGTACGCACCTCCGTAGGCCTTCCGCAGGATCAGGGAGATCCTCGGTACGGTCGCGTTGCAGTAGGCGTAGAGGAGCTTCGCGCCGTGGCGGATGATGCCACCGTGCTCCTGGTCGACGCCCGGGAGGAAGCCGGGGACGTCCAGAAGAGTGATGATCGGGATGTTGAAGGCATCGCACATCTGAACGAAACGGGCCGCCTTCTCGGAGGCCTCGATGTCCAGCACACCCGCCAGCGACTGGGGCTGGTTCGCCACGATGCCGACGACCTGGCCGTCCATCCGGCCCAGCGCGCAGATGATGTTGCGGGCCCAGCGCTCGTGGACCTCGAGGTACTCGCCGTCGTCGACGATCTCCTCGATGACCTTGGCCATGTCGTAGGGCCGGTTGCCGTCCGCCGGGACCAGGTCCAGCAGGACGTCCGAGCGGCGGTCGGTGGCGTCCGAGGACTCCGTGCGGGGCGGGTTCTCCCGGTTGTTCTGCGGGAGCAGGGAGAGCAGGTAGCGGACCTCGGCGATGCAGGTCTCTTCGTCGTCGTAGGCGAAGTGGCAGACGCCGGAGGTCTCGGCGTGGACGTCGGCGCCGCCCAGGCCGTTCTGCGTGATCTCCTCGCCGGTGACCGCCTTGACGACGTCGGGGCCGGTGATGAACATCTGCGAGGTCTCGCGGACCATGAACACGAAGTCGGTGAGGGCGGGGCTGTAGGCCGCGCCACCGGCGCACGGGCCGAGCATCACCGAGATCTGCGGGATCACGCCCGAGGCCTTGGTGTTGCGCTGGAAGATGCCGCCGTAGCCGGCGAGCGCCGAGACGCCCTCCTGGATACGGGCGCCGGCTCCGTCGTTCAGCGAGACCAGCGGAGCACCGGCCGCGATGGCCATGTCCATGATCTTGTGGATCTTCGTGGCGTGGGCCTCGCCCAGGGCGCCGCCGAAGATGCGGAAGTCGTGCGCGTAGACGAAGACCGTGCGGCCCTCCACCGTGCCCCAGCCGGTGATCACACCGTCGGTGTACGGCTTCTTGGCGTCCAGGCCGAACCCGGTGGCCCGGTGCCGGCGCAGCTGCTCGACCTCCCGGAAGGAGTCCGGGTCGAGGAGGAGTTCGATGCGCTCCCGCGCGGTCAGCTTGCCCTTGGCGTGCTGCGCCTCGGTCGCCTTCTCGCTCGGTCCCGCCATCGCCTGCGCGCGGATCTCGTGCAGTTCGGCCACGCGTCCACGCGCGTCGGTCGGCTCACCCGGCGCCTCATCCAAAACGGTCATGTAGCGACTCTACGAAGACAACCGAGGAATCCGGGCCGTCGACTCCTCACAGTCTCCGGCGTGTTTTCCTGGTGCCCCTGAACAGAACCATGACGGGGTTGACCCTTTCTGACTGCTCCCGGGGCGTGTCGCTTGTAGGGGTCGCACAAAGGGGTCAGGCCGGGGTCACCTCACAGACGTGGGTGGCGCATGCCGTCCCCGGAGTGACGCGCACGCGCAGCCGGCGGCCGGTGGAGAGCACCTCGAGGGTCTCGTCCGCGCGGTCGACCCTGCGGACCGGGTGGTCCCAGACGATCTCCAAGGGCTCCCCGGTGCGGGGCGGTTCGCTCACGCAGAGGGTAGCGGCAGGGCCGCGGCGGACCAGCAGCACGCTCGCCGCCGCCGATGCGGTGAGCGGACCGGCCGTGCCGGGCCGCCAGAAGTTCACGGCCGTACAGCCGAGGGAGGGCACGGTGACCGCCTGGCGGGCGGCGTCGTTGGCGAGCACCGACATCCAGCGGCGGTCGGCGGCGCGGCGGGCGACTGCCCCGCGGGACGCCCCGGGCATGAGGACATAGGCGTACGTGGCGTCCTCGGGGTCGGTGCCGTGGTCGAGCCAGAGGGTCTGCCAGCGGCGGGTGCGCCGCTCGGGTGCGCCGCCGGTGTTGATGTCGGACCAGGCGCCCGTGCGGTCCTCACGCAGCGTCTTCGGCCCGGGGCCGGGCAGGACCCAGCCGCCGTGGCCCTCCAGGTGGGCCCAGCCGGGGCCTTCGACGAGGCGCTGGGTGCCGGACGCGCCGAGGTTGCGGTTGTCGACGACCGTCTCGACCGGGACGCCGTCGGAGCAGGTGATCCCGGCGCCCAGGCAGATCACCGCGTCCGCCACGCAGAACCAGGACTTGCGGGCTTCGAGGGTGGAGCCGAGGCCCTTGAGGTGCTGGCCGAGGGCCGCGTAGGTGCCGTCGGTGGTGCCGCCGACCCAGCGCGCGTCGGGGCGGGCCGTGCCCCATTCGCCGCCTTCGCGGTCGGCGAGCCGCTTGGTGGAGACGGTGGTGCCGGGCAGGCGGTACCAGTCGACGGTCGGCCAGAACCAGTCCGTGTACTGATCGCTCGCGCCGGACCACCAGCTCACCATGCCCGCGCCGGTGTGCCAGCCGCGGGGGTTCTCGCCGTTGCCGCACTCGTAGTGGGCGATGCGGTCGCTGGCCATGGCGATGTTCACGGTGAAGCCGGGGCCGCGGTGGACGGCCCGGTCCATGGCGGCGAAGAGGTGGTGCCCGGGGGGTTCGGGCGCGGCCGGGACGGGCGAGGCGGCGATGGCGTGCAGCCGGGCCAGGTCGGCGACGCCGAACTGTGGTGCCGTCAGGATCGGCGTCACGGTGTCCCGTTCGATCCAGCCCTTGACGCGGGCGTGCCAGCGCTCGCGTTCCGCGGGGCTCGCACCGGCCGCGAGCAGGGCGATGGCGGCGATGAGCTGGTGGCCGTGGTGGTGGTCGCCGCGCATGATCCCGCGGTCGTCGGTGGTGAGCAGACCGCGGCTGATGGCCCGGCCGTTGACGCTGTCCATGACCAGTCCGTCGTGGATGAGCGGGGCGTAGGCGCGCTCGACGCTGTCCAGGACGATCTGCCGGTTCGGGTCGGTGACCTCCCAGTCGGATCCGGCGAGCAGGGCGAAGAGCCGTCCGAGGCCGTCCAGCACGACCTGGCCGTAGGTACCGGAGTAGGCGACCCAGGTGTGCTGGACGAACGAGCCGTCGGCGTAGAGGCCGTCGCCCCGGGTGACGTGGGGGAAGACCGGGGAGAGCGCGTCCCGGGCGAGGGCGATCTTGTCGGGGTCGGATCCGAGGATGCCGCGCAGGGCGACGGAGCGGCACAGGTCGACGCGGTTGGCGCCGGTGGAGGTGCCGGTGTAGTCGGCGAGGGCCGAGTCGGGGACGAAGTGGTCGACGGCGGCGCAGGCGGCACGGATCCTGTCCTCCCCCAGCCGCTCGTACAGGGCTGCCGTGATGTCCATCAGCAGACGGGGGCTGCCGATCTGCCATTCCCACCAGTTGCCGTAGCGGGTGGTGCCGGGGTGGTAGACGGTGGCGGAGAGGTGGTCGAGACCGCGCAGGACACCGGCCAGGAGACGGGGGTCGGCGGTCGAGCCGGTGCCCTGCTGCACGTAGGCCTGGGTCATGGTCCACAGGCGGCCGTAGGCACGGGTGATGCCGGCCGGCGGGTCGAAGGGGTGGCCGGGCCAGAGGGAGCCGGCGGCCGGGGCCATGCTCGCGAGCAGGTCCCGGGCGAGTGCGCCGGTCTCGGCTAGGCGGGTGGCGTAGGGCTCGGCGGCCGGGTCGTAACCCGTGCCGAGGGAAATCCCGAGCCAGCGCCGGCGGAGGGTGTCGTACGGGTCGGCGGGTTCGCTCGGAGCGCCTGCTTGCCCGACGGCGCCGCCACCCCGGCCGCCGGGCGCCGCGCTCCCGGTGGCCGCGAGGGCCGCGGCTGCCAGCAGCAGGGTGCGACGGCCGGGCCGGAACGGGGCGGCGGCCCCGGCCGTACGGCGGGGGGACTCACGGCGCTGGGAAGTCATGCCCATGCCCTACCACGGGGAGCCGGTGACCTGAACGACCGATCGGGCCGGGGTGACCGGAACGGGGGGAAGGGGCGCGGAGCGGCTCGCGGCGGGTGAGCGCCGGGGCGACGGCGACCGGGGCACGGAAGGCCCGGGCGGCCGGAGCCCGGGTGACCGTCCGCCTGCACCGGCAACGGAACCAGCGACCGGGGCGGGCGGCAGCGATACCGGCCCGGGCGAACGGGGATGTGACCGGAAACGGCCAGGGGCTCCCGGCCAGGGGTCGCCGGGACGAGGAAACCGGCCGGACGAACGGCACCGGCACCCGGAGCGGCCGAAGCGGTGCGGCCGGGGCGGCCCGGTCGGGCCACTCGGCCAGGCCGGCCTGACCGGGTGGGGCAGGCGGCTGAGAGCCGGAGACGTCCGCAGCGGCCACTGAGCGGCCATCACCAGGAAGGCCGGACCGCCCGGATCCGGGAAGGCCAGGGCACCCGGATCCGGGGAAGGCCAGAGCACCCGGTACCACGCCGCCCCGCCGGAAACAGGTCAGCCGAAGCGGTTCAGCAGGCGGCGGTACAGGCCCGGTGCGAGGCCTCGGACCCGGCCCGGGAGGGTCAGCCAGGTGGGGACATAGGCCTCGTCGCGGTTCTGGCGTACGGCCTCCCAGATCGCGCCGGCTACGCAGCCGGGCGAGAGGAGGCCGGTGCGGGTGCCGTCGTAGGGCCTGCCGCGACGGAGGTGGAAAGCGGTGTCGACGGTGCCGGGCACGACGAACGTCACGCCCACGCCCGTGCCGCGCAGCTCCTGGCGCAGCGCCTCCGCGAAGGCGGCCAGCCCGGCCTTGGCCGCGGAGTACACCGCCTCCTCCCGCAGACCCACGCAGCCCGCCACCGAGCCGAGCAGTACCACCCGGCCCCGTCCGGCCGCGATCATGGAGGGCAGCACCTCGCGCACGAGGTGGAGGGTGGCGTTGAGGTCCAGGGTCAGGACCCGGTCGATGTCGGTGTGCGGCATGGCGGTGAAGGGGCCCGTCCAGCCGAGGCCGGCTCCGGCGACCAGGACGTCGATCCGGCCGGTGGTGTGCAGCGCGGACTGGGCCAGCAGGCGGGGACCGCCCGGGGAGGCGAGGTCGGCGGGCAGCACGACGGCCGACGTGCCGGAGGCCGTCTGCTCCAGGCGGCGCCGGTCGCGTCCGTTGAGGATCAGCTGCCAGCCGTCCATGGCGAAGCGCCGCGCGGTGGCCGCGCCGATGCCGGAGGAGGCCCCGGTGACCAGGGCGACGCGCCGGTCGAGACGCCGCGGCGGCCCGTACTGGTTCACCCGGGCCGTTACGGGGGTGGTGGAGCGTCGCGGGGCGGGTTCCGCCGGGGGGTCGTAGGCCGAGCCGGAGCCGGTGAGTGTCACGAGTCGCTCTCCCCTGCGCTGTGCGTCCGCCGTGGTCTCGTCTGTCTCCATGCGCTCCCTAGAAACGGAACCCCGACTCGCCCGACCTCGCCACCGCAGGGCGCGGGGTTGGGCCGACCGGGGGAACGGATGGGCGCGGCCGGGCACGACGCGGACGCACCCGATGAAGATGTTGAACATTGAACGGAATAGGTCTACGGTGGGTCGCGTTGGAGTAGTTAAACATTCAACATCTACCCAGGAGGCATCCGACATGAGCATCTTCGGCCGCACCGACGCCCGCACCGCCACCGACACCGCCGTGAGCCCCGAGCTCGCCGCCCTGACCGGCGACTACACGATCGACCCCGCCCACTCGACGATCGGGTTCGTCGCCCGGCACGCCATGGTCACCAACGTCAAGGGCGGCTTCCAGGACTTCACCGGCACGCTCCACCTCGACGGCACCGACCCGTCGCGCTCGACGGCCTCCATCGACGTCGTGATGGACAGCATCAGCACGGGCAACGCCGACCGCGACGGTCACCTGAAGAGCGCGGACTTCTTCAAGACGGAGGAGTTCCCGGCCATGACGTTCCGCTCCACCTCGGCGGAGGCCCTCGGCGGGGACGACTACCGGATCACCGGCGACCTGACGATCCTCGGCACCACCCGCCCCCTCACCATCGACCTCGAGTTCAACGGCGCCGCCAAGGACCCGTTCGGCAACGAGCGCGTCGGCTTCGAGGGCAAGGCGGAGATCCTGCGCTCCGAGTGGGGTCTGACCTGGAACGCCGCGCTGGAGACCGGCGGCGTGCTGGTGTCGGACAAGATCAAGCTCAACTTCGACATCTCGGCCATCAGGAACGCGTGAGCTCCGCGGGACCGGCCCGGTGACACCCCACCGGGCCGGTCTGGCCGGTTCCCGCCCCTTGTGCGGAGTCTGTCGGCGTTCCCATAATCCAGCAGCAGTATTTTGACCAGTCCATGCCAGCACATGGACGTTCTTTTTGCCCTTGCTGCTGTCATGCACTCGTCAATTTGATGCTTCGGTTGCACATCTCCCCGGTCAACCCCCCACGGAAGGCATCACCTTGAAGAGACTCCTCACGGCCCTCAAGAGATGCGCGGTGCTCGGCGCGGCCGCGCTCGCGATCGCCAGCCTCCAGCCCGTCTCCGCCGCGCAGGCCGCCCCGTCGCCCGTCGTCGGCGGGACCCGGGCCGCGCAGGGCGAGTTCCCGTTCATGGTCCGGCTCTCCATGGGCTGCGGCGGCGCGCTCTACACCCAGCAGATCGTGCTCACGGCCGCGCACTGCGTCAGCCGGTCGGGCAACAACACCAGCATCACGGCGACGGCCGGGGTCGTGGACCTCCAGTCCACCAGCGGCCGGGTCCAGGTCCGTTCCACCAAGGTGCTGCGCGCCCCCGGCTACAACGGCACCGGCAAGGACTGGGCGCTCATCAAGCTCGCCCAGCCCATCAACCTGCCGACCCTGAAGATCGCCACCACGGCGCAGTACAACACCGGTGACTTCACCGTCGCGGGGTGGGGCGCGAACCGCGAGGGCGGCTCCCAGCAGCGCTACCTCCTGAAGGCCACCGTCCCGTTCGTCGGCGACGCCGCGTGCAAGGCCTACGGCGGCCTCTACGGCGACCTCGTCGCGAACGAGGAGATCTGCGCCGGCTTCGACGCGGGCGGCGTCGACACCTGCCAGGGCGACTCCGGCGGCCCGATGTTCCGCAAGGACAACGCCGGCGACTGGATCCAGGTCGGCATCGTCAGCTGGGGCGAGGGCTGCGCGCGGCCCGAGGCTCCCGGCGTCTACACGGAGGTCTCCACCTTCGCCTCCGCCATCGCCTCGGCGGCATCGACCCTCTGATCCCCTCCGGGAGCTACGGCTCGCGGGCCCGGCGCCTCGGGGTGCCGGGCCCGTCCCGTGACTCCAGCTCCCGCACCGCCGCCGACACCCGCGCCGCCCGGCTCCGCGGTGTCCTGGCCCTGAGCACGCCGAGCATCGCCAGGTACCGGTCCGTGCGGCCGAGGGCCGCGAACGCCGCCGCGGCCCGGGGACTGCGGGCCAGTGCCGCCGCCAGGTCCTGCGGGACCTCCGCCTCCCGCTGGGACGCGTAGGCCGCCTCCCAGCGGCCGTCCGCCCGCGCGGCCGCCACCTCGGCGAGCCCGCCTGGCCGCATGCGCCCGGCGGCCGTCAGCTCCTCGACGCGCCGGACGTTGACCATGGACCAGAGACTGCCGGGGCGCCGGGGGGTGATCCACTGGAGGTACGACGACGCGTCGAGTCCCTTGCGCTGCCCGGTGATCCAGCCGTGGCACAGCGCCACGTCGTTGACGTCGGCGGCGCTCACCGACGGGATGCCCGAGCCCTTCTTCGCGATCCTGACCCACAGGCCCGGATGCGGGGCCGGGTGGGCGGTCAGCCAGGAGTCCAGGTCGGCCGTGGTCTCGAAGGAGACGGGACCCGTGTCGCCGGAGGTCGTCATGGCACCACGGTAGGCAGGCGATAGGACGGATCCTGTCCGCTACGCGAGCCGTGCGCGCTCTGTTCGCGGGCCTGGGTGAAGGTGTCCGGGAAGACACCCAGGCCGTGAGCCAAGGCCCCCGTGCAGCGGCATCAGCGTCCTGCACGCGGGGGCCGCCGCGACGCCGGTCTCACCGGCCCCGGGAACGCGGCGGGTCGGAACGGGCCGCCGACGCCGCGTAAGCGCGAGGCATCGCGGCGCTGTCCCACGCGCGCCCGCGGCGTGCCGTCCCGGCGGACGACCCCTTCGGCGGAGTCGAGGCCGGCCCGACCCCTCAGAAGCCGCCGCCGAAATCGCCGCCTCCGCCCCCGCCGCCGAAGTCGCCTCCCCCGAAGCCCCCTCCGAAATCGCCGCCGAAGTCGCCGGAGTCGAAGTCGGCGCCGGAGACGTCGCCGCCGTCGTAGCCGCCGAAGTCGCCGTAGCCGGAGCCGTAGTCGGCCGCGTAGGCGGGGCCGGCCATCATGCTGCCGAGCATGGTGCCGACGAGCAGGCCGGGCAGGAGACCGCCGCCGAAGTAGCCGCCGGCCCAGGGGCCGTACGCCGGTCCCGCCTCCCAGTACGGGCGGCGGCCGTAGTCGGTGTCGACCTCGCGGATCACCGGATCGCGGCCCTCGGCGAGCCGCCGCTCGTCGGCGGCGCAGACCGGGACGTCGCGGGCGGCGCCGGCCGGGGGCGTCCAGGTCGCGTCGGTGACCGAGGGGCCGTGGCGCGGATCGAAGAAGCAGGGCGGGCGGCGCTCGGGGAGGGGGCCGCCGGCGCGGCGGGCGGCGAGCCGGGCCAAGGCGAACCGGCCGTCCTCCACGGCCTGGGTGACGGCCCGGACGTCCTCCGGTCTCGTCGCGGCCGCCATCAGGGACTTGGCCTGTTCGTAGGAGTCCAGGGCGCGCTCGTAGTCGGTGCGCATCGCGTCGTCGGCGCCGGGTTCGCCGGGGTGGAAGTCGAGCCGGTCGAGTTCCTCGCCGAAGGCGGTGATGTCCTCGTCGACGACCACGCGCAGCTTCTCCAGCGCGGCCCGCTGCTCCTCCTCGTGGCGGCGCCGGTTGCGGCGGACCAGGGCGTAGGCGCCCGCGCCGCCGGCCGCGACCAGGGCGCCCATCGTGATCAGGCCGCCGACCGGCACCTCGGTGCCCGACCCGTCGCTCCAGCCGCTCGGCGCCGAACCGCCCACGTTGCGCAGCGCGTCGTCGACGAAGTCGTTCAGCTGGGCCTTGGTGTCGCCCGCGTCCTGCACGGCCGTGACCAGGTTGGACACCGCTTCGCGGCTCATCACGGAGCTGTCGGCCCGGGCGTCGAAGCGGTCGCCCAGGTGGACGCCGTACAGGCCGGTGATGCCGGTCTCGGTGCGCAGGTTGCGGAAGAGATTCTGCGTGGGATAACCGGCCGGGAGGACCGCCACGAAGACGGGCTTGTCCGCGTCCTTGATCTTGTCGGCGAGGGCCTCGGCGTCCGACGCCGCCAGTTGCCCGGAGGCGGCCGGATCGACGTAGACGGGGCTCTCGCGCAACTGGCGGGCGACATCGGAGAGGTCGGTGGCCGCGTGCGCGCCCGGCGCACCGGCCAGCAGCACCGCCAGCACGGCGGCGAACGGCACGATCAGCAGACGTACGACGGTACGCACCAGCGCGGCCTTCATATGTTCGAAGCTACCCGAAACGGCACAAGAAGGGTTATCCGTCGAGGCAGGGAATTGTGCGGGCGGCTGCGCCTAGGATGCCTCTGGCCATCCAGAGGGGCGGGAGCGGGGACATGTTCGGACGACGCAGGGCTGCGGACATGACGGTGTCCGAACTGACGGAGCTGGACCGGTCGCGGACGCGGGCCGACCTGCTGTGGGAGCTGTTCCGGCACGCCGAGGCGGAGGTGACGTCGGCGATCGGCTGGTATCTGGCCCGGCGCCGGGGGCCGTCGCAGTGGTCGCGCTCGCTGCGGGCGCTCGCCACGCTGCTGGGCATCGTCGGCACGATCACGCCCCTGGTGCACGCGGCCGCTCCCACGGCCGTGCGGCCCGAGTGGGGTTTCGTGTTCCTGGCCGCTGGCGCGGGCTGCGTCCTGTTCGACCGGATCTTCGGGTTCTCGGCGTCCTGGACCCGCTACATCCGCGCGGAACTGGCGTTGCAGCAGATCCTCAAGAAGGCGCAGTCCGACTGGGCGCAGGCTTTCCTGAGGACCACCGACTCCCCCAGCGACAAGGAGCAGGCCGCACTGCTCGCCGTGATCGAGCGGCTGCGGACCGACGCCCAGCGGATCATCGAGGACGAGGGCACGGCGTGGGTCGGCTATCTGGCCGACGGCGTCGAGGAGCTGACCCGCTCCACCGGCAACACCACCGGCCAGCGCGCCCACACCGCGGGCCTCTTCCGCCTCGACCGGGCTCCCGGCCGCGACCGGGGCGGCGAGGTGCCGGTGCCGCGGTCCCGGGACTCGGCGATGTGACCCGTGCCCCGGGCACCCGGCCCGGGGCGGGTTTCGGTTACCGCGCCGGAGTGACGCCCGCGCGCAGCAGTCCGTAGGTGTACGCGTCCTCCAGGGCCTGCCAGCTCGCGGCGATGACGTTCTCGGCGACGCCGACCGTCGACCACTCGCCCGTGCCGTCGGACGTGGAGATCAGCACACGGGTCGTGGAGTTGGTGCCGTGCTTGCCCTCCAGGATGCGGACCTTGTAGTCCACCAGTTCCAGCTTGGCGAGCTGGGGGTAGATCTTCTCCAGGCCCACGCGCAGGGACCGGTCCAGGGCGTTGACCGGGCCGTTGCCCTCGGCGGTGGCGACGATGCGCTCGCCCTTGGCCCACAGCTTGACCGTGGCCTCGTTGGCGTGGGAGCCGTCGGGCCGGTCCTCGACGATGGCCCGCCAGGACTCGACCTCGAAGTAGCTCAGCGGCTTGCCGCCCTGTACCTCGGCGCGCAGCAGCAGTTCGAAGCTCGCGTCGGCCGCCTCGTAGGTGTAGCCCTGGAGTTCGCGCTCCTTCACCCGCTCGACCACCCGGCCGACCAGCTCCCGGTCGCCGCCGAGGTCGATGCCGAGCTCCTTGCCCTTGAGCTCGATGGAGGCCCGTCCGGCCATGTCGGAGACCAGCATCCGCATGGTGTTGCCGACCAGTTCGGGGTCGATGTGCTGGTAGAGGTCCGGGTCGACCTTGATCGCGGAGGCGTGCAGTCCGGCCTTGTGGGCGAAGGCGGAGACGCCGACGTAGGGCTGGTGGGTGGAGGGCGTGAGGTTGACGACCTCGGCGATGGCGTGGGAGATGCGGGTCATCTCGCGCAGGTGCCCGTCGGGCAGGACCTTCTTGCCGTACTTCAGCTCCAGGGCCGCCACGACCGGGAAGAGGTTGGCGTTGCCGACGCGCTCGCCGTAGCCGTTGGCCGTGCACTGCACGTGCGTCGCGCCCGCGTCGACGGCGGCCAGGGTGTTGGCGACCGCGCAGCCCGTGTCGTCCTGGGCGTGGATGCCGAGCCGGGCTCCGGTGTCGGCGAGGACCGTGGCGACGACGGCCTGAACCTGGGCCGGGAGCATGCCGCCGTTGGTGTCGCACAGGACCACCACGTCCGCGCCGGCCTGCGAGGCGGTGCGGACGACCGCCTTGGCGTACTCGGGGTTGGCGCGGTAGCCGTCGAAGAAGTGCTCGCAGTCGATGAAGACGCGGCGGCCCTGCTCCTTGAGGAAGGACACGGTGTCGCGGACCATCGCCAGGTTCTCGTCCAGAGTGGTGCGCAGCGCGAGTTCGACATGGCGGTCGTGCGACTTGGCGACCAGCGTGATCACCGGCGCGCCGGACTCCAGGAGTGCCCTGACCTGCGGGTCCTCGGCGGCGGTGGTACCGGCGCGACGGGTGGAGCCGAACGCGACGAGCTGGGCGTGCCGGAAGTCGATCTCCTGCTGGGCCCGGGCGAAGAACTCGGTGTCCCGGGGGTTGGCACCCGGCCAGCCGCCCTCGATGAAGCCCACGCCGAAGTCGTCCAGGTGCCGCGCGATGGCCAGCTTGTCCGCGACGGTGAGGTTGATGCCCTCCCGCTGGGCGCCGTCGCGCAGGGTGGTGTCGAAGACGTGGAACGAATCGTCGAGCTCGCTGCTAGCGGTCATGGTCTCAAGGCTCCTGAGGATGGGATCTCGGTCGTACCGGAATGACCGGCTCCACCGCCCTCACATACTCCCTCGCGCTCTCGCCTCCGGCTGCGGGTGGGCCAGAAATGCGAAAAACCTCTCGCGGGTGCGAGAGGTCTGCGCGCGGGTCGAGGACGACGGTGTCCGCCCGTACGTGGTCGTACGTGACGGTCACTGCGGACCGGCGCGCCTGCTGCCAATAATCGTGGCGAACGAGAGCACGGGGGCAGTTTGGCACAACCCCCGCGCTTGGCTCACCGCCGTCTCAGGATGCGGTCGGTCACTTCAGGTGACGGACGTAGACGTGCGAGGTGTCGTACGTGTCGCCGGGTACCAGGTCGGCCGCCGGGCTGCTGAAGGCGACCGCGCGGCCGTCGCGGTCGATCATGGACGCTTCTCCCCCGGCCCCGCGCCGAGGGCTCCCCCGAGCCGACATCACGACCGGCCGGAGGGTCAATCCGTCGTATCGGGTACGCCCCGGGCGTGCGTTCAGGCGTCCGCGAGGAGGCTGTCGGCGAGGAACTCGCGCACGTGGCGCAGGATCTGCGCGCGGTCGGTGCCGCGCAGCCCGATCGCCACATGGATGGAGAAGCCGTCCAGCAGGGCCCGCAGGCGGGTGGCGAACCGGTCCGGGTCGACGCCGCGGAACTCGCCCCGCGAGATGCCCTCGGCGAGCAGCGCGACCAGGTCGCGGTGCCAGGCGCCCTCGATGGCGGCCTGCCGGTCACGGGCCTGCGTGTCGGCGTTCTGCGAGCGGTTCCAGACCTCCAGCCACAGCGTCCAGTGCGGGTCGCGGTGGCCGTCGGGGACGTACAGGTCCACGTAGGCATCGAGGCGTTCGCGGGCGGGCGCGGCCCGGGTCAGCAGGCGCGCCCGCTCGCCGCCGAGCCGGCCCTCGCTCCACTCCAGGGTGCGCAGCAGCAACTCGTCCTTGGAGCCGAAGTAGTAGAGCAGGTGGCCGCTGCTCATGCCGACCTCGCCGCCGAGCGCCGCCATGGTGAGCTTCTCCAGGCCGCGCTCGGCGATCATCTCCATGGCCGCGGCGAGGACGTCCTCGCGGGGCGGGGCCTGCCGTCGCCCACCGGCCATGTGCGCTCCTAGATCCTCGGCTGCTGCTGCGTGACGCAGTGGATGCCGCCACCGCCCGCGAAGATCGTACGGGCGTCCACCAGTGTCACGGTCCGCTCGGGGAACAGGCGGCGGAAGATGCCGGCGGCGATCTCGTCGCGCGGGTCGTCGAAGCCGCACAGGACCACACCGCCGTTGCAGAGGTAGTGGTTGATGTAGGAGTAGTCGGCCCAGTGACCGTCGGCCTCCAGGACGGTCGGGGCGGGCACCTCCACGACCTCCAGGCGGCGGCCGCGGGCGTCCGTCTGCGCCTTCAGCAGACCGATGACCTCCCGGGTGATCTCGTGGTCGGGATGGGCGGGGTCGGGCTGGGAGTGCGCCACGACGACACCGGGGCGGGCGAAGGAGGCGACGATGTCCACGTGGCCCAGGGTGCCGAAACCGTGCGGGGGATAGTCGCCGGTCAGGCCGCGCGGCAGCCAGATCGCCTTGCGGGTGCCGAGCTGGGCGTGGATCTCCGCCTCGACCTGGTCGCGCGACCAGCCCGGGTTGCGTTCCGGGCCGAGCTGGACGGTCTCGGTCAGCAGGACGGTGCCCTCGCCGTCGACATGGATCGCCCCGCCCTCGTTGACGAGCTTCGAGGTGTACGTCCGTGCCCCGGCGAGGTCGGCGACGTGTGCGGCGACCTTCGCGTCGTGCTCCCAACGGGCCCACTCCTGGGCGCCCCAGCCGTTGAACGTCCAGTCGGCGGCGGCCAGTTCGCCGTTGCCGTCGGTCAGGAAGGTCGGGCCGATGTCGCGCATCCAGGCGTCGTCGAGGTCCCGCTCGACCGTGTCGACGCCCTCGCCCAGCAGCGCACGCGCCTCGCCCGACTGCCCAGGCCCGCACACCACCGTCACCGGCTCGAAGCGGCGCACGGCCCGGGCGACGGCGGCCCAGGCCACCCGGGCGGCGGCCAGCTCCCCGGGGTCGTCGAAGGTCTGGTTCGGGCCCGGCCAGGCCATCCAGGTCCGCTCGTGCGGAACCCATTCGGCGGGCATGCGGAAGCCGTCGGCGGCTGCGGACATCGTTGATCCTCAGAGGAAGTAGAGACGGTTGAGACAGACGGACTCGGCGGGTTCGGAGCGCAGCGGCTCGCCGTCGAGGGTGACCAGGCCGGTGCGCTGGTCGACGTCGACCGCCCCGGTACGGGAGTTGAGGCGCAGGTCGGCCGGGCCGATGCCGCGGGTGCCGCGCACGGCGACCCTGCGGCGCCGGGTCGGCATCGTGTCGTGCCCCTGGTCCAGCGCGGCCTGCGCGACGAAGGCCACCGAGAGCTCGGCCGGTGTCGCCCCGTGCGCGCCGAACTGCGGCCCGAGGACGAGGGGCTCGCAGGTGTCGGTCGCCGCGTTCGGGTCGCCGGTCACGCCGTACGCGGGGAAGCCGGCCTTCAGGACCAGCTGCGGTTTGGCGCCGAAGTACTCGGGCCGCCACAGCACGATGTCGGCGAGCTTGCCGGTCTCGATGGATCCGACCTCGTGCGAAAGTCCGTGCGCGAGGGCCGGGTTGATGGTCAGCTTGGCCAGGTAGCGCAGGACGCGCTCGTTGTCGTGCCCGTCGCCGGGGTCGCCGGACTCGGCCTTCATCTTCCCGGCCATGGCGAACGTACGGCGGACCGTCTCGCCCGCGCGTCCCATGCCCTGCGCGTCGGAGGAGGTGATGCCGATGACGCCCAGGTCGTGCAGGACGTCCTCGGCACCCATGGTCCCGGCGCGGATGCGGTCCCGGGCCATGGCGGCGTCGCCGGGCAGGTCGGTCTTGAGGTCGTGGACGGAGACGATCATGCCGTAGTGCTCGGCGACGGCGTCCCGGCCGAAGGGCAGGGTCGGATTGGTGGAGGAGCCGATGACGTTCGGCACTCCCGCCATCTTCAGGACGTTGGGGACGTGCCCGCCGCCGCAGCCCTCGATGTGGAAGGCGTGGATGGTCCGGCCCTCCAGCACCCGCAGGGTGTCCTCCACCGACAGGCACTCGTTCAGCCCGTCGCTGTGCAGGGCGACCTGGACGTCGTGCTCCTCGGCGACGCGCAGGGCGGTGTCCAGGGCGCGGGTGTGGGCGCCCATGTCCTCGTGCACCTTGAACCCCGAGGCACCGCCCTCGGCGAGGGCCTCGACCAGGGGTGCCTCGTGGGACGAGGAACCGCGGCCCAGGAAGCCGATGTTGACCGGCCAGGCGTCGAAGGCGCCGAACGCGTGCCGCAGCGCCCAGGGCGAGTTGACGCCGACGCCCCAGACCGGGCCGAACTCCTGCCCGATGATCGTGGTCACGCCGGAGGCGAGGGACGCCTCCATCACGCGCGGCGACAGCAGATGGACGTGGGTGTCGACGGCTCCGGCGGTGGCGATGAGCCCCTCGCCGGAGACGATCGAGGTGCCCGTGCCGACGACGACGTCGACCCCGTCGAGGGTGTCGGGGTTGCCGGCCCGCCCGATGGAGTGGATCCGGCCCTCACGGATGCCGATGGAGACCTTCCGGATGCCCTGCACGGCGTCGATCACGACGACGTTGCTGATCACGACGTCACAAGTGTCCCGGACGGCGGCGGCCTTGAGGTGCAGTCCGTCGCGGGCGGTCTTGCCGAACCCGGCGAGGAACTCGTCGCCCGGGCGCTGGGAGTCGGACTCGACACGGACGACCAGCCCCGAGTCACCGAGGCGGACACGGTCGCCTGCGCGGGGGCCGTGGGTGGCGGCGTACTCGTGGGGGGTGAGGCGGCGCGCCTCGGCGGGGTGCCCTCCGGGGCGGCTCATCGCCGGGCCTCCTGTTCAGATGTGTCCGGTATGCCGAGGTAGCCGCAGGCGGCGGCCCTGCGCAGGGCCTCCTCCCTGGCGCCCGGCTCGTCCAGCGGACCGTCGACGAGTCCGGCGAACCCGACGGCGATCCGTTCGCCTCCGATGGGCACAAGACCGACCTCGGCGCTCTGTCCCGGCCCGAACCGCACGGACGAGCCCGCGGGCACGGCGAGCCGCATGCCGTAGGCACGGACGCGGTCGAAGTCGAGCCGCGGGTTGGCCTCGAAGAAGTGGAAGTGGGAGGTCACGGAGACGGGCACGGTCGCGGTGTTGGTGACCGTGAGCCGCTCGGCCGGTTCGGGCTCGGCGTACTCCGGCCCGGGCAGCAGCGCCCCCGGGGCGTCCGGCCCGGAACCGCCGCCGAGGGGGTCGGAGACGACCGCGAGCCGTGAGCCGTCGTCGAAGACGGCTTCGACCTGCACCTCGGTGACGACATCGGCGACACCGGGCAGCACGTCGCCCGGCCCGAGGACACGCCGGGCGGCCTCGACGGCCTCCGTGAGCCGCTTGCCGTCCCGGGCGGCCTCACACACCGTGTCGGCGATGAGCGCGGTCGCCTCGGGGACGTTGAGCCTTAGCCCCCTGGCCCGGCGGGCGCGGGCGAGTTCGGCGGCGCCGAAGAGCAGCAGCCGGTCGCGTTCGGTCGGGGTCAGCCGCATGTCACTCCCTCTGTTAGAGCACCACTCTAAACACCAACCCTGTTGGAAGAAAGGGTGGCGAGAGGACAGCGCGACATCATCTTGAACGTCACTCTAACTGAGGGAGACCAGCGTGGTGCTCGCGGGCACGGTGGTGGGCGTCATGCGCACGGCCCCACCGGCGCTGGTCTCGCTGCGCACCGGCGGGGCCGTGTCGGGGAGTGTGCGGGCGGCTGGTCGGCTCGGTGGCCGGGCTGCCGCGGGGCGGGATGTCGTACGGCGTCGTCTGCGAACTGCTCGCCGCTGCCACGGTGGCGGGCGGGGTCTGCGGTTACCGGGTGCGGGATGACGGGTTACCGGGTGCGGAATGACGGCTCCGCTCGCGCTCGGCGTGATCGCCTGCGCCCCCGGCTTCACCACAGACGCGCTGCCGGAGGCGGGCGGCTTGCTGCCCGGCAGGTTCCGGCCGGCCTGGCCGCTCGCTGCCGCGGCCGCCGGGCTGTCCGGGCAGTCGCCCGCATCACGCTGCTGAACGGCTGCGCCCGCTGCGTCTCAGGGGCCCGCTACGTCTCCCGCCCGGAGCCGCACGCCACCCGACCGGGGCTGATGCCGGGCCTGCTGAAGCGCGGTAGGTCCTCGCGTTCACGGCGGACGCGGACGGGGCGGCCACGCGGAGCCACTGGTCGGCGCGGCCCCTTCCCGGCCACCTCGTCGCCCCGGGCGGCGTACACGGTCGCCGTCGCGGCCACGGCCGCCGTCTTCGCCGGGCGTCACCGCTCGCGCGCGGGACACGATGACATCCTGCGTGCTGCTGCCGACCGCCCTGGGCAGGCCTTGGGCGGTCAGCACCACCTGCGGTGTGGACTGCGGTCTCCTGCTGTCGCGGGTGGCGGGACGGGCGGCTGTGCGCTGTTGCCCCCGGGGCGGTTCCCGTCGGGCCCGGGCCGGTGAGGCAAGCGCCGCTTCCGGCCCGACCCGCTTCGGGACGTGGGTGGGCGGAGCCCCGAAACCAGGGCGGCTCAGCCCAGCCGGTGCATCCAGCCGTGGGCGTCCGGGGCCGTACCCCGCTGGATGTCGAGCAGCGCCTGACGCAGCCGCAGCGTGACCTCGCCCGGCTCTCCCCCGCTCTGCTTCCACTCCGCCCCAGCCCGCTTCACCGTGCCGACCGGGGTGATCACCGCGGCGGTACCGCAGGCGAAGACCTCGGTGAGCGACCCGTTCTCCGAGTCCCGCTGCCACTGGTCGACCGAGACCCGGCCCTCCTCGGCCTCGTATCCGAGGTCACGGGCGACGGCGAGCAGCGAGTCGCGCGTGACGCCCTCCAGGATCGAGCCGGTGAGCGACGGCGTGACGATCTTGTCGCCGTACACGAAGTACAGGTTCATGCCGCCCAGTTCCTCGACCCACGTGTGCTCCACGGCGTCGAGGTAGCAGACCTGGTCACAGCCCTTCGTCGCGGCCTCGGCCTGCGCGAGCAGGGACGCGGCGTAGTTGCCGCCGGTCTTGGCGTCGCCCATGCCGCCGGGCACGGCCCGCACGCGGTCCTCGGAGACCCAGATCGACACCGGCTTCACACCACCGGGGAAGTACGCCCCGGCCGGGGAGGCGATCACCAGGAACAGGTACTCGTTGGCCGGCTTCACGCCCAGCCCGACCTCGGTGGCGATCATGAACGGGCGCAGGTAGAGAGACTCCTCACCGCCGTGCGCCGGCACCCATGCCTTGTCCTGCTTCACCAGGGCGTCGCACGCCTCGATGAACGTCTCGACCGGCAGCTCGGGCATCGCGAGGCGGCGGGCGGAGCTCTGGAACCGCTCGGCGTTCTTCTCGGGGCGGAAGGTGGCGACGGACCCGTCGGGCTGGCGGTAGGCCTTCAGACCCTCGAAGATCTCCTGCGCGTAGTGCAGGACCGTGGTGGCGGGGTCCAGGGAGATCGGCGCGTACGGCACGAGCTGCCCGTCGTGCCAGCCGCGGCCTTCCGTCCACTTGATCGTCACCATGTGGTCGGTGAAGTGGCGGCCGAACCCGGGGTTGGCCAGGATCGCCTCGCGTTCGGCGGCGGAGAGCGGGTGGGCGGAGGGCTTGAGCTCGATCGTGGGCGTCGTCATGGGTTGATGTCCTTCACCGGTTGTAGTGACGGGCCGCGCTCGGTACTGCTCTGCTGGGGACCAGTGCTAGGACGTCCGAGCATTCCCTCGTTCCGCGGCCTCGCGTTCGATTATCGCCCGGAGGCGGCGGCGCGAGGAACGGGGGGAACGCGGCCCGGTGGTCGATGGTGACACCCGGCGGGAGCATGCGGAAGCCGCCGGGCGCTGATGCGACCCGGCGGCTTGCGGTGTGCAGCGGCGGGTCAGCCGGCTACGCGTACGGCGAGCGCGTCGCCGATCTCCGAGGTGGAGCGGGCGGGCTTGCCGGTGCGCTCGGCCAGGTCGGCGGCGACCGCCTCGTCGATGCGGGCGGCCTCGGCCTCGTAGCCGAGGTGGCGCAGGAGCAGGGCGACGGACAGCACGGTGGCGGTCGGGTCGGCCTTGCCCTGGCCGGCGATGTCCGGGGCCGAGCCGTGCACGGGCTCGAACATGGAGGGGAAGTCGCCGGAGGGGTTGATGTTGCCGCTCGCGGCGACGCCGATGCCGCCGGAGACGGCCGCGGCGAGGTCGGTGATGATGTCGCCGAAGAGGTTGTCGGTGACGATGACGTCGAAGCGCTCGGGCTGGGTGACCAGGTAGATGGTCGCCGCGTCGACGTGCATGTACTCGGTGGTGACCTCGGGGAACTCCTCGGCCACCTTGTTGAAGACGTTCGTCCACAGGTGACCCGCGAAGGTCAGCACGTTGTTCTTGTGGATCAGGGCCAGCTTCTTGCGCGGGCGGGCCTGGGCGCGGGCGAAGGCGTCGCGGACCACGCGCTCCACACCGAAGGCCGTGTTCACGGACACCTCGGTGGCGACCTCGTGCTCGGTGCCCTTGCGGATGGTGCCGCCGTTGCCGGTGTAGGGGCCCTCGGTGCCCTCGCGGACCACGACGAAGTCGATCTGCGGCTCACCGGCGAGCGGGGTGGCGACACCCGGAAGGAGCTTCGACGGACGCAGGTTGACGTGGTGGTCGAAGGCGAAGCGGAGTTTGAGCAGGAAGCCCCGCTCCAGGACGCCGGACGGCACGGACGGGTCGCCGATCGCGCCGAGCAGGATGGCGTCGTGCCGCTTCAGGGCGTCGAGGTCGGCGTCGGTGAGGGTCTCACCGGTGGCGTGGTAGCGCCGGGCGCCGAAGTCGTACTCCTCGGTCTCCAGCTTCACATCCTGCGGAAGGACGGCGGAGAGGACCTTCAGACCTTCGGCCACGACTTCCTGGCCGATGCCGTCACCGGGGATCACTGCGAGATTGAGGCTGCGAGACATGCGGGCACCCTACTCCTCGTCCCATGGGATGACACTCGATGTCCGGGATGCGGACATCGGAGAGGCGTCCGACCGGGGGACGGCACGCTCCCGTCTGGTGCCGTTCACCCGGATGTGGTGCGGCCGTCGGCCTCCGCTGGGAAGTTCACTGGACATGGAGATCCCCCACTTCGGCATCCCGCCCGAGCTCGCCGGCCGGATGAGCATGGCGGAGCAGCACGAGTACCTGCGGACGCGGCTGTCGCGGCGGCGCACGCTGGTGACCGCGGGCGCGGTGGCGAGCGGGCTGCTGACCGGCTGCTCCGGATCGGCTCCCGGCTCCCAAACCGGGCAGGGCGGCGCCACGGCGTCCTGGAGCCCGTCACCCGCCACCTCGCAGGCGCCCGGCTCCCTCGTCACGCCCTTCGGCCGCCACCTCGCCTTCGGCGCCGACCCCAAGACCCAGATGCGGATCTCCTGGCAGGTGCCGCTGGCGGTGCGCAAGCCCTACGTCCGGGTGGGCCTGCGCCCCGACGACCTCGGCCCCAGGGTCGAGGCGGACCTGCGCGACCTGCGCACCCCGGAGCTCCAGGGCGTGCGGGCCGCGGTCGACCAGTACTACCTGCACGCCGCGCTGGACGGGCTGCGCCCGGACACGACGTACTACTACGGGGTCGGCCACGAGGGCTTCGACCCGGCCTCCCCGCGGCACCGGGCGACCGTCACGTCCTTCCGCACGGCACCGGCGCGCCCGCCGGAGCGTTTCGTCTTCACCGCGTTCGGCGACCAGGGTGTCGGCGAGGACGCGGCGCTCAACGACCGTACGCTGCTGCGCCGCGAGCCCGCCTTCCATCTGCACGCCGGCGACATCTGCTACGCCGACCCGACCGGCAAGGGCAAGGAGACGGACGTCTTCGACGCCGGGCAGTGGGACCGGTTCCTGAAGCAGACCGAGCCGGTGGCCAGGTCGGTGCCCTGGATGGTAACGACGGGCAACCACGACATGGAGGCCTGGTACTCACCGGACGGGTACGGCGGCCAGCTCGCCCGCTTCTTCCTGCCGGACAGCGGCTTCGACGCCCGTACGGCACCGGGCGTGTACGCCTTCACGTACGGCAACGTGGGCGTGGTCGCGCTGGACGCCAACGACGTGTCCTACGAGATCCCCGCCAACTTCGGCTACACGGAGGGGAGGCAGAGCCGGTGGCTGGACAGGAAGCTCGGTGAACTGCGGTCCTCGAAGGACGTCGACTTCATCGTCGTCTTCTTCCACCACTGCGCGTACTCCACGTCCACGCACGCCTCCGACGGCGGGGTGCGCGCCGCGTGGCTGCCGCTCTTCGCCCGGCACGAGGTGGACCTGGTGATCAACGGGCACAACCACGTCTACGAGCGGACCGACGCCATCCGGGGCGGCGAGGTGGGCAGGCCGGTGCCGGTGGGCGGGACGACGGATCCGCGCCGCGACGGGATCGTGTACGTCACCGCGGGCGGGGGCGGCAAGGAGCTGTACGGCTTCCCCGGCGGCGTGAAGGAGAGCTACGAGGGGAACACCGCGGACCACGAGGCGGTCGCCACGTTCCGCTGGACCAAGTCCCGGGACACCGCGGCGGAATCGGCGCAGTGGTCGCGGGTGCGCTACCGCGGTTTCTCGTTCCTCTCGGTGGAGGCGGTGAGCGGCGCCCGGCCGAGACTGGAGGTGTCGGCGCTGGCGTCGAGCGGTGAGCGGATCGACCACTTCGAGGTGCGGCGCGGGGCGTGAGGCCCCGCACCGCGCCCCGTCGGGCGGCTCCCGGTCTGCTGGTCTGCTCGTCCGCCGCGGCTCAGTGGCCGCTGGATCCGCCGTTGTCCCTGCGGTCGAGGGCGCGCTGGAGCGCGGCGGCGGCGTTCTTGCGGTCGGACTCGGTCGTGCGGGTGACGTGACGGACTCGGCGGCGGGCGGTCGTCTCGGCCATGGGACATCGACTCCTTCGGAAAACAGCACGGAGTGCGCGGGAAACGCGATACGAGACGCCGGAAGGGGGCGGGGAGCACGGCCGCAGGGGTTGCCTGCCAGGGTCCGGCTCACGACCGCCATTCGCTTGGTCGAGCGAGACGTTCGGCTCCTACAAAGCTAAGGGAGCGCGGAGCGTCTGTCTCCACAATTACTCGGACTTCCTACTATCTGAGACGGCGGCTCGAGTCATACTCCGGCGACCTGCGCTTCCTCCCTAGAGGACATCGCCGTCCCGCCAGTCGAAGAGCAGCGGGTGCGCCGGGTCGAGGGAGCGGCCGGGAGCGGTCCGTACCCAGGTGCTCCCCTCCTCCTCCGGCATCCGGACCACCCCGTGCCGGGGGCTCAGGGCGTGCACCTCCCCCGTCCACGACCGCCAGCCGCGGGATGCGTAGAGCCGGGCCCCGTCGTCGCTGGCGGAGAGGGCGCCGAGGTCGTAGGCGCGGTCGACGACGCGCTCCAGTTCCGCCATGACCCGGCCGCCGAGGCCGGTGCGGCGGGCGTCGGCGCGGACGGCGACGTTCTCGACGTACCCGGTCCGCAGCCACCGGCCGCGGTGGCACACCCGCCGCATCACGACCGCCCCGTGCGCGGCGAGGCCCTTGTCGTCGTGCACGAGGGTGTGCATGCCGCCCAGGCCGTGGTCCCAGTCGTCGTCGCCGAAGTCGCCGTCGAACGCGGCGTCCAGGAGGCGGCGTGCGGCGTCGAGTTCGGCGGGCGTGAGGTCGGCGGTGTGGGCGGTGCGCACTCGGGTGGTCATCGGGCCAGTCTTGCCCGCGGACATGCCGGCGGGCCAGGTCGTTTCGCGCGACCTGGCCCGCCGGTGCGGCCGGGTGTCAGCCCATGTGCGGGTAGGTGTAGTCGGTCGGCGGGACCAGCGTCTCCTTGATGGCGCGGGTCAGGGTCCAGCGCATCAGGTTCTGCGGGGCGCCGGCCTTGTCGTTGGTGCCGGAGGCGCGGCCGCCGCCGAAGGGCTGCTGGCCGACGACGGCGCCGGTGGACTTGTCGTTGATGTAGAAGTTGCCGGCCGCGTAGCGCAGCTTGTTCGCCGTGTAGGCCGCGGCCGCGCGGTCGCCCGCGATGACCGAGCCGGTCAGCGCGTAGTCGGAGACGCACTCCATCTGGGTGAGCATCTCGTCGTACCGGTCGTCCTCGTAGACGTGCACGGCGAGGATCGGGCCGAAGTACTCGGTGCGGAAGACCTCGTTGCCGGGGTCGGTGCACTCGATGACGGTCGGGCGCACGAAGTAGCCCTCGGAGTCGTCACAGGTGCCGCCCGCGACGATCGTGCAGGAGGCGTCCTCCTTGGCGCGTTCGATGGCGGCCTTGTTCTTGGCGAAGGCACGCTCGTCGATGACGGCGCCGATGAAGTTCGACAGGTCGGTGACGTCACCCATCTTGATGCCGTCGACCTCGGCCGCGAACTCCTCCTTGAAGCCGGAGTTCCAGATGGAGGCGGGGATGTAGGCCCGGGAGGTGGCGCTGCACTTCTGGCCCTGGTACTCGAAGGCACCGCGGGTCAGGGCGGTCTTGAGGATCGCCGGGTCGGCCGAGGGGTGGGCGACGAGGAAGTCCTTGCCGCCGGTCTCGCCGACGAGGCGCGGGTAGCCGCGGTACTTCTCGATGTTGGCGCCGACCGTCTTCCACAGGTACTGGAAGGTCTTGGTCGAGCCGGTGAAGTGAATGCCGGCCAGCTCGCGGTGCTCCAGGGCGACCTTGGAGACCTCGATGCCGTCGCCGGTGACGAGGTTGATGACGCCCTTGGGCAGACCGGCCTCCTCCAGCAGCCGCATCAGCAGCACGGCGGCGTGGGTCTGCGTCGGGGACGGCTTCCAGACGACGACGTTGCCCATCAGGGCCGGGGCGGTCGGCAGGTTGCCGGCGATGGCGGTGAAGTTGAAGGGCGTGATCGCGTAGACGAAGCCCTCCAGCGGACGGTGGTCCAGACGGTTCCACACGCCCGGGGCGTTGGCCGGCGGCTGCTCGGCGAGCAGCTGGCGGGCGTAGGAGACGTTGAAGCGCCAGAAGTCGACCAGCTCGCAGGGCGTGTCGATCTCGGCCTGCTGGGCGGTCTTGGACTGGCCGAGCATGGTGGAGGCGGCGAGCGTCTCGCGCCAGGGGCCGGCCAGCAGCTCGGCGGCGCGCAGGATGATCGCCGCGCGGTCGTCGAAGGACATCGCGCGCCAGGCGGGCGCGGCGGCCAGGGCCGCGTCGATGGCGTCCTGGGCGTCGGCCTGCGTGGCGTTGCGGTAGGTGCCGAGCACGGCCTTGTGGTTGTGCGGCTGGACGACCTGGAAGGCTTCGCCACCACCCATCCGCTTCTCGCCGCCGATGGTGCAGGGCAGGTCGATCGGGTTGTCGGCCAGCTCCTTCAGCCTGGCCTCCAGCCGGGCCCGCTCGGGCGAGCCGGGGGCATAGCCGTGCACCGGCTCGTTGACGGGGGTGGGGACCTGGGTCACAGCGTCCATGTTTTCCGTAACTCCTTACTGAGCGGTGTGTCGGTCTCAGCCCGTGAAGAGCTGTCAGCCCTTGGTGAGCATCGACCGGGCGAAGAAGCGCAGGTTGGCCGGCTTCTCCGCGAGACGGCGCATGAAGTAGCCGTACCAGTCGGTGCCGTAGGCGGTGTAGACGCGCATCCGGTGGCCCTCGGCGGCCAGCCGCAGGTGCTCCTCGCCGCGGATGCCGTAGAGCATCTGGAACTCGTACTCGTCCGGCTTGCGCCCGGCCTGGTGGGCGAGTTCCTGGCCGATCGCGATCAGGCGCGGGTCGTGGGACCCGATCATCGGGTACCCCTCCCCCAGCATCAGCGTGCGCAGAACGCGCACGTAGGCCCGGTCGATCTCGTGCTTGTCCTGGTACGCGACCGAGGCCGGTTCCTTGTAGGCGCCCTTGACCAGGCGGACCCGGCTGCCGCTCGCGGCGAGGCGGCGGGCGTCGTCCTCGGTGCGGAAGAGGTACGCCTGGATGACGCAGCCGGTCTGCGGGAAGTCCTTCCGCAGCTCCTCGTGGATGGCGAACATCGAGTCGAGGGTGGTGTGGTCCTCGGCGTCCAGGGTGACCGTGGTGCCGATCTCGGCGGCGGCCTCGACGACCGGGCGGACGTTGTTCAGGGCCAGTTCGTGGCCGCCTCCGAGGGCCTGCCCGAACATCGACAGCTTCACCGACATCTCGGCGCGGGTGCCGAGCTCCAGCGGCTTGAGGCGGTCGATCAGCTCCAGGTAGGCGTCCCGGGCGGCGGCGGCCTGCTCCGGGCTGGTGATGTCCTCGCCCACGACGTCCATCGTCAGTTCGAGACCCTGCCCGGTCAGGCGCTGGATGACCGGGACGATGTCGTCGACGTCCTCGCCGGGGATGAAGCGGTCGACGACCTGCTTGGTCACCGGGGCCGCCGAGATCAGGCGTCGCATCCGGTCGCTGCGTGACGCGGCGAGAATCACGGGACCCAGCACGGGGCACCTCCAGGAGCACAGGCAACGAGGCGCCGGACCCCTCGCGGGCGACGCGGCGGGTACGGCACGGAGAACCACCGTGAAACCTAAGGATCCCTCCGATCGTCTGCCATCGACAGCTGTCACGCATCCGTGCCGCAGATCTCAGACAGATGTATGAAGGGTCTTCTGCGGTGAGGGACAATGCCCGGGTGACGTCGGAACACAGGGGCGACTACCAGGAGCTGGTCGACGAGATCTCGGAGCTGCTCGGCGCGCCCGCGACGCTGGAGAACCGGGACTTCGAGCTGATCGCCTTCGGCGCGTACGACAGCGAGGGCGACCTCGATCCGTCGGCCCTGGACCCCGTGCGCACCCGGTCGATCCTCACCCGGCGCTCGACCGCCGCGGTCCGCGCCTGGTTCGAGGGCTTCGGCATCACGCGGGCGTCGGGCCCGGTCCGCATTCCCCCGACCCCCGAGGCCGGCGTCTACCGGGGCCGGATCTGCCTCCCCGTCCGTCACCGGGGCGTGGTCCACGGCTACGTCTGGCTCCTGGACGACGATCCCGGCCCCGGCGAGCCTCAGCTGTCCGCCGCCATGCGGGTCACGGCCCGCATCGGCGCCCTGCTCGCGGACGAGGCGCAGCACGGCGCCGACCTCAGCCGTGAGCTCCGGGCCGTCCTCACCGCCGAGCGCGGCTGGCAGAGCGACATGGCCGTCGCCGAGCTCCGCACGGCCCTCGGCGTCCGGGCCGACGGCCTGCACGCCCTGGTGTGCGTCGCCCCCTGGCCCTCGGCGGACCCGGACGACGCGCCGTCGGTCCGCGCGGTCCCGGGGGCCACGGCCCTGTGCACGCTGCCGTGGGGGGCGACGGACCAGTGCGTGGCCGTACTCCTGCGCCTGCGCTCCCCGGAGGTCCTGACTCCGGCGACCACGGCGGCGGGACGGTTGCTGGAACGGGCACGCGGGCGGAACGGCATGACTGGTGCGGTGGTGCCCGGGGCGGGGGCCGGGGGGTCGGGGACCGCGGGGTCGGGGACCGGGGGGTCGGGGGCAGGCGGGTCTGGGGCAAGCCGGTCGGGGACCGGTGGGGCAGGCCGGTCCGGGACAAGCCGGTCGGGGGCCAGTGACTTGGGGCCCAGCGCCTCGGGGGCAGGCCGGTCCGGGGCAGGCCGGTCGGGGGCCGGTGGCCCGGATGCCGTCGGACGTACCGCTGGGGTTCCGGGTGCCGCCGGTGGCCCGGGCCCCTCGGCCTCCGCCCGCACGGACGCCCCGCCCGGTCGTGCCGGGAGCGCGTCGCACGCAGCCGCGGGTCCCGCCGCCGGTGTCGCCACCCCTCGCTCGGGCCTCGCCGACCTGGCGACCGCCTGGCAGGAGGCGTCGTCGGCCGCCCGGGCGGCGCTGGCCGAACCCCGGCTGGGGCCGGTGGCGCAGTGGGCGTCGATCGGTCCGTTCCGGCTGCTCACCGCGCTGCCCCCGGAGATCGCCCGCGACCCGGTGACCCGGACCCTGCTCGCCCCGGTCCACCAGGAACTCGCCCGCACCGCCGAGGTCTACCTCGACTGCGCGGGGCAGGCCGCCCGGGCCGCCGCCGAGCTGGGCATCCACCGCCAGACCTTGTACTACCGCCTGTCCCGGATCGAGAAGCTCACCGGACTCGACCTGGACGACGGAGAGGACCGGCTGCTGCTGCACATGGCCCTGAAGGCACACCGACTGTGAGGACCGGCGCAGCAGTGCCCCCGTTGCCGCTCGGGCGGGGCGCGGCCGACCGCCTGGTCCTGTCGGGGCCCGCGCGCACCGCCCTCACCCGGGCGGCCACCGCCGGCCGGACCCTGGTCGTCGTCGACCCATCCGGCTGAGGGAGACGCGTCACTTCCCCCCGGCGGCCTCGATCACCCGGCGGAGCCCGGCGGCGAGCTGCCCGGCCTCCGGCGCGCTCTTCGGGTCGAAGGACCAGTGCGCCATGAGGCCCATCATCAGGGTCAGGTAGAAGTACCCGAGGGTGTCCACCTGCTCGTCCGTCACGTCCTCCTCGCGCCCGCCGTGGAAGAGCGGCAGGATGCCGCGCGCCGCCTCCCGCTGAGCCCGCGCGAGATGGTCCCGCACCTCCGGCAGCTGGTCCCCCATGGCCACGATCTCCATGCTGAGCCGCCATGTGGACCCGGGCTCGCGCATGGTCTCGATGATGTTCGCCCACACTTCGGTGAACCGCTCCAGCGACCCCGGCTCGCCCCGCAGTTCACCGCCGCCCTCGAAGGCGCCGGACATGCCCTCCACCATCTCGACGTACGCCTGCGCCAGCAGCGCGTCCTTCGAGCCGTAGTGGTAGCCGATCGACGCCAGGTTGGTGCCCGACTCCTTGACGATGTCGCGCGCCGTGGTGCGCAGGAAGCCTTTGGCCAGCAGGCAGCGCTTGGCGCCTTCGAGCAGATCCTCACGGTGTCCCATGGCACATCAGCCTACCCGGGTGTCCATACGGCCGTCCCAGACGACTGTCTTGCACAGGCGGATAATACAGTCGTACTAGACAGGTGTTTAAGACGCTCGTACAGTCCTGCCCCATGACGACGAACCCGCACCCTCCCGCCCGCGCCGGCCGCCGCGAATGGACGGCCCTCGGCGTGCTGATGCTGCCGCTGCTGCTGGTCTCGATGGACGTCTCCGTCCTCTATTTCGCGATCCCGGCGATCAGCGCCGACCTGGAACCGAGCGCCACCCAGCAGCTGTGGATCTTCGACATCTACGGCTTCGTACTGGCCGGCCTGCTGATGACGATGGGCTCGCTCGGCGACCGCACCGGCCGCCGCAGGCTCCTGCTGATCGGCGCCGCCGCCTTCGGCACGGCCTCCCTGGTCGCGGCCTACGCGACCAGCGCCGAGACCCTGATCGCGGCCCGCGCGGTCCTTGGCATCGGCGGAGCGACCCTGATGCCGTCCACGATGGCGCTCGTGCGCACCATGTTCACCGACCCCGCCCAGCGCACCAGGGCGATCGGCGTGTGGTCGGGCGTGATGACGGCCGGCATCGCGCTCGGCTCGGTGATGAGCGGGGTGCTCGTCGAACACTTCTGGTGGGGCTCGGTCTTCCTGGTCAACCTGCCCGCGATGGTGCTGCTCCTGATCCTCGGCCCGGTCCTGCTGCCCGAGTCGCGCACCCCGGCCCCCGGCCGCTTCGACCTGCTGAGCGTCCCGCTGTCGATGGCGGCCGTCCTCCCCGTGATCTACGGCCTGAAGGAACTCGCGTCCGCCGGCTGGCACGTGCGGTACGTGATGGCGGTGACGGTCGGCCTGCTCTTCGCCGCACTGTTCGTCCACCGCCAGCGCACGGCCCTCTCCCCGCTGATCGCGCCGGAGCTGTTCCGGGGCCGCGGCTTCAGCCCCGCCGTCGTCCTCAACCTCGTCGCCGCCTTCGGCATGATGGGCTCGGCGTACTTCACGACCCAGTACATCCAGTCGGTGCTGGACAACAGCCCCCTGGAGGCGGCGTTGTGGAGCCTGCTGCCGTCGGTGCCCATCGCGCTCGCGGCCCCGGTCGGCGCCCACCTGGTCCAGCGGGGAATCCCCCGCGCGTACGTCGTCGGCGCGGGCTTCGCGGTCTCGTCGTGCGGATACGTGCTGCTGGCCCTGGCCGGCACCGACGCCCTGTGGCTGCTGCTGGCCGCGTGCGCCGTCCTGGCCTGCGGCATCGTCGTCGTCATGTCGCAGGTGGCCGATCTGGCCCTGAGCGCGGCCCCGGTGGAGAAGGCGGGCGCGGCCTCGTCCCTGCTGGAGACCGGCACGGAGTTCGGCGGGGCGCTGAGCATGGCGTTCCTCGGCTCCATCGGCACGGCCGTCTACCGCCACGAGATCCCGGCCTCCGCCCCCGCCGCGGCCCGCGAGACGCTGGGTGGCGCCCTGGCCGTGGCCGACCGGCTCCCGGGGCGCGCGGGGGACGCCCTGGCGACGGCGGCCCGCGAGGCCTTCACCAGCGGCATGCACGCGGCGGCGGTCACGGGAGCGGTGCTGCTGGCCGGGGCGGCGGCAGCGGCGGCGGTGACCCTGCGACGGGTCCGGGTACGCACGAACGCCGGACAGGCTGATCGGCTCAGCCCGTCCGGCGTGTGAGGACGAGTCCGTTCGAGACGAACGGGGACCCGGGGGCGGCGGCCCCCGGGAGGGTCAGGCCAGGTTCACGGAACGGGCGGACGTGGCTCCGATCTCCTCCGCCACCTCGGCCAGCACACCGGCGGTCACCGTGTCGTCCACGGTCAGCACCGCCAGCGCCTCGCCACCTGCCGCGGCCCGCGACACCTGCATACCGGCGATGTTGAGGCCCGCCTCACCGAGGATGCGGCCCACGGTGCCGACGACGCCCGGCCGGTCCTCGTACCTGAGCACGATCATGTGGTCGGCGAGCGCGAGGTCGACGTCGAACTCCCCGACGGCGACGATCTTCTGGAGGTGCTTCGGACCGGCCAGCGTGCCGGACACCGACACCTCCTCGCCATCGGCGAGGGTGCCGCGCACCGTGACGACGTTGCGGTGCTCGGTCGCCTCGGAGCTGGTGGTGAGGCGCACCTCCACGCCGCGCTCCTGCGCGAACAGCGGGGCGTTGACGTAGGAGACCGTCTCGTCGACGACGTCCTCGAAGACACCCTTGAGGGCGGACAGCTCCAGCACCTTCACGTCGTGCTGGGTGATCTCGCCGTAGACCTCGACGTCGAGGCGGACCGCGACCTCACCGGCGAGCGCGGTGAAGATCCGGCCGAGACGCTCGGCGAGCGGCAGGCCCGGCTTGACGTCCTCGGCGATGACACCGCCCTGCACGTTCACCGCGTCCGGCACGAGCTCACCGGCGAGGGCGAGACGCACCGAGCGGGCGACGGCGATACCGGCCTTCTCCTGCGCCTCGTCGGTGGAGGCGCCGAGGTGCGGGGTGCACACGACCTGGTCGAACTCGAACAGCGGGGAGTCCGTGCAGGGCTCCTTCGCGTACACGTCGAGACCGGCACCGGCGACCCGGCCCTCCTTGAGGGCGGAGTACAGCGCCTCCTCGTCGACGATCCCGCCACGCGCGGCGTTGACGATGCGCACGCTCGGCTTGACCTTGCGCAGCGCCTCGTCGCCGATGAGGCCGACGGTCTCGGGCGTCTTGGGCAGGTGGACGGTGATGAAGTCCGAGACCTCCAGCAGCTCGTCCAGCGACAGGACCTTCACGCCCATCTGCGCGGCGCGGGCGGGCTGGATGTAGGGGTCGTAGGCGACGACCTTCATGCCGAAGCCGGACATGCGCTGGGCGACGAGCGCGCCGATGCGCCCCAGGCCGACGACACCGAGGGTCTTCTCGGCCAGCTCCACACCCGTGTACTTGCTGCGCTTCCACTCGCCGTTCTTCAGCGCGGCGTTGGCCTGCGGGATGTGGCGGGCGGTGGCGATGAGGAGACCGCAGGCCAGCTCGGCGGCGGTCACGATGTTCGAGGTGGGGGCGTTGACGACCATCACGCCGGCCTTGGTGGCGGCCGAGACGTCCACGTTGTCCAGGCCGACGCCGGCTCGTGCGACGACCTTCAGCTTGTTCGCGGCGGCGATCGCCTCGGCGTCGACCTTGGTGGCCGAACGGACCAGGATCGCGTCCACGTCGGCGATGGCGGGGAGCAGCTCGGCTCGGTCCGCGCCGTTGCAGTGCCGGATCTCGAAGTCCGGGCCCAGGGCGTCGACGGTGGCGGGCGACAGCTCTTCAGCGATGAGTACGACGGGTTTCGAGCTCACGTGAGTCCTCACAAGTCCAGTGCTGCGGACGGCCGTCCCGACGGCCGCAGGCGGTGGAGGGGTGGAGCGGCGCCGGAGTGCGTGCCGGGCGGCGTGGGCGTGCCTGCACTACTCCGGTGTCGCTGGCCGCGTTGGAGACGCACGACGCTGTGGGCCTGACGCGTATGTGTGCAGCAGTCTAGTGGCGCACGGGGCGTCGTCCTGTGCCGCTGCGGAAGGATCACCCGTCCGTGGCCGGACGGGATGGACAACGCCGGACCACCGACGTTACCCGGGGTTCGCCGAAGGGGCCGGAGCGGGGATGCTCCGGCCCCTCGGGCGGGCGGCTCACGCCTCTTCGTCGACCCAGCTCATGAGCTTGCGCAGCTCCTTGCCGGTGGTCTCCAGCAGGTGCTCGGAGTCCTGCTTCTTGTACTCGTTGTACTTCTTCAGGCCGCCGTGGTACTCGTCCATCCACTGCTGCGCGAAGGTGCCGTCCTGGATCTCGGCGAGGACCTTCTTCATCTCGGCCTTGGTGGCGTCCGTGATGATGCGCGGGCCGGTGACGTAGTCGCCCCACTCGGCGGTCTCGGAGATCGACCAGCGCATCTTCTCCAGGCCGCCCTCGTACATGAGGTCGACGATGAGCTTCAGCTCGTGCAGGCACTCGAAGTAGGCGATCTCCGGCTGGTAGCCGGCCTCGGTCAGGGTCTCGAAGCCCGCCTTGACCAGGGCCGCGGTGCCACCGCAGAGGACGGCCTGCTCACCGAACAGGTCGGTCTCGGTCTCCTCGGTGAAGGTGGTCTTGATGACGCCGGCGCGGGTGCCGCCGATGCCCTTGGCGTAGGACAGCGCCAGCGCGAACGCGTTGCCCGAGGCGTCCTGCTCGACGGCGGCGATGCACGGAACGCCGCGGCCCTCCTCGTACTGGCGGCGGACCAGGTGGCCCGGGCCCTTCGGGGCGACCATGCAGACGTCCACGCCGGCCGGGGGCTTGATGAAGCCGTAGCGGATGTTCAGGCCGTGGCCGAAGAACAGCGCGTCGCCGTCGCTCAGGTTGGGGGCGATGTGCTCCTCGTAGACCTGGGCCTGGATGGGGTCCGGGACGAGGATCATGATGACGTCGGCCTCGGCGGCGGCCTCCGACGGGCTCACCACGCGCAGGCCCTGCTCCTCGGCCTTGGCCTTGGACTTGGAGCCCTCGTGCAGACCGACGCGGACGTCGACACCCGAGTCACGGAGCGACAGCGCGTGGGCGTGGCCCTGGCTGCCGTACCCGATGACCGCGACCTTGCGGCCCTGGATGATGGACAGGTCGGCGTCGGCGTCGTAGAACAGCTCGGCCACTTTGGGTTCTCTCCTCGGGAGTGCAGGTGTTGCGTCCCACCGTATGACGGCGGGCGGAAGGGAAGTTCGAGGGTCTCGGAATACGGGCGGCCGACGGCGCGCCGGCCGCCCGTTTCGGGTCTCAGGCGGACCGGTCCAGTGCGCGCAGCGACCGGTCCGTGATGGAACGGGCACCGCGGCCGATCGCGATCGTGCCGGACTGGACGAGCTCCTTGATGCCGTACGGCTCCAGCATCTTGAGCATCGCGGTCAGCTTCTCGCCGGAACCGGTGGCCTCGATGGTGACGGCCTCCGGGGAGACGTCGACGGTCTTGGCCCGGAACAGCTGGACGATCTCGACGATCTGGGAGCGCGTCTCGTTGTCGGCGCGCACCTTCACCAGGACGAGTTCGCGCTGCACCGCCTGCGCGGGCTCCAGCTCGACGATCTTCAGCACGTTGACGAGCTTGTTGAGCTGCTTGGTGACCTGCTCCAGCGGCAGGTCCTCCACGCCGACGACGATGGTGATGCGGGAGATGTCGGGGTGCTCGGTGACGCCCACCGCGAGCGAGTCGATGTTGAAGCCGCGGCGGGAGAACAGGGCGGCGATCCGGGCCAGGATGCCGGGGGTGTTCTCCACCAGGACGGAGAGCGTGTGCTTGGACATGATCTGCTTCCTCTGCTTGAAAGTCCTGGGTGGCTCTCAGTCGTCTTCGTTGTCGCCGAAGTCGGGGCGGACGTCCCGGGCGGCCATGATCTCGTCGTTGGAGGTGCCGGCGGCGACCATCGGCCACACCATCGCGTCCTCGTGGACGATGAAGTCGACCACGACCGGGCGGTCGTTGATCGAGTTCGCCTCCTCGATGACCTTGTCGAGGTCGTCCGGGGACTCGCAGCGGATGGCGTAGCAGCCCATGGCCTCCGACAGCTTCACGAAGTCGGGGACGCGGGTGCCGCGGGCCTCGGGGTTGACGTCGTCCGGCCCGGAGTGCAGGACGGTGTTGGAGTACCGCTGGTTGTAGAAGAGGGTCTGCCACTGGCGGACCATCCCGAGGGCGCCGTTGTTGATGACCGCGACCTTGATCGGGATGTTGTTCAGGGCGCAGGTGGTGAGCTCCTGGTTGGTCATCTGGAAGCAGCCGTCGCCGTCGATCGCCCAGACGGCCCGCTCCGGCGCTCCGGCCTTGGCGCCCATGGCGGCCGGGACCGCGTAGCCCATCGTTCCGGCGCCGCCTGAGTTCAGCCAGGTGCCCGGCTTGTCGTACTCGATGAAGTGCGCGGCCCACATCTGGTGCTGGCCCACGCCGGCCGCGAAGATCGTGCCCTCGGGGGCGAGCTGCCCGATGCGCTCGATGACCTGCTGCGGGGAGAGCGAGCCGTCGCCGGGCTGGTCGTAGCCGAGCGGGTAGGTGTCGCGCCAGCGGCTCAGGTCCTTCCACCAGGCGCTGTAGTCGCCCCGGTGGCCCTCGCTGTGCTCCTTCTGGACGGCCTGGATCAGGTCGGCGATGACCTCGCGGGCGTCACCGACGATCGGCACGTCGGCGGCGCGGTTCTTGCCGATCTCGGCCGGGTCGATGTCCGCGTGGACGATCTTGGCGAAGGGGGCGAAGCTGTCCAGCTTGCCGGTGACACGGTCGTCGAAGCGGGCGCCGAGGGCGACGATCAGGTCGGCCTTCTGAAGACCGGTGACGGCGGCCACCGAGCCGTGCATGCCGGGCATGCCCAGGTGCTGCGGGTGCTTGTCGGGGAACGCGCCGAGCGCCATCAGCGTGGTGGTCACGGGCGCGCCGGTCAGCTCGGCGAGGACCTTCAGCTCGGCCGTCGCCTTGGCCTTGAGGACGCCGCCGCCGACGTACAGCACGGGGCGGCGCGCCTGGGTGATCAGCTTGGCGGCCTCGCGGATCTGCTTGGCGTGCGGCTTGGTCACCGGGCGGTAGCCGGGCAGGTCCATGGCCGGCGGCCAGGAGAAGGTCGTCTTCGCCTGGAGGGCGTCCTTGGCGATGTCGACCAGGACCGGGCCGGGGCGGCCGGTGGACGCGATGTGGAACGCCTGGGCGATGATCCGCGGGATGTCCTCGGCCTTGGTGACGAGGAAGTTGTGCTTGGTGATCGGCATGGTGATGCCGACGATGTCCGCCTCCTGGAAGGCGTCCGTGCCGATCGCCTTGGACGCGACCTGGCCGGTGATCGCGACCAGCGGCACCGAGTCCATGTGCGCGTCGGCGATCGGGGTGACCAGGTTGGTGGCGCCGGGGCCGGAGGTGGCCATGCAGACGCCGACCTTGCCGGTGGCCTGCGCGTAGCCGGTGGCGGCGTGACCGGCGCCCTGCTCGTGCCGGACCAGGACGTGGCGCACCCGGGTGGAGTCCATCAGCGGGTCGTAGGCCGGGAGGATCGCACCGCCGGGAATGCCGAATACCGTGTCGGCGCCGACCTCCTCGAGAGAGCGGATGAGGGACTGCGCGCCCGTCACCTGCTCGGGGGCGGAGTGTCCTCCGGATCGGGGCCGGGGCTGCGGGTGGTGGGCCCCGGTGGCCTGCTCGGTCATCGGCATTCTCTTCTCAGATGCTGAGGGTTTTTGCGAGGTTTGTGCGGTCTTCGGCTGCTGCACGAGGGGTGCCTGTGCAACAAAAAACCCCTCGTGCCATAAGGCAAGCGAGGGGAGCGCGCCGGGTGGGGTCGCTGAGCGGTCGAAGCTCAGCGTCAGCCGACGCGCTGTCCAAGTACGAGAATTCGGGTGCGCATGGCACTGACCCTCCCCCCGGCACGCACTCACTGTCAAGTGGGTGGGACGGGAGTCTCATTATGTGAACGGAGGGCTGTGCCGCCTCCGATGACGGCGGACACACCGGAGCTGTAGACCCGCGGGGCGCCGCCCACGAACGCCGGTTCGACCGGCCCGCTCGGCACCGGATAGTGGCCGGAAGCCAGCGCCCGGCGCAGCCGGTGTTCGTCCAGCGGCCCCGAGAACGCCATGCCCTGCCCGTGCGTGCAGCCCATCGCGCGCAGGGCGACGACCTGCTCGGGCAGGTCCACCCCCTCGGCCACGGACTTCAGCCCGAGGTCGCCGGCGATGCGCAGCAGCCCGCTGGTGATCTTGTGCAACCGCGCGGACTCCACGACGCCGTCGACCAGACCGCGGTCGAGCTTCAGGACGTCGACGGGGAGCCGCCTGAGGGCCGTGATCGCCGCGTAGCCGCTGCCGAACCCGTCGAGCGCGATCCGTACGCCGACCCGCCGCAGGGCGGCCAGACGCCGCTCCAGCTCGTCCATCGAGACCCTCGGGTCGGCGTCCGCCAGCTCGATGATCAGCGACCCGGACGGCAGCCCGTGCCGCGTGAGCAGTGCCTCGATCGAGCCGAGCGGCAGCGAACGGTCCAGCAGCCGGCGGGCACTCATCCGCACGACGACCGGTACGGACAGCCCGGCCGTGTGCCGCTCGGCGGCCTGCTCGACGGCCTCCTCCATCATCCAGCGGCCCAGCTCGGCGGTCTTGTCGCTGTCCTCGGCCACACGCAGGAACTCCGCCGGGGTGAAGAGCACCCCTTGTGAGGAGCGCCAGCGCGCCTGCGCGGACACCGATGAGATCCGGCCGTCCTCCAGGGACACCACCGGCTGGTGCAGCAGGGCGAACTCCCCGTCGTGCAGCGCGGCCCGCAGACGGGTGGCGAGCTCGGCCTTGCGGACGACGTCCTGCTGCATCTGCGGCCTGTACAGCTCGACACGGCCCTTGCCGCCGGCCTTGGCTCGGTACATGGCCAGGTCGGCGTTGCGCAGCAGTTCGCCCGCGCCGAGGCCGGCTTCCGCGAAGGCGACGCCGATGGAGGCGTTGACCCGGACATCGTTGCCGTCGATGAGGTAGGGCTGGGACAGGGTGGTCCTGAGGCGGTCGGCGAGCTCCAGGATGTGCCGCTCCCGGGCGTCCCGGTCGCGGGTGTTGTCCCCGGCGATCAGGGCCGCGAACTCGTCCCCGCCGAGCCGGGAGGCGGTGTCTCCGTGCCGGACGGATTCCTGGAGTCTGCGGGCGGCCTGGACGAGCAGCTCGTCGCCGGCCTGGTGCCCGATCGTGTCGTTGACGGCCTTGAAGCCGTCCAGGTCGATGAACAGCACGGCCGTGTTCCGCAGGGCCACGCCCCGGTCGGAGGCGCGGCGGCCCGAGAGGGCGTGCTGGACGCGCTTGGTGAACAGGGCGCGGTTGGGCAGGTCGGTGAGCGGGTCGTGCTCGGCGTTGTGCTGCAACTGGGCCTGGAGCCGCACCCTTTCGGTCACGTCGCGGCTGTTGAAGATGAGGCCGCCGTGATGGCGGTTGATGGTGGACTCGACGTTCAGCCAGCCTCCGTCGCCCGAGCGGAAGCGGCACTCGATGCGCGTGGTGGGTTCCTCGACCGGGTCGGCGGCGAGGAACCGGCGCACCTCGTGCACGACGCAGCCCAGGTCCTCGGGGTGGATGAGGCCGGCCAGTTCCGAACCCACCAGGTCCTCCGCCGAGCGGCCGTAGACACCGGCGGCGGCCGGGGAGACGTACCTCAGGACGCCGCTGGGGGCGGCGATCATGATGACGTCGCTGGAGCCCTGGACCAGGGAGCGGAAGTGGTTCTCCTTCTGCGCCAGTTCCTGGGTGAGCGTGATGTTGTCGAGCAGCATGATGCCCTGGCGCACGACGAGCGCGAGCACCACGGTGCCCCCGGTCAGCAGGACCACGCGGTCGACGCTGCGCCCGTTGAGGACGTTGTAGAGGATGCCCAGGGTGCACACGGCGGCGGCGAGATACGGCGTGAGGGCGGCGAGGGAGCCGGCGATGGGCCGGGTGGCCGGGTACCGGCTGTGCTCGGCGCCGGGCGGGGGAGCCTGGTGGTGGGGTGTGCTGCGCTGGCCTGGCACGTGCTCGTGCACCACGCGGGTGTGTCCCGTCGCGCCGTGCCGGTCCGGCCCGTGCCGCTCGGCGTCGGCGTCGGCTCGCGGCGCGGCCCACGGGGCGTACGCCAGGAGCAGCGATCCGGCGAACCAGCCCGCGTCGAGCAGCTGGCCGGAGCGGTAGTCGTGGTGCATGAGCGGCGAGGTGAACAGGGCGTCGCACATCACGGTCAGCGCCAGGGCGCCGATGGCGGTGTTGACCGCCGAGCGGTTCACCGCGGACCGCCGAAAGTGCAGCGCGAGGACCATGCTGACCAGGGCGATGTCGAGCAGCGGGTACGCCAGCGACAGCGCGATGTGCGCGACGCCCGGGCCCTCCGACTTCGCGGCCTGGGCCAGGGCGAGGCTCCACGCCAGCGTGAGCAGCGAGCCGCCGATCAGCCAGGCGTCGAGCCCCAGGCAGACCCAGCCCGCCTTGGTCACCGGCCGCTTGGCGAGCACGAGGAGCCCGACGATCGCGGGCGGCGCGAAGCAGAGGAAGAACAGGTCGGCGTAGCTGGGACTGGGTACGGGCAGCCCCAGGACCACCTCGTACCATCCCCAGACCAGATTGCCCAGCGCGGCCATGGTCGAGGAGAGGCCGAACAGCAGCCAGGCGGGTCGAAAGCGGGTGCGGCGGCTGCGGGCGTAGAGGAAGCACGAGACGGCGGCGGTGCCGGCTGCGGCGCTCAGCCCGAAGTCGCCCATGAAGAGGGCCACTTCGTACGAACCCCAGCCGAGTGCGGAACCGACGGCGTATCCCGCGCAGGCCAGCGCGAGGACGAGTTGGAGGGCCGGGCCCGGCCTGCGGCCGGAGGCCGGTGTGCGAGGCAGCAGCGCACCCGTGGACTGAGGCTGTGCCCGCAGCGCTCCGTCCAGCGTGGGGGTGGGGGGCGCGCTCACCGGATCCTCCCGGTTCGCGCCGCGGGGCCCCGTGGGTCCCGGTGGACCGGCCGGTCATGCCTTTCGCCGCTGCCCTGCCTGCGGTGGTGACGGCCGTGGTCGGTGTGATGGTCGGTGTGGTGCCCGCTGTGGCGTTCGCTGTGGTGGGTGTGGTGGCCGCCGTGATCGGCGTGGTGACCGCGCCTGCGCGCGGCCGTCCGCCAGGGTCGCCGCCGGCCGCCCCGCCCCGTCGGATCGCTCGTCCAAAGGCCGTGCATCGCCCGTCGCCCCCCTCACAGTCTGAAGTGTCCGTCCCCGGCGCCGAACGGTCCCCGGCGCAGCCCCTGTCGGGACGATACACCAGTCTCGTCACTCAGGGACATAGGTTCTCTACGCTCCGTGACGATCAACAGATATATGAGTACCCACCGCACCCGGAGGATTGCGGACGGTACTCGAAGCTCTCTCAGTCGGTTGATGCACCCGTCGTGAGGATCACGTTGCGGAGCGGCTCCCGGTTCACATAACGGTTCAACTGGTCCACCAGGAGCCGCTTGGCGCGCGGAAGGAACGCGGAGGTGGGTCCGCCCGCGTGGGGGCTGATGAGTACCCCCGGCGCACGCCACAAGGGGTGTTCGGGCCCCGGCGGCTCCGGGTCGGTGACGTCGAGGGCGGCGGTGATGCGGCCGCTCTCCAGCTCGGCGAGCAGGGCCTTGGTGTCGACGACGGGGCCGCGGGCGACATTGACGAGGAGCGCGCCGTCCTTCATCCGGGACAGGAAGTCGGCTCCGGCCAGGCCACGGGTGCTTTCGTTGAGCGGCGTGGACAGGATGACCACGTCCGCCTCGGGCAGCAGGGCGGGCAGTGCGGTGAGCGGATGCACCGGACCGCGCGCCGTGGTGCGCTCGGAGCGCGCGACGCGCGCCACCCGCGCCACCTCGAACGGAACGAGCCGGTCCTCGATCGCCTCGCCGATCGAGCCGTAGCCGACGATGAGGACGTTCTTGTCGGCGAGCGCCGGCCGGAACCCGCCCAACCACTCGCCCCGGTCCTGCGCGCGGACGAAGTCGGGGATGCCGCGCAGCGAGGCGAGGATCAGCGCCAGGGTGAGTTCGCCGGTGCTGGCCTCGTGCACCCCCCGCGCGTTGCACAGCCGCACCCCGCCGGGCAGCCGCCCGAGTCCCGGCTCCACGTGGTCGATGCCGGCGGAGAGCGTCTGCACGACCTGGACGTTGCGCATCCGCCCCAGGGGACGTACGCACAGCGGGCTGGGCTTCATGTAGGGGACGACGTAGAAGGCGCAGTCGGCCGGGTCCGCGGGGAAGTCCTCGGCGCCGTTCCAGAAGCGGTAGGCCGGGCCGTCGGGGAGTCCCTCGATCTCGTCCGGCGGGATGGGCAGCCACACGTCAGCAGTCATGCTCTGGAGGCTATGTCAGGAGCGCGCGACGGCAGAGGTTAGGTTGGGGTGGCTCGAACAGGGAGGGTCACGACCAGGTGGAGCGCAGGACGATCGGCGCGGCGGCGCTCGCGGTGGGGGCCGTCGGACTCGGGTGCATGCCGATGAGCTGGGCCTACAGCGCGTCGCGGCGGCGCGGCGACGAGTCGCTCAGGGCGGTGCACCGGGCGCTCGACCTGGGCGCTTCCCTGCTGGACACGGCCGACATGTACGGCCCCTTCACCAACGAGCTGCTGGTGGGGCGGGCGTTGAGGGAGCGGCGGTCCGACGCGTTCGTGTCGACGAAGGTCGGGCTGCTCGTGGGCGACCAGCACATCGTGGCCAACGGCCGCCCCGGGTATGTGAAGCGGGCCTGCGACGCCTCGCTGCGGCGGCTCCAGACGGACGTCATAGACCTCTACCAGTTGCACCGGGCCGACCCCGAGGTGCCGGTCGAGGAGACCTGGGGCGCGATGGCGGAGCTCGTCCAGGCCGGGAAGGTACGGGCGTTGGGCCTGTGCGCGGTGGGCGCGCGGGCCGGCCGCCGGTCCGGGGCCCGGCGGCACGACGGGACGATCCGGCAGCTGGAGCGCGTGCAGCAGGTCTTCCCGGTGAGCGCGGTGGAGGCGGAGCTGTCGGTGTGGTCCCCCGAGGCGCTGGAGACCCTGCTGCCGTGGTGTGTGACGCGGGGCGTGGGTTTCCTCGCCGCGATGCCGCTGGGCAACGGCTTCCTGACCGGCCGGCTGCGGCCCGGCGCGGGCTTCGAGGCGGACGACCCGCGGGCCCGGCACCCCCGCTTCACAGGCGAGATGATGGCCGCGAACCAGCCGATCGTCGCGGGGCTGCGCCGCGTGGCCCGCCGGCACGGCGCGGCCGTCACGCCCGCCCAGGTCGCCCTGGCGTGGGTGCTGGCCCAGGGCCCGCACGTGGTGCCCGTCCCGGGCACGAAGCACGAGCGCTGGGTCGTGGAGAACACGGCCGCGGCCGACCTGCGCCTGACGCGCGACGATCTCGCCGAGGTGGCCGGGCTGCCGCCGGCGCAGGGGTCGTGGGACTGAGCGCGCTCCCGCCGCCGGGTGCGTTCCGGGCAAACCCGGTGTTCCTGGTTCGGGGTTGCGTGATCGGGAACCTGACGGCCGCGAGCGGTGTATGACAGGGAGAGGACCCGCCCCGTCGAAGGGACCATGATCGTGCAACGTCGAGCCGTCCCGACCGTGCTGGCCGCCGCGGCGCTCCTGCTGACGGCCGGCTGCTCCTCCGACGGCGGGGGGTCGTCCGATGCCGACGGCGGCTCCTCCCCCGGCTCCGCGGCGCCGTGGTCGTCCGCGCCGCCGCGGCAGACCGCCGAGCCGACCCCGCCCGCCAAGGGCTCGGTGCGGGTGGTGCGCACCGTCGCCGAGGGCTTGAGGTCGCCGTGGGGACTGGCCCCGCTGCCGGGCGGCGGGCTGCTCGTCGCCTCCCGGGACGACGGGACGATCGTCCGGGTCGACGACAAGACCGGCAAGAAGACGGACGTGGGCGAGGTGCCGGGGGTCTCTGCGGCCGGCGAGGGCGGGCTCCTCGGGCTCGCCCTGTCCCCCGACTACGCCTCGGACCACATGGTCTACGCGTACTTCACCTCGGCCTCGGACAACCGCATCGTGCGCATGATCCACGACGAGCGCAAACCCGCGGGTGAGCAGCTCGGCGCGCCCGACGTCGTCTTCAAGGGCATCCCCAAGGGCTTCATCCACAACGGCGGCCGCATCGCGTTCGGACCCGACAAGATGCTCTACGCGGGCACGGGCGAGAGCGGCGACACCGGTCTGTCCCAGGACAAGGACTCGCTGGGCGGCAAGATCCTGCGTCTGACCCCGGAGGGCGAGCCGGCGCCGGGCAACCCGTTCCCCGACTCGCCGGTGTACTCGTACGGCCACCGCAATGTGCAGGGCCTGGCCTGGGACGGCCGGCAGCGGCTGTTCGCCGCGGAGTTCGGGCAGGACACCTGGGACGAGCTCAACGCGATCAAGCCGGGCGACAACTACGGCTGGCCGAAGGCCGAGGGCCGGTCCGACGACCGGCGCTTCCACAACCCGGTCGACCAGTGGAGCACGGCAGAGGCCTCCCCCAGCGGCATCGCCTACGCCGAGGGGTCGGTGTGGATGGCGGGCCTGCGCGGCAAGCGGCTGTGGCGCATCCCGCTGAACGGCACCGGGGCCTCGGCCGAGCCGCAGGCGTTCCTTGAGGGCGAGTACGGCCGGCTGCGCACGGTGGTGGCGGCGGGCGGCGACCGGCTGTGGCTGGTGACCAGCAACACGGACGGCCGGGGCGACCCGAAGGACGGGGACGACCGGATCCTCGAACTGAAGGTGGGCTGACCTCCCTAGTCGTCCGGGGCCCCCGCCTCGTCCTCGGGCGGGCGCACGACGACCTTCCCGGACGCGAGGTCTATCGGCCCGCGGCCGGGGTCGGCGTCCCCGACATCCTCGCGGGTCAGTTCCAGCCGGTTCTGCTCGTCCCGGGTGTGCTTGCGGCCGGGGGAGAACAGTTCCTCGAACATGTTGAACAAGGGGACCTCCCTGGGCCGCGCGGGGCACGGCGTCCGCGACGTCTGTCCAGCGTATGCCTCAGCCCGCCGGACCGGGCGTGAGCAGGTCGGCCGGGAACAGTCCCAGCCGGTGCGCCACGGCGGCGGCCTCGCCCCGCCCGGAGACGCCGAGCTTGCCGAGGATGTTGGAGACGTGCACGCTCGCGGTCTTCGGCGAGATGAACAGCTCCTGCGCTATCCGGCGGTTGGTGTGCCCGGCGGCGACCAGGCGCAGTACATCCTGTTCCCGGCTGGTGAGCCCGAGGGCCTGGACGGGGTCGGCAGGCGCCGGGCCCGGTTCGCCGGCGGGCGTCAGCGGGAGGCGGGCACGTCGGCCGAGCGCGGTGGCGGCGTCGGCGAGCGGCCGGGCCCCGAGGTGACGGGCGACGGTGCGGGCGAGGCGGAGCAGTTCCGTGGCGCGGTCGCGCTCGTCCTCGCCGCCGCCCGCCAGCAGGGACTCGGCCAGGCGGTACCGGACGCGGGCGAGGTCGTAGGGCCGGTCCAGGGGTTCGAAGGCGGTGACCACCCGCGACCAGGCATCAGGGGCGCTCATGCCCTCGGCGCGCTTCAGTTCGGCTCGGACCCACAGCTCGTGGGCGAGCCAGACGGGTGCGTGGGTGGTGAGGCGCTTGGCGGCGCCGAGGACGCCTTGGAGAACCTCCGCGCGGCCCTCGCGGGCGGCGGGCAGTGCCCGGGCCTCGGCCTCGGCGGTGGCCGCTTCGAGCAGCAGCGGCCAGGCGTAGCGCTGGGTGCCGAGCGGGAAGCCCGATGCGAGGGTGCGGGTCAGTTCGGCGCGGGCGTCGGCCAGGCGCCCCTCGGCGGCGGCGAGCGCGATGGTGAGCCAGGAGATCGGCAGGTCGTGCTGCGGCATGGGGTCGTGCGGGCCGTAGGCGGCGCGGCCCTGGGCGAGGTAACGGGCCGCCTCGGGCACCTCCCCCCGGGCGAGCGCCAGGAAGGCCAGGCAGTTGGCGCCCGACCCGTGCGGGCCGGCCGTCTGGCCGCGTCGCTGGGCGTTGCCGGCGGCCTCCGCGGCCTCGTCCCAGCGGCCGAGGGAGACGAGCGACTCCGCGAGGTTGCTCCAGATCCAGGCCTCGGCGTCCCGCAGCCCCATCGCCCCCGTGAGCCGCAGGCCCTCGCGCAGGATGGAGACGGCCTCCTCGGAGCGGCCGACGCCTTCGAGGACGGAGGGCAGGTTCACATGGCTGCGGCCCACGATCGCCGCGAGGCCCCGGGCGACCACCTCGTCCCTGACGTCGTACATGTGGCGGAGCCCGGCGTCGATCTGCCCGGCGTCGACCATGAGTCCGCCGAGGGTGAGCCGGGCGTTGGACTCGATGTCGTCGGCGCCGACCATGCGCGCGTACTGGACGGCCCGCTCGGCCGCCGTCAGGGCGTCCGGCCCCGGTTCGTGGAGCATCGACCAGTGGGCGGCCGTGGCCAGCACCTCGGCGTGCACCTCGGACGGCGGCAGGCCGCGGACCAGCTCCTGGGCGGTGGCGATCTCCTTCCAGCCGTCGCCCCGGGCCAGCCCCTGCACCAGCCGGGAGCGCTGGATCCAGAACCAGGCCGCTCGCAGGGGGTCGTTCTCCTCGTCGAGCAGCCGCAGGGCGCGCTTGGTGATCTTCAGGGCGCGTTCGCGTTCCCCGCAGAGCCGTCCCGCGACGGCCGCCTCGGCCAGCAGGTCCAGGTGGCGCAGCGCGGTGGTGGCAGGGTCGCAGCCGCAGGGGGGATAGACCTCGGCGTAGTCGACGGGGCGCAGGGTGCGGCGTACGGCCTCGGGGGCGGTGTCCCACAGTTCCATCGCCCGCTCCAGCAGCCGCAGTTGCTCGGCGTAGGCGTGCCGGCGGCGGGCAGAGACGGAGGCTTCGAGGACGGCGGGCAGGGCCTTGGCGGGGTCGTGGGCGTGGTACCAGTAGCTGGCCAGGCGGGTGGTCCGCTGGTCGGCGGGAACGAGCGCCGGGTCGCTCTCCAGGGCTTCGGCGTAGCGGCGGTTGAGGCGGGAGCGTTCGCCGGGGAGCAGGTCGTCGCTGACGGCCTCGCGGACCAGGGAGTGCCGGAAGCGGTAGCCGTCGCCGCCGGGCGCGGGGGCGAGGATGCCGGCGTTCACCGCGGCCCGCAGCGCCTCGATGAGGTCGTCCTCGGTGAGCCGGGCGACGGCGGCCAGCAGCCGGTACTCGACGGTGGAGCCGCCCTCGGCGACGATCCGGGCGACCTGCTGGGCGGGCTCCGGCATCCCCTCGACACGGACGAGCAGCAGGTCGCGCAGGGAGTCGGTCAGGCCGGTCCGGCAGCCCTCGTGGGCGGCGACGGCGAGTTCCTCGACGAAGAAGGCGTTGCCGTCGGAGCGTTCGAAGATCGCGTCGACCTGGTCGGGCTCGGGCTCTTGGGCGAGGATCCCGGCGACCTGGCGGCACACCTCGTCGCGGTTGAAGCGGGCGAGTTCGAGGCGGCGGATCGTGCGGAGCCGGTCGAGTTCGGCGAGCAGGGGCCTCATCGGGTGGCGGCGGTGGATGTCGTCGGAACGGTAGGTGGCCAGGACGACGAGGCGGCCGGTGCGCAGGGTGCGGAAGAGGTAGGAGAGCAGATACCGGGTGGAGGCGTCGGCCCAGTGCAGGTCCTCCAGGGCGAGGACGACGGTGTGTTCGGCGGCGACGCGCTCCAGCAGGCGTGCGGTGAGCTCGAAGAGGCGGGCCATGCCGTCCTCGTCGTGCCGCCCGGCGCCCGACTCGCCCAGTTCGGGCAGCAGCCGGGCCAGTTCCTCCTCCTGGCCCGCGGCCGCGGCGGCCAGTTCGCCGGGCAGTGCGCGGCGCAGTGCGCGCAGCGCGGTGGAGAAGGGGGCGAAGGGCAGCCCGTCGGCGCCGATCTCCACGCAGCCGCCGAGTGCGACCACCGCCCCGCCGCGGCGGGCGGCGGCGGCGAACTCCTCGACCAGGCGGGTCTTGCCGACCCCGGCCTCCCCGCCGATGAGCAGCGCCTGGGGCTCGCCCTCGCAGGCGCGGACGAGTGCGTCGTGCAGGGTGCCCAGTTCCTCGGCACGACCGACGAACACGGGGCTGACGGACCTGGTCTCCACGGCCCCGAGCATCGCATGCGGGTCCGACGGTGTGGCACCGGTTTTCCGGTGAACTGCCGCGGCGGCGGCCGTCGTCGCGGTGCGAACGACGGCCGCCGCCGTGCGGGCGGCCACGGCGGTGGCCGGTCCCGCCCCGCTGTTCACGCCGTCCGGGCGGACCGAAGCCGCCCCAGACGGCGGCTATGGCTCTCGTGCTCGGCGGAGTGTTCGCCCGTTGAGCGGCGGGCCGCGCGGCGGGCCCGGTCGGCCTCGCGGACCATGCGCTGGTGGTCGGCGCGGCGGATGAGGTCGGCGGTGCGCAGCTGCTGGAGCTCGTACTCGTACATGGTGTGTCCTTCGTGAGAGGGCCGGTCACGGAGGGTTCCTCCGCGACGACCTCAACTCTCGTCGCCCAGGTGGGGTGGCCACATCGGGAGACTTCCGCATCTTTGGACCTGCGAGGGGCCTTAGACACGGCTGAGGGGCCCCAGGGGGCTCCGTAAGGTGCTTACGGAATCCCTGAGACCCCTCAGGACGTGCGGCGGTTCAGCTCGCGGACGGCAGTCCGAGCAGGATGCCGGTGTACTTCAGCACGGCCAGGAACAGGCCGATGACGCCGAGCGCGACGCCCGCCCAGGCGACGGACTTGATCCAGGGGGCCTGGATCCTGCCGGGCGTGCCGAACGCGGGGCGGGCGAGCGTGACGACGCCGACGACCAGCGCGATCAGCGCGAACAGACCGCCCCACAGGGCGGTGGTCTGCCAGGCGTCGCCGTAGACCGCCTGGATCTGCTGGGCGACGCCCGCGTTCTGCGCGGTCTCCAGCTGTCCGACGAGGTTCTGGCGCGCGGAGGCCACGGTGCCGATCCAGCTGCCGGTGAGCGAGACGACGCCCAGTGCGGCCGAGACCACGGCGGCGGCGCCCTGGCCGACGCCGGAGGGGCCCTCCTCCTTGGTCTGCGTGTCCTCGGCCGTGGCCGGGACCTCGGTCTCGGGCGTCTCGTCGGACTCGGTGGTGTCCACCGCCCTCTCGTCGGTCGTGGCCTTGGTGGCCTCGGTCTCGTCCACTGCGTTCGTTGCCATGCCTCGCACCGTAGGGTCGCTGTCTGAGAAGTCTCTTAATGATCGTCGTGAGCGGCACGCGCGCGTGCGGCGCGCCACTCGGGCGCCAGCACCGACCAGACTTCGAGGTCGTGCCGTACGCCACCATAGGGGTGTGCCTCGCGCCGCACACCGTCACGGGTCATCCCGAGCCGCCGGGCCACGTTCAGGCTCGGCTGATTGCCGGATGCGGCGACCCACTCGACGCGGTGGATGCCGCGCTCCTCGACGGCCCAGTCGATGAGGACCCGCATCGCCCGGGTGACCAGGCCCCGGCCGGTGCCGGCGGGCTCCAGCCAGCAGCCGACCTCGCAGTTGCCGGTCGCCGCGTCGAAGTTCAGGAACAGAACGCCGCCCACCAGCGTGCCGTTCAGCCACAGTCCGTGCAGGGAGCCCGTGTCGGCGGCGCGCATGTCGGCGTAGCGCTGGAGCTTGGCGCGGGCCGAGAGCAGGTCCGTCTCGGTCGTCCCGAACGGGATGTACTGCCCGATGAACTCCCGCCCCCGCTCCAGGTGGGTCAGGAACTCCTCGGCGTGCCAGGGCTCCAGGGGCCTCAGCTCGGCGTCGTCACCCAGGGATATCGCGTACATCCCGCTGTCGCTCCTCCTCCGCCAGGACGTCCGCCACCTCGGCGTCCGTCGCGGCGGCCAGCCTCTCATGGGCGGCGCGGCTCTCGGGCGGCTCGATGCTGATGCGCGGCATGCGCTTGTCCAGCCAGCGGGGCAACCACCAGTTGGCGCCGCCGAGCAGGTGCATCAGGGCCGGGACCAGGAGGGTGCGCAGGACGAAGGCGTCCAGGGCGACGGCCGCGGCCAGGGCGATGCCGAACATGGCGATCACCCGGTCGCCGCTGAGCACGAACGCCAGGAAGACGGAGATCATGATGACCGCCGCCGAGTTGATGACCCGGCTGGTCTCGGCGAGGCCGACGCGCACGGCCCGCCGGTTGTCGCCGGTCTCCAGCCACTCCTCGTACATCCGGCTGACCAGGAAGACCTGGTAGTCCATGGAGAGGCCGAAAAGCACGGACACCATGATCACGGGCAGGAACGGTTCGATGGGCCCGGCGCTGCCGAGGCCGAGCAGTTCGCTGCCCCAGCCCCACTGGAAGATCGCCACCACCACGCCGAAGGCCGACGCCACGGCGGCGACGTTCATCGCGGCGGCCTTCAGCGGGATGCCGACGGACCGGAAGGCGAGCAGGAGCAGCAGACAGCCCAGGCCGATGACGACCCCGACGAAGACGGGCAGCTTGGAGACGATGACGTCGGCGAAGTCGTCGTAGCCGGCCGTCATGCCACCCACTTGCACGTCCAGGGAGGTGCCCGCCTCGGCACGCGGCAGCACCTCGCCGCGCAGCCGGTCGACGAGGTCGCTGGTCCGCTGCGACTGCGGGGAGGACTCCGGGACGACGGTGAGGTACGCGGTGTGGCCGCCGGAATCGAAGGTCACCGGGGTCACCGCGGCGACGCCGTCGGTGGCGCGGAGGGTGCCGTCGAGGTTGTCCAGGGCGAGCTTGTCGCCGGCTCCGTCGACCTTCGTGACGAGGGTGAGCGGGCCGTTCACCCCCGGGCCGAAGCCGTCGGCCAGGAGGTCGTACGCCTGCCGTGTGGTGGCCGTCTTCGGGTCGTTGCCCTGGTCGGAGGTGCCCAGGTGCAGGGAGAGGGTGGGCAGGGCGAGGACGGCCATGACGACCAGGGCGACCGCGCCGAGCACCTTGGGGTGGCGCTCCACGAAGGCCGACCAGCGGGCCGCGAAGCCGGTGGGCATCTCGGGTTCCGGGCCGTGCTCGTCCAGGCGGCGGCGCTCGCGGCGGCTGAGCGCGCGCATGCCGATGAAGGACAGCAGGGCGGGCAGCAGGGTCACGGACGCGGCGACGGTGAGGATCACGGTGAGGCTGGCCGCTATGGCGACGCCGTTGAGGAAGCTCAGCCGGAGGATCAGCATGCCCAGCAGGGCGATGCAAACGGTGGCACCCGCGAAGACGACCGCCCTTCCGGTGGTCGCGACGGCGTTGGTGGCGGCCTCGCCGACGGACAGGCCGCGTTTGAGTCCGCGGCGGTGTCTGGTGACGATGAACAGCGCGTAGTCGATACCGACGCCGAGGCCGATCAGCATGCCCAGCATGGGCGCGAAGTCGGCGACGGTCATGGCGTGCCCGAGCAGCACGATCCCGGCGTAGGCGGTGCCGACGCCGACCAGGGCGGTGGCGATGGGCAACAGGGACGCGGCGAGCGAGCCGAAGGCCAGGAACAGCACCACCGCGGCGACGACCACGCCGACGATCTCGGCGACGTGCCCGCCGGAGGACTCGGTGAGCGCGACCGCGCTGCCGCCCAGCTCCACCTGGAGCCCGTCGGACCGGGCGCTCTTCGCGGTGTCGACGACGGCCTGCGCCTCGCCCTTGGTGACGTCCTCGGCCTGGTCGTCGAAGGTGACGGAGGCGTACGCCGTGCGGCCGTCCTCGCTGACGCGGCCGGTGCCCGGCCCGTCGTAGGGGCTGGTGACCGAGGCCACGCCGGGGAGGTTCTCGATCCGGTCCAGGGTGCGGGTCATCGTCTGCTCGACGTCGGCGGCGCGGACGCTGCCGGACGCGGTGTGCCAGACGACGGTGTCGCTGTCCCCGCCGAGCTGCGGGAAGCCCTCATGCAGCAGCTCGGTGGCGCGGCCCGACTCGGTGCCGGGGACCTGGTAGTCGTTCGAGTACGTGGTGCCGGCGGCGGCGGCGCCCGCGGCGACCCCCGCGAACGCGAGGAGCCACAGCAGGACGCTGAGCAGACGGCGCTGGACACACCAGCGTGCGAGGGCTGCCACGAAACGTGCTCCCGGAGTTGCCTTGTGTGGATCTTTGACCGGGAACAGTCGTACATGAACTGAACGGCCAGCAAAGAACGCATGAGCAATGCCTTGCCACTCTTACAGGCTCACGAGATCATTTGTCGGTTTCGTGGGCTTGTTCACAGCGGCCGGAATCAGTCGAACTGGTCCCCCAGCGCCATCACCATCACCCCTGCCACCAACAGCCACAGCGCGCGCCGGGTCCGGCCGCGGGCGCCCAGCACGGCGGCGGCAGCGCAGACGGCGGCCCCGCCGGCGTACGCGGCCGGGACGAGCGCCGGGGCGGACCGGACGAGGCGGAGCAGGGCCGCCGCCAGACCGGCCAGGGTCAGTGCGGCGCCGGTGCCCAGCGCCGTCCAGCGGGCCCGGCGTGCGTCGTCCACCGGGTCGTCCGCCTCGTCCTGGTCGGCGGCCGCCTCCAGGTCCGCTGCCTGCGGACCGGTGTCGGAATCAGGACGTCCACTCATGGCCGAGACGGTAGCGCGCCGGGCGGGGAAAACCGGATGCGGGGCCCGGGGGCCGGCTGTTAGCGTCCGCCGGTCCGAGGAAACCGCGGCGGTTCCCGCCGCCGGCCGAAGCAGGTGCATTGTTTAACGGTCCGACCGAGCTCCGACGCATCCCCTTTCTTCCTCAAGGACTCAAGGAGCCCGTTCACCGATGCCCGACATCACTTCCCGGACCTCGAACGACCCCCTCGCTGACCGTGTGAGCCACCCCGGCTACCCGCGCAGCAACGGCTACGACGCCCGCTGGGCCGTCGACAGCCAGATGGGCCCGCACGCACTGTGGCTGCTGGAGTGGCTGGCCCCCGCCCTGGGACCCGAGGCCCTGCGTCCCGGATCCCGCGTGCTCGACCTGGGCTGCGGCCGGGCCATGACGTCGATCTTCCTCGCCAAGGAGTACGACGCCCAGGTCACCGCCGCCGACCTGTGGATCATGCCCGGTGAGAACGCCGGGCGCATCGCCGAGGCGGGCGTCGCCGACCGCGTCCTGCCCGTGCTCGCCGAGGCGCACGACCTGCCGTTCGGCGAGAACAGCTTCGACACGATCGTCTCGATCGACGCCTACCAGTACTTCGGCACGAACGACCTGTACCTGCCCGGGCTGACGCGGCTGCTGAAGCCCGGCGGGCGAATCGGCGTCGTCGTGCCGGCGCTGCGCGAGGAGATCGACGGCGTCGAGCCGCCGGAGCACCTCAAGCCGTACTGGGAGCCCGACTTCTGGTGCTTCCACACGGCGGCCTGGTGGCGGCGCCACTGGACCCGCAGCGGGGCCGTGGAGGTCGAGACGGCCGACTGGCTCCAGGACGGCTGGCGCGACTGGCTGCGCTGGTGCGAGATCGTGGCCGAGGAGCACACCGACGAGTGGCACGTCCGGATGGCCGGGCAGTGCGCCGAGATGCTGCGCCTCGACCGGGGCCAGACGCTGGGCTTCGTCCGGGTCGTCGGCCGCCGCCTCTGAATGAATGACGAGGGGGGACGCACCGGGTCCGGTGCGTCCCCCCTCCTCGGGTCCACGGGAGGTCAGCCCTCGCTGACGCCCAGCTTCTCCAGGATGAGCTCCTTGACGCGCGCCGCGTCGGCCTGACCGCGGGTCGCCTTCATGACCGCGCCGACCAGGGCGCCGGCCGCCGCCACCTTGCCGCCGCGGATCTTGTCCGCGATGGCCGGGTTGCCGGCGATGGCCTCCTCGACGGCGGTGGTGAGGGCGCCTTCGTCGGAGACAACCTTCAGACCGCGCTTGTCGACGACCTCGTCCGGGGTGCCCTCGCCCGCGAGAACGCCCTCGATGACCTGACGGGCCAGCTTGTCGTTCAGGTCGCCCTTCGCGACGAGCTCGGTGACCCGGGCCACCTGCTGCGGCGTGATCGCCAGCTCGTCGAGCGCCTTGCCCGACTCGTTGGCGCTGCGGGCCAGCTCGCCCATCCACCACTTGCGGGCGGAGGCGGCGTCGGCCCCGGCCTCGATGGTGGCGACGATCGGCTCCAGCGCACCGGCGTTGAGGATCGCCTGCATGTCGGTGCCGGAGATGCCCCACTCCTCGCGGAGCCGGTTGCGGCGGACCAGCGGCAGCTCGGGCAGCCCGGAGCGGATCTCCTCGACCCACGCGCGCGACGGGGCCACCGGGACGAGGTCGGGCTCGGGGAAGTACCGGTAGTCCTCGGCCTCCTCCTTCACCCGGCCCGAGGTCGTGGACCCCGTGTCCTCGTGGAAGTGCCGGGTCTCCTGCACGATCGTGCCGCCGGAGGACAGCACGGCCGCGTGCCGCTGGATCTCGAAGCGGGCCGCGCGCTCCACGGACCGCAACGAGTTGACGTTCTTCGTCTCCGAACGGGTGCCGAACTTCTCGGTGCCGTGCGGGCGCAGCGACAGGTTCACGTCGCAGCGCATCTGGCCCATCTCCATGCGGGCCTCGGAGACGCCGAGCGCGCGGATGACCTCGCGCAGCTCACGGACGTACGCCCGCGCGACCTCGGGGGCCCGCTCGCCGGCGCCCTCGATCGGCTTGGTGACGATCTCGATGAGCGGGATGCCGGCGCGGTTGTAGTCCAGCAGGGAGTGGGACGCGCCGTGGATGCGGCCGGTGGCGCCGCCGACATGGGTCGACTTGCCGGTGTCCTCCTCCATGTGGGCGCGCTCGATCTCCACGCGGAAGGTCTCGCCGTCCTCCAGCTGCACGTCGAGGTAGCCGTTGAAGGCGATCGGCTCGTCGTACTGGGAGGTCTGGAAGTTCTTCGGCATGTCCGGATAGAAGTAGTTCTTCCGGGCGAAGCGGCACCACTCGGCGATCTCGCAGTTCAGCGCGAGGCCGATCTTGATGGCGGACTCGACGCCGGTCGCGTTGACGACCGGGAGCGCGCCGGGCAGGCCCAGGCAGACCGGGCAGGTCTGCGTGTTGGCGTCCTGGCCGAGGGCGGTCGAGCAGCCGCAGAACATCTTGGTCTTGGTGCCGAGTTCGACATGGACCTCGAGGCCCATGACGGGGTCGTACGACGCGAGTGCGTCCTCGTACGACACCAGGTCGGTCGTGGTGGTCACGGTGAGTACTTCCCTCTCAGCCCAGCAGAACGTCGTCGTCGCCCAGCTGCTTCAGCTCGCGATAGAGAATGGCCAGGTTGGTGACGACCGCGGCTCCGGTCACGACGGCGTCGAGCAGCCGCAGCGTGTCGTTGTCTCCGCGGGCCTTCTTGATCTGCTTGTAGACCCCGACGGCGCCGAACGCCGACGTGGCCATCGAGATGTACAGACCGGACTTGGACTTCTTGAAGCCCTTGGCCTTGGACAGTGCGCTCACAGCGACGGAGCCTCCTCGATCAGCGGGTGGCCCCACTTTTCCACGAAGGCGGCCTCGACGGCGGCACCCACCTTGTACAGGCGGTCGTCCTTCATGACGGGGGCGATGATCTGCAGACCGACCGGGAGGTTGTCCTCCGGGGCGAGGCCGCACGGCAGCGACATGGCCGCGTTGCCCGCCAGGTTGGTCGGGATGGTGCACAGGTCGGCGAGGTACATCGCCATCGGGTCGTCGGCGCGCTCGCCGATCGGGAAGGCGGTGGTCGGGGTCGTCGGGGAGACGATCACGTCGACCTGCTCGAACGCCTTGTCGAAGTCCTGCTTGATGAGCGTGCGGACCTTCTGGGCACTGCCGTAGTAGGCGTCGTAGTAGCCACTCGACAGGGCGTAGGTGCCGAGCATGACGCGGCGCTTCACCTCGGGGCCGAAGCCGGCCTCACGGGTCAGCGAGGTGACCTCCTCGGCGGAGCGCGTGCCGTCGTCGCCGGTCCGCAGGCCGTAGCGCAGGCCGTCGAAGCGGGCGAGGTTGGAGGAGCACTCGCTCGGCGCGATCAGGTAGTACGCCGACAGCGCCAGGTCGAAGGACGGGCAGTCCAGCTCGACGATCTCGGCGCCCAGCTCCTTGAGCAGCGCGACGGACTCGTCGAACCGCTGGATGACGCCGGCCTGGTAACCCTCGCCGCGGAACTGCTTGACGACGCCGACGCGCATGCCCTCGACCGAGCCGTTGCGGGCGGCCTCGACGACCGCCGGGACGGGCTCGTCGACGGAGGTGGAGTCGAGCGGGTCGTGCCCGGCGATGACCTCGTGCAGCAGGGCCGCGTCCAGGACCGTGCGGGCACAGGGGCCGCCCTGGTCGAGGGAGGAGGAGAACGCCACCATGCCGTAGCGGGAGACCGCGCCGTAGGTCGGCTTCACGCCGACCGTGCCGGTGACGGCCGCGGGCTGGCGGATGGAGCCACCGGTGTCGGTGCCGATGGCCAGCGGCGCCTGGAAGGAGGCGAGAGCGGCGGAGGAACCGCCGCCGGAGCCGCCGGGGATCCTGGTGAGGTCCCAGGGGTTGCCGGTGGGGCCGTAGGCGCTGTTCTCGGTGGAGGACCCCATGGCGAACTCGTCCATGTTGGTCTTGCCGAGGATGACGACGTCGGCGGCCTTGAGCCGCTGGGTGACGGTCGCGTCGTACGGCGGGATCCAGCCCTCGAGGATCTTCGAGCCGACGGTCGTGGGCACGCCCTCGGTGGTGAAGATGTCCTTCAGCGCGAGCGGGACGCCGGCCAGCGGGCCGAGCTTCTCGCCCCTGGCCCGCTTCTCGTCGACGGCACGGGCCTGGGCGAGCGCGCCCTCGCGGTCGACGTGCAGGAAGGCGTGCACCTTCTCGTCGACGGCCTCGATGCGGGCGAGGTGGGCCTCGGTGACCTGGACCGCGGTGAGCTCGCCGGAGGCGATCTTCGCGGCGGTCTCGGCGGCCGTGAGCTTGATGATGTTGACGTTGTCCGTCATGGCGGTTAGTCCTCCCCCAGGATCTGCGGCACCTTGAAACGCTGCTGCTCCTGGGCCGGGGCGCCGGAGAGCGCCTGCTCGGGGGTGAGCGACGGACGGACCTCGTCCGCACGCATGACGTTCGTCAGCGGGAGCGGGTGCGAGGTCGGCGGTACGTCTTGGTCGGCGACCTCACTGACGCGGGCGACCGCGCCGATGATGTCGTCCAGCTGTCCCGCGAAGTGGTCGAGCTCTTCGGGCTTCAGCTCCAGACGCGCCAGCCGGGCGAGGTGGGCGACCTCCTCGCGCGTGATGCCAGGCATGCAGCGATCCTCTGGGGTGAGTGAATGGGTTTGGGCCAATCCTATGGGGCGAGGGGCCGTGCCCGTGAAACGGTTTGGCGTCCCGGAGGCTCTCGGGGCGTGCTCAGACCGTCCCGGAGGCTCTCGGGGCGTGCTCAGACCGCGAAGAGCAGGCCGGCGCCGATCAGGACGACGACCGCGGTGGCGAAGTGGACGCCGAAGGCCACCGCCTTCGCACCGCCGTGGCGCAGCACGATCAGGGTGTCGCCGAGCGGGACGAGTGCCACGGCGAGCATGAACCAGGCCTCGGCCCCGGCCCCCGCGAAGACGAGCAGCGCCAGGCCGACCACTCCGAGGGTGCCGTCCCTCAGGCCCTTGATCGTCAGGTAGGCGCCGGCGTCGCCGCCGGGGTCGGCCGGAACGCCGTACCCGGCGGCCGAGGCGGCGGGGCGGAACAGAAACCGGTAGCCGAGGAACAGGCAGAACAGGTTGAGCACGACGGCCAGGGTGTACGCGGTGACGGTCATGTGCTTCTCCGTTTGCTAGCAGCGCTAGGGGCAAGAGCGAAGCTAGCAGAGCATCGATAGGATCGCTAGCGATGCTAGGGTTCCGGTTATGACGATCCAGACGCGCCGGGAGCGCGAACGAGCGGAACGCGAGCGGATGATCGTGACGGCCGCGCGGGAACTGGCCGAGGCGGAGGGCTGGGACGCGGTGACCACGCGGCGGCTCGCCGAGGAGATCGAGTACAGCCAGCCCGTCCTCTACAGCCACTTCAAGGGCAAGGGCGCGATCATGGCGGCGGTGGCGGTCCAGGGCTGCGCGGAGCTGGCCGTCGAGCTGCGGGCGGCGCGCACGGCGGCCGCCGGCGCCCGTGAGGCGCTGGCGGCGGTGGCCCGCGCGTACACCGCCTTCGCCCGGCGGCGGCCCGCGCTCTACGACGTGATCTTCACCCTCGACGTGGACCTGCCCTTCGCCACCCCCGAGGCGCCGGCGGCCCTCCAGGACGCCTTCGGCGAGCTGTCGCAGGCCGTCCGGCCGATCGCGGCCGAGGGCGAGGACACCGGAGCACTGACGGAGACGTACTGGGCCGGGCTGCACGGTCTGGTGACCCTGATGCGCAGCGGCCGGCTGCCCGAGGAGGCGCACGAACTGCGGCTGGCGCTGTTCATCGGCCACTTCGCGCCGCAGGGCACGGCCTGACCGCTCGCCCCGGGAGGTGCGTCACGGCCGGGCGCGGGGCACGCACTGACCGCTCGCCCCGAGGTGCGCCCCGGCCGGGTGCGGCGGCGGGGGCCTACTCGTCGGCCGTCGCCGCCGGCAGCGCGGCCCGCGGTCGCTGCCACCCCCGCGGGCCCCGCGCCCGCAGCCACGCGGTGGTCTCCTCCGGCGGCATCGCCGCCGCCACCAGCCAGCCCTGTACGGCGTCACAGCCGAGGTCGCGCAGTCTCTCCCAGGTCTCGTCGTCCTCGACGCCCTCGGCGACGACGAGCAGACCGAGGGAGTGGGCGAGGTCGACGGTGCAGCGGACGATCTCCGCGTCCTCGGTGTCGACCGCGAGCCGGGCCACGAACGAGCGGTCGATCTTCAGCTCGCTGACCGGGAGGCGGCGCAGGTGCACGAGCGAGGAGTAGCCCGTCCCGAAGTCGTCCAGGGACATCTTCACGCCGTGCGCGGTCAGTTGGTTGAGGGTGTCGGCGGCGCGCTGCGGGTCCTCCAGGAGGACGTGTTCGGTGATCTCCAGTTGGAGCGCTCCCGCCGGGACGCCGTGCCGGGCCAGCCGGGCGGCGACCGAGCCGGCGAAGCCCGGGGTGTGCACATCGCGCGGTGAGACGTTCACCGCGACCGGCACGAACAGGCCCTGTTCCCGCCAGCGCGCGACCTGGCCGAGCGCGGTCTCCAACACGTATTCGGTGAGGTGGGGCATCAGCCCCGAGGACTCGGCGATCGCTATGAACTCGTCCGGCGGCACCTTGCCCCGCTCGGGGTGCACCCAGCGGACCAGGGCCTCCAGACCCGCGACCTGGCCGTCGAAGCGGACCTTGGGCTGGTAGTGCAGATGGACCTCGTGGGCGTCGAGGGCGCGGCGCAGGTCGCCCAGCAGACCGAGGCGGTCGGGGGTGTTGGAGTCGCGCTTGGACTCGTAGACCTCCACGCCGGTGCGGTCCCGCTTCGCCTGGTACATGGCCACGTCCGCCCGCCGCAGCAGCCCTTCGGCGTCCAGGGCGTGGTCGGGGAAGACGGCGACTCCGGCGCTGGCCTCCAGCACGAGGGTCAGGCCGTCGAGGTCGAGGGGGGAGCTGAGCGCGGTGACGAGGTTGCGGGCGATACGGGTCGCGGAGGTGGTGGAGTCCGCGACGGGCAGTAAGACGGCGAACTCGTCCCCGCCGAGCCGGGCGGCCTCCGCCCCGCGCGGCAGCGCCACCCGCAGCCGGTCGGCGATCTGCAACAGCAGCCGGTCACCGGCGAGATGACCGAGCGTGTCGTTGACCGACCGGAAGCGGTCGAGGTCGATCAGCATCAGCGCGGCGCGGGCGTTGATCCGCTCCGCGTCGTCCAGCGCGGTCCAGATGCGCTCCAGCAGCCACTGGCGGTTGGGGAGCCCGGTCAGCGGGTCGCGCAGTTGCTCCTCCGCCCGGGCCCGGGCTATCCACAGGGTGGAGTCCAGGGCGATGAGCGGGATGGCGAACAGCGGCAGCAGGATCGGCTTGGCCACGCCGACCACGCAGACCAGCGGCGCGATCCCCAGCAGCGCGACCGCGACCAGGCCGTGTCTGACCAGGGCGGTGCGGGCGACGGTGGGCAGGCCGGGACGCGGGGCGTGCAGGTACCAGAGCAGGACGCGGGTGACCGTCAGATAGGCGGCGGCCACCAGGGCGACCTGGGGCGCGGTGGCGAGGGTCCAGGCGGCGGGCTCCGCCGGGGACTCGACGGACGGCACGGTCCCGAACGCGCGCAGCACCAGTGCGCCGGCGCCGATGCCGAGGAGGTCGGCCGCGCCGTGCAGCACGCCCTGGCGCCAGCGGTTGCGGCGGGCTATCCCGACGAGCACCACGACCGTCAGGCTGACCAGGCCGGCCGGAACCCAGCCGTAGAGCAGCAGCACGGCGAGGGTCAGGGCGGCGCCCGAGCCGGTGCCGCCCCACCAGCGGGAGCGGCCCAGCATCACGAGGTGGCCGACGATGACGCCGGTCAGCACGGCCAGCGCCCAGCCCGCCGTGCCGGACGGGAACAGCGCGTGACCGTCCGTGAAGGCGCGGTAGAAACCGGCGCCCAGGACGAACCCGGCCGCCGCGACGACGGCCGCGGGCAACGCGGGCCAGGAGTGCTGCCGTTCGCCGTCCGCCTCCGCACCGGCCAGTCCGGGCGGGTGCTCGGAGGCCGGCTGTGCGCCGGGGCCGTCGGCGGCGCGCCCGGCGCCGGGCCGCTCCCGCGGGGTGTACTGTCCGACGGCGCGCGCCTGTGCACCCGGACGTCCCACCGGCCGCCCGGTCCCACGGACTGCACGCCATGCGACCGCCATGCGGCGCAGACGCAGCCGTGAGCCCGGCACGGCGCTCTCGGTCGGTTCCATTCCCGTCCCTCTCACAGCCGGCGGTGCCCACGCCCCGCGGCCCGGTGCCCGACAACCCTCAACGCTCCGCGCCCGAAAACCCTTCCCCGCGCTCCGCGCGAGCACGACGATGCCCCGACCGCGGCTGGGCACGGCAGGCGCACATCTCAACACTAGGCCGCAGAAGGCTTCCAGGGGCAGCGGTCGCCGACGGTTGCCCGAATGCGCCCCGGCCACCCGTATGCATCTGGTATGCGCCGAACGGGTGGCCTTCAACCGCTACTCCTCGGCCGAAAGGGCGACTTCGGCCGCCGCGTCCGGTCCCTGCTCCAGCAGGACCCCGAAACCCTCCTCGTTCAGAACCGGAACCTTCAGCTGCATCGCCTTGTCGTACTTCGACCCGGGGCTGTCCCCCACCACGACGAACGAGGTCTTCTTCGAAACCGAGCCGGTCACCTTCGCTCCGCGGCTCTGCAGCGCCTCCTTGGCGCCGTCCCGCGTGAAGTGTTCGAGGGTGCCGGTGACGACGACGGTGAGGCCTTCGAGGGGGCGCGGCCCCTCGTCCTCGCCGGTGCTCTCCTCCTCCATGCGGACGCCGGCGGCCTTCCACTTGCGGATGATGTCGCGGTGCCAGTCCTCGGCGAACCACTGCTTGAGGGAGGCGGCGATGGTCGGTCCGACGCCCTCGGTGACCGCCAGTTCCTCCTCGGTCGCCTGGTCGATCCGCTCGATCGAGCGGAACTCGCGGGCCAGAGCCTCGGCCGCGACGGGCCCGACGTGACGGATCGACAGGCTGGTGATGACGCGGGCGAGGGGGCGCTCCTTGGCCGCGGCGATGTTCTCCAGCATGGCGACCGCGTTCTTACGGGGCTCGCCCTGCTGGTTGGCGAAGATCGTGGCGACTTTCTCCTCGCCGGTCCTGGGGTCGCGCTTGGGCAGTCCGCTGTCCGGGTCGAGGACGTACGCCTTGATGGGCAGCAGCTGTTCGATGGTGAGGTCGAACAGGTCGCCCTCGTCGACCAGGGGCGGGGTCTCGGGCTCCAGGGGGGCGGTGAGAGCGGCGGCGGCGACGTAGCCGAAGTGCTCGATGTCCAGGGCCTTGCGGCCGGCGAGGTAGAACAGGCGCTCGCGCAACTGGGCAGGGCAGGTGCGGGCGTTGGGGCAGCGCAGGTCGACGTCGCCCTCCTTCATCGGCCGCAGCGGTGTGCCGCACTCGGGGCACTCGCTCGGCATCACGAACTCGCGCTCGCTGCCGTCGCGCAGGTCGGCGACGGGGCCGAGGATCTCCGGGATGACGTCACCGGCCTTGCGCAGCACGACCGTGTCCCCGATGAGGACGCCCTTGGCCTTGACGACGTCCTGGTTGTGCAGCGTGGCGAACTCGACCTCGGAGCCCGCGACCGTGACCGGCTCGACCTGGGCGTACGGGGTGACGCGGCCGGTGCGGCCCACGCCCACGCGGATGTTGACGAGCTTGGTGTTGACCTCCTCCGGCGCGTACTTGTAGGCGATCGCCCAGCGCGGCGCGCGCGAGGTGGAGCCGAGGCGGCCCTGGAGGGGGATCTGGTCGAGCTTGACGACCACGCCGTCGATCTCGTGCTCCACGGAGTGGCGGTTCTCGCCGAAGTAGGCGATGAACTCCCGGACGCCCTCCAGGTCGTCGACCACCTTGTTGTGCCGGGAGGTGGGCAGGCCCCAGGTCTTGAGGAGGTCGTAGGCCTGGGAGAGGCGGGTCAGGCCGGTGTAGCCCTCCAGGGCGCCGATGCCGTGCACCACCATGTGCAGGGGGCGGGTGGCCGTCACGCGCGGGTCCTTCTGGCGCAGTGAACCGGCCGCCGCGTTGCGCGGGTTGGCGAAGGGCTTGTCCCCGGCCTCCACCAGGCGGGCGTTGAGCTCCTGGAACTTCTCCATCGGGAAGTAGACCTCGCCGCGGATCTCCACGAGGTCGGGGACGGCATCCCCCTTGAGGCGCTCGGGGATCTCGGCGATCGTGCGCACGTTCGGGGTGATGTCCTCACCGGTGCGGCCGTCGCCGCGGGTGGCCGCGCGGGTGAGGCGGCCGTGCTCGTAGGTGAGGTTCACGGCGAGGCCGTCGACCTTGAGCTCGCACAGGAAGTGGTACGTCTGCTCGCCCAGTTCCCTCGCGATGCGCTCGGTCCAGGCGGCCATCTCCTCGTCGTTGAACGTGTTGTCCAGGGAGAGCATGCGCTCGCGGTGCCGGACCGCCGTGAACTCCGTCTCGTAGGAGCCGGAGACCTTCTGGGTCGGCGAGTCCGGGGTGCGCAGCTCCGGGTACTCCTCCTCCAGCGCCTCCAGGGAGCGCAGCAGCTGGTCGAACTCCGCGTCGCTGACGACGGGAGCGTCCTTCACGTAGTAGCGGAAGCGGTGCTCCTCGATCTGCTCCGCGAGGCGCGCGTGCTTCTCCCGTGCCTCGGCGGGCACCGTCGTCGTCTCCGCTTGCTTGTCGCCGGCCACCGTGTCGTCCTCCCGTTACTCTGGGTTGTCCGCGAGGGATCTCGCCGCCCTGGCGCAGTGCGCGAGAGCCGTGCGCGCGTACCCCGGGGAGGCCCCCGCGAGCCCGCACGCCGGGGTGACCGTGACCGCCTCCGCGAGAAGCCCCGGAGACAGCCCCAGCCTGCGCCACAGCGTCCTGACACCCATGACGCTACCGGCAGGGTCTGACAATGGGCCCTCGGTGCCGGGGACGACACCGGTGAACAGCCGGGTCCCGGCCTCCACGGCCTCCCCGATCGCGTCGTCGTCACGCTCGGTGAGCAGCGAGAAGTCGAAGGAGACGGCGGCCGCCCCGGCCCGGCGCAGCAGGGCGAACGGCACGTCGGGGGCGCAGGAGTGGACCACGACCGGGCCGTCGGTGTGCGTCGCGACGAGGTCGCGCAGCGTCTGCTCGACGACCTGCCGGTCGACGGCCCGGTGCGTGCGGTAGCCGCTGGCGGTCTTCACCTGGCCGCGCAGCACGGCGGTGAGGGAGGGCTCGTCGAGCTGGAGGACGAGCTGAGCGCCGGGGATCCGCCGCCGCAGTTCGGCCAGGTGCTGGCGCAGTCCCTCGGCGAGGGAGGCGGCGAGGTCGCGGCAGGCACCGGGGTCGGACAGGGCGGCCTCCCCGCCCCGCAGCTCCAGGTTGGCCGCGAGGGTCCACGGGCCGACGGCCTGGACCTTCAGCGGCCCCTCGTACCCCTGTGTGAACTCCTCCAGGGCGTCGAGGTCCTCGCCGAGCCAGGAGCGGGCCCGCTTGGTGTCGCGGCCCGGCCGGTCCCCGAGGCGCCATCCACTGGGCTCCACGCGCGCGTACAGCTCGACGAGCAGGCCGGCGGTCCGTCCGATCATGTCCGCGCCGGGGCCCCGGGCGGGCAGTTCGGGCAGGAAGGGGAAGTCCTCGAAGGTGCCGGTGACGGTCTTGGCGGCCTCACGGGCGTCGCCGCCCGGCATGGAGCCCACGCCGGTGGCGGCGCCGAACCTGAACTGGCTGTTTTCGCTCACCGGAGAAGCCTACGCAGCCCTTTGGGCGGGGTCAGCCTCCCGGTCGCACCGTGAGGTCGTTGACCTCCGCGTCCCGCGGCAGATCCAGGGCCATGACGATCGTCGTGGCGACCGACTCCGGGTCGATCCACTTCGAGGCGTCGTACTCCTTGCCCTCCTGCTGGTGGACCTTGGCCTGCATGGGGCTGGCCGTGCGGCCTGGGTAGACCGAGGTGACGCGGACCCCGGCCGCGTGCTCCTCGTGGCGCAGGGAGTCGGCGAGGGCCTTCAGGCCGTGCTTGGAGGCCGCGTAGGCGGACCAGCCGGCGTGCGCGTTCAGCCCGGCGCCGGAGTTGACGAACAGCACGTGCCCGCGGGCGGCGCGCAGTTGGGGCAGGAAGTGCCGGGTCAGCTCGGCGGGGGCGATCAGGTTGACGTTGAGCTGGTGGCGCCAGGCCTTCGGGGTGAGCTCGCCGACCGGGCCGAGGTCGACGACGCCGGCGATGTGCAGCAGCGAGTCCACGCGGTCCGGCAGCGACTGGTGGGAGAAGGCCCAGGACAGCCTGTCGGGTTCGGCGAGGTCGCCGACCAGGGTCCTCGCCCCGGGGAACCCGGCCGCCAGCTCCTTCGCGCGGCCCGCGTCGCGCGCGTGCAGCACGAGGTCGTCCCCGCGCGCGTGCAGGCGGCGGGCCACGGCCGCGCCGATGCCGGAACCGGCTCCGGTGATCACATGAGTTGCCATGCCGCCATGCTCGCATCAGCGCCGGGTCACGCGATGCCCCGGCTCTCCTCCAGATACGCCAGCGCCCCCACCGGCTCCTCGGCGAAGAACACCAGGTCGGTGAGCGGCCGGGGCAGGAAGCCCTCGGCGTCCATGCGGCGGAACTGTTCCTTCAGGCCGTCGTAGAAGCCCGCGGTGTTGAGCAGCACCACCGGCTTGTCGGTGTGGCCGTGCTTCTTCAGTTCCAGGATCTCGGTCGCCTCGTCGAGCGTGCCCGTGCCGCCGACCATGATCACCACGGCGTCGGCGCGCTCCAGGAGCAGCTTCTTGCGCTCGGCGAGGTCCTTGGCGATCACCATCTCGTCGACGCCCGGGCGGGCCTTGGCCGCCAGGAACTGCACGGAGACGCCGGCCAGCCGGCCGCCGGCCTCCTGCACCCCGTCGGCGACCACCTTCATGAGGCCGACGTCGGAGCCGCCCCACACCAGCGTGTGACCGCCCTTGCCCAGCAGTTCGGCGAACTCCCGCGCGGGGCGGGTGTACCGCTCGTCGAGGTCGGCGGCGGACAGGAAGACACAGATGTTCATGAACCCACCGTACGGGCCCGGTCCGCGGAGACGGTGAGCCGCATTTTGGACTGCCGGTGCGGGAGGAGCTCCCAGTCGTCCATGAACCGGGCGGACAGGCCGTGCTTCGCGGCGAGGTCGGTCAGGGTCCGCGTCCGGTAGTAGAAGTCCTCGTGCAGGACCTGGTGCTCCTCGCCCTCGGTGCGGTCGAAGGTGAAGTCGAAGAACCCGCCGGGCGCGAGGATCCGGCCCACGTGCGCGAAGCACTCCTCGATGACGTGCAGCGGTGAGTGCGAGAAGACGCTGTGCGCGTGCACGACGTCGAAGTGCGCGTCCGGCAGGAAGGCGAAGGTGAGGTCGTCGGCGAGCACCAGGTAGGGCAGTTTGGGCTGGAGCTTCTCGGCCACGAGGGTGTCCTGGGCGGCGAGCAGGATGTGCGGCGAGATGTCGATGCCGTAGTAGTGCCCGGTGTCGAGGTGGTCGATGAACAGCCGTCCGGCGCGCAGGTTGCCGCAGCCGATCTCCAGCATCCGGTGGTGCGGCCGGAGGCCGTGGCCCACCAGGTAGTCGAACTGCATGCGCCCGATGCGTGCCCACTGTGCGCGCGAGGGGTTGTGCCCGACCGCCGCCTCGGTGCTGCGGGCCGCGTCCGAGGCCATCACGGCCCGGTAGTAGGCGATGTGGTCGGGGTGGCGCAGCCGGAGCCAGGCGTCCCGCACGGCGCGCCTGGCGTGCGCGGGCACCCGCTCCGGGTGGCGCAGGGCGTACCGGACCTGGTGCAGCAGGCGGGAGCGGTTTCCGGCCGGTTCCGTGGCACGCATGGGGGCCTCCTGCGGCGAGGGAAGAACTCCGCTTCAGCGTGCGCTGTACCTCGACAGTCGGCTACCCGAGGAGGGGCGATCGTGACCAGAGGACATCGCATCACCATCGAGCGCAGCGGCGGGCACGTGCGGGTGGTGCACGGCGGGCAGGTGCTGGCCGAGAGCGACCGGTCGCTGGTGCTGCGCGAGACGGGCTGTCCCGAGCGGTACTACATCCCGCCCGAGGACGTGCGCCTGGATCTGCTGACGCCGTCCGGCACGCAGACGTACTGCCCGTTCAAGGGCACCGCCTCCTACTGGTCGCTGCCGGACGCGGCGGACCTCGTCTGGGCGTATCCGGACCCCAAGCCGGACGTGGCCGAGATCAGGGACCACCTGTGCTTCTACGAAGTGGAAGTGTTCTGATCGGCTGACGCGCCGCCCGCCTCATCGATGAACACCCCGGCGTGCGGCAGTCTGCATGAGCATGGACAAGAAGACTCTTTCGCGCGACGGCACCCGCATCGCCTACGAGAGCACCGGGCACGGCCCCGCGGTCGTCCTCGTGAGCGGCGCGATGTCGACCGGCGGCACGCTGGCGCCGCTGGCCGTGTCCCTCTCGGAGCGTTTCCAGGCCGTGGTGTACGACCGCCGGGGCCGCGGCGCGAGTGCGGACACGGCTCCGTACGCCGTGGAGCGTGAGGTCGAGGACCTGGCCGCGGTGATCGAGGCGGTGGGCGGCGAGGCGCATCTGTACGGCATCTCCTCGGGCGGGGCGCTGGCGCTGGAGGCGGCGGCGAGCGGACTGCCGGTGCGGCGCGTGGCCGTCTACGAGGCGCCCTTCGCGATGTCCGAGGAGGGCGCCGGGGAACGGGCGCGGTACACCGAGCGGCTGACGGAGGCGCTCGGCGAGGGGCGGCGCGGGGACGCGGTCGAGCTGTTCCTGCGGCTGACGGGTCTCGCCGAGGGCATGATCCAGGGCGCCCGCCAGTCCCCCATGTGGGCCGGGATGGAGGCGATGGCCCCGAGCCTCGCCTACGACGACGCCGTGATGGGCGACGGCACCGTCCCCCGCTCCCGGCTGGGCTCGGTCGGCGTCCCCGTTCTGGCGGTGGCGGGCGACGCGAGCCCCGAGTGGCTGCGCGAGGCGGCCAGGGCGATCGCGGACTCCGTCCCCGAGGGCTCCTACCGCACGCTCCAGGGGCAGACGCACATGGTGGAGCCGAACGTGCTGGCGCCGGTGCTGACGGAGTTCTTCAGCCGGGGCTGAGAGGGGCGGTACGGCTCCACGCGCGCGTGGAGCCGGGCCCCGGGTCCGACGGGCGGGTCAGGCCACGCCCGCCGCCGCGCGGGTCGTCGAGGCGATCGTCGCCGAGCCGACCACGCGCGTGCCGTCGTACAGCACGATCGCCTGCCCGGGGGCGACGCCGCGGACCGGCTCGGAGAAGGTGACCTCCAGGCGGCCGTCGACGACCTCGGCGCTCACCTCGGTCTCGCCGCCGTGGGCGCGCAGCTGGGCCGTGTAGGTGCCGGGGCCGGCCGGGGCGGCGCCGCACCAGCGGGGCTTGATCGCGGTGAGGGCGCCGACGTCCAGGGCGGAGGCCGGGCCGACGGTCACGGTGTTGTCCACCGGCGAGATGTCGAGGACGTAGCGCGGTTTGCCGTCGGGCGCCGGGGTGCCGATGCGCAGACCCTTGCGCTGGCCGATGGTGAAGCCGTACGCCCCCTCGTGCGTGCCGACCTTCGCGCCGGACTCGTCGACGATGTCGCCCTCGGAGCGGCCGAGGCGCTGGGCGAGGAAGCCCTGGGTGTCGCCGTCGGCGATGAAGCAGATGTCGTGCGAGTCGGGCTTCTTGGCCACCGCCAGGCCGCGGCGCTCGGCCTCGGCGCGGATCTCTTCCTTGGTGGTGACGGTGTCGCCGAGCGGGAACATGGCGTGGGCGAGCTGCCGGTCGTCGAGCACTCCGAGGACGTAGGACTGGTCCTTGGCCATGTCCGAGGCGCGGTGCAGCTCGCGGGTGCCGTCCTCGCGGACGATCACCTGGGCGTAGTGGCCGGTGCAGACCGCGTCGAAGCCGAGGGCGAGCGCCTTGTCGAGGAGGGCCGCGAACTTGATCTTCTCGTTGCAGCGCAGGCACGGGTTGGGGGTGCGGCCGGCCTCGTACTCGGCGACGAAGTCCTCGACGACGTCCTCCCGGAAGCGGTCGGCGAGGTCCCACACGTAGAACGGGATGCCGATGACGTCGGCGGCGCGGCGGGCGTCGCGGGAGTCCTCGATGGTGCAGCAGCCCCGCGCGCCGGTCCGGAAGGACTGGGGGTTGGCGGAGAGCGCGAGGTGCACGCCGGTCACGTCGTGGCCCGCTTCGGCCGCGCGGGCGGCGGCGACGGCGGAGTCGACGCCGCCGGACATGGCGGCCAGGACGCGGAGGGGGCGGGAGCGCTGCGAGGTCTCAGTCATAACCCCTCCAGGGTACGGGGACACGGGAACCAGGACCGCCGGGTATCCGTTGACGATCACATGGGAGAGCGGAAGGCTTCGAGGGACGGCGACCGGAAGGTCGGCCGCCGCGCGCTGCTGATCGGCGGCACCGCGGCCGCCGCGGGCTCCGCCGTCCTCGCCCGGGACGAGCTGGCGCGCCTGTGGTGGCGTACCCCGGGTGTGGAGAAGCCGCGCAAGGAGGGCGAGGTCGACTACGCGGGCGCGCGCTGGGTGGCGGCGTCGGACGCGAACTGGCGCCGCGCGGACCGCCCCGACGACTACGGCATAGACCTGGTCGTCGTCCATGTCACGCAGGGCAGCTTCGACAGCGCGGTGAAGGCCTTCCAGGACCCGGGGCACAAGGCCGCGGCGCACTACATCGTCGGGCAGGACGGGCGGGTCGCCCAGATGATCCGCGAGCTGGACGTGGCCTACCACGCGGGCAACCGCGACTACAACGAGCGCAGTGTCGGCATCGAGCACGAGGGCTTCGTGGACCGCCCGCAGGACTTCACGGACGAGATGTACGAGGCCTCGGCGCGGCTCACGGCCCGGATCTGCGCCCGCTACGACATACCCGTCGACCGCGAGCACATCATCGGCCACGTGGAGGTCCCGGGCACGGACCACACCGACCCGGGGCGGCACTGGGACTGGGACACGTACCTGCGCCTGGTGCGGCGGGCGCGCACGACACCGGCCTGATCACCGGCCTCCGCGCGGCCCGGCCTAGGTCAGTCCCGCCGCCCTCGCCCGCTCCACCGCCGGGCCGATGGCCTTCGCCAGGGCCTCGATGTCGGCCTCCGTGGAGGTGTGGCCGAGGGAGAAGCGCAGGGTGCCGCGGGCCAGGTCGGGATCGGTGCCGGTGGCGAGCAGGACATGGCTGGGCTGGGCGACGCCGGCGGTGCAGGCGGATCCGGTGGAGCACTCGATGCCCTGGGCGTCGAGCAGGAGCAGCAGGGAGTCGCCCTCGCAGCCGGGGAAGGTGAAGTGCGCGTTGGCCGGGAGGCGGCCCTCGGGGTCCGGGTCGCCGCCGAGGATCGCGTCCGGCACGGCCGAGCGGACCGCGGTGACCAGGGCGTCGCGCAGGGCGCCGATCTCGCGGGCGAACCACGCGCGCTGCTCGGCGGCGAGGCGTCCGGCGACGGCGAAGGAGGCGATGGCGGGCACGTCGAGGGTGCCGGAGCGCACATGGCGCTCCTGTCCGCCGCCGTGCAGGACCGGCACAGGCGTGTGCTCGCGGGCCAGGATCAGGGCGCCGATGCCGTAGGGGCCGCCGATCTTGTGGCCGGAGACCGTCATCGCGGCGAGGCCGGAGGCGGCGAAGTCCACGGGGATCTGGCCGAAGGCCTGGACGGCGTCCGAGTGCAGCGGGACTCCGAAGTCGGCTGCGGTGTCGGCGAGTTCGCGGATCGGCAGGATCGTCCCGATCTCGTTGTTGGCCCACATGACGGTGGCGAGGGCCACGTCGTCGGGGTTGCGGGCGATCGCCTCGCGCAGGGCGCCGGGATGGACGCGGCCGTGTGAGTCGACCGGCAGGTACTCGACGGTGGCGCCCTCGTGTTCACCGAGCCAGTGCACGGCGTCGAGGACGGCGTGGTGCTCGACGGGGCTGGCGAGGACGCGGGTGCGGGCCGGATCGGCGTCACGGCGTGACCAGTACAGGCCCTTGACGGCGAGGTTGTCGGCCTCCGTGCCGCCCGAGGTGAAGACGACCTCGCTGGGGCGGGCGCCGAGGGCTTCGGCGAGGGTCTCGCGGGCCTCCTCGACGGTGCGTCGGGCCTGCCTGCCGGATGCGTGGAGGGAGGACGCGTTGCCGGTGGCACCCAGCTGGGCGGTGAACGCCTCAACCGCCTCCGGGAGCATCGGGGTGGTCGCGGCGTGGTCGAGGTAAGCCATGGTGAGCCCGATTCTACGGCTCCCCTTCGACCGGCCTCAGATCAAGGCTGGCCGAACATGAACCGCCGAGCGGCGCGGCGACGGCCCGTCGTCCCCGGGCCCGGCCGCGGCGTGCCGGCGGACGGCTGTCCGACGACGGCTCAGAAGCTCCACGAGATGGTGCTGTCGAACTCCATGAAGGCCGCCAGGACCAGCAGGTCGGCGATGCCCAGGGACAGACCCAGCCAGGCGCGGCCGCGGCGCTCGGTGCCGCGCCACAGGGCGACACTCGCCAGCACGATGGCGATCGGGCCGAGGAAGAGGTTGAGCACGAGCAGGCCCAGCAGGCCGAGGATGAAGGACGCGACGGCCATGCCGTCGGTGTCGCGGATGCCGGTGCGGCGCGAGGCCGGAGCGGTGAGCTGCATGGTGATCGACTCCCGAAGTCGGATCGAAGGGGTGGTCGAAGGGATGGTGGCCGGTGTCAGTGGGCCTGGGTGTGGCGGCGGCGGCCGCGCTCGCGGAGCGCGAAGATGCCGAGCCAGACGGCGATGACGACACCGACGGCGACGGAGAAGGTGAGCGGCGCGTGGGCCACGGTGCCCAGGACGACACCGAGCAGCAGGAGTGCGGCGACGATGAACAGCACGGGAAACAGCCCCCAGGGTTTCGGTGAACGGTTGTGGTTACAGTTGTTCACTGACTTCCCAGCCTAACGCCTCCCATGACTTTCCAATTCCAGAGAACAGTTGTTAACTGCATGGTATGAGTCACACCCTCGGGATCCGGCAGGCCCAGAAGCAGAAGACCCGGCAGGCACTCCTGGACGCGGCCCTCGGGCTGCTGGAGGAGCAGAGCCTGAGCAGCCTGGGTCTGCGCGAGGTCACCCGCGCCGTCGGTGTCGCCCCGACCGCCTTCTACCGCCACTTCCGCTCCACGGCGGATCTGGGCGTGGCCCTGGTCGAGGAGGCGCTGGGCAGCCTGCACCCGATGATCCGGACGACGGTGTCCACCACGGGCGACCACGAGGAACGCATCACACGCACCATCGAACTGATCGCCCGTCACGTCGACGGGTACCCCGCCCATGTCCGCTTCATCGCCCGTGAACGACATGGCGGAGTTCTGCCGGTACGGGAGGCGATACGGGAGCAATTGGCCCGGTTCGCCCAGGAGGTCAAGGACGAGCTGGCCAAGGACCCGGTGTCCGAGGGCTGGAGCGAGGACGACCTGCTGATGCTCGCGCACCTCTACGTGGACCAGATGCTGAGCACGGCGTCGCTGTTCCTGGAGGCCCTGGAGGGCCCGGAGGAGGAGCGCCCGGACCGGACCCGGCACGTCACACAGCTGGCGACCCGCCAGATGCGGCTGATCGGCCTCGGCCGCGGCCACTGGCTGGATTGACACCCTCGTGCGGCAACGCGCGGAGGCGGCGCGCCCGTACGCCGGACGCGCCGCCCCTGCCGTGCTGCCGCGCCCCGGCCGGATGCGGGTCGGACCCGGGCCGGCCGGATGCGCCTACTGCTCCTTCTGCGGCTGCTGGGGCTGCTGCCCCGTCCCGCCCGCGGCCTGACCGCCGCCCCCGGGGCCGCCGCAACCGCCGCCGGGACCGCCCTGACCGCCCTGCGCGCCGCCGGGCGCGCCACTGGGCATGCCCGAAGGAGCCCCGGACGGTGCCCCTGTCGGCCTGGCGCCCGAGGCGGCGCCCGAAGGAGCCCCTGCCGGAACACCCGAGGGAGCCCCGGAAGGAGCTCCCGAAGCCGCCGACGGAACACCCGAGGGAGCCCCCGAAGCCGCCCCCGACGGCGCCTGGCATGCCTGCCGCTGCCCGGAACCGCCCCCGCCGTCCGAGGACGACGACTCACCCGACCCGCAGGCCGTCAGAGCCGGCGGGAACAGCACCAGCAGGGCCACGGCGGGAACGAGACGCGCACGCTTCATGAGAGACAGCTCCAGGGAAGATGAGGGAGTCCTGAGGCGCGTACTCAACCAGCGCCGTCTGGGCCTTCCTTGGGGCCGCCCTGTGACCTGCCTGTCAGCCGGGCGGAGTTCAGCTCAGCCGGACCCGCGCCAACTGCCGGGACTGCGCCACCAGCCGGTCCTCGCTGTCCCACACCTCGGCGTCCTCCTCCAGGAAGCCGCCGGCGAGGTTGCGCGTTGTGATCGACACCCGCAGCGGGCCCGGCGCCGGGCGGCAGCGGACGTGCACGGTCAGCTCGATGGTCGGCACCCAGCCCTTGAGCCCGAGCTCGAAGGCGGTGGGCGGCAGGGCGTCGACCGCGAGCAGCAGGGAGAGCGGGTCGGGGTCGCGCCCGTCCTTCAGGCCGAACCAGGCCCGCATCTCGCCCTTGCCCGAGGGCTGCCCGAGGGCCCAGCCGAGCGTGGACGGGTCGAGCTTGAGCATCAGGCGCTCGGTGATCGCGGAGCTGCCGTCGACGGGGGCGGGCCCGTCCTCGGGGCCGAAGCAGTGCTCCAGCGGCGGGATCGCGGGCGGGCGGGCCGTCGTACGGACGTCGTCGGGCAGGGCGTCCAGGTCGCCGTAGGAGGCGAGGACGCGGATGCGTTCCACCTCGCGGCCCTCGTCGTCATGCTGGAAGAGGGAGGCCTGGCCGGTCGACAGGGTGCGGCCGGTGCGGACGACGTCCGTGCGGACGACGGCGGGGCCGGGCTGGGACGCGGTCAGGTAGTGCGCCGAGATCGTGAAGGGGTCGGCGTGCGGCAGGGCGTCGGCGAGGGCGCGGCCGAGGACGGCCAGCAGGTAGCCGCCGTTGACGGCGCTGATGATCGTCCAGCCGGCGGAGAGGTCGATGTCGTAGACGCCCGGCGCGCGGCGGGTGAGCGCGGTGTCGCGGTCGAACTCGCTGTCGCCGATCGTGGCCCGGGCGGCCGGGGCGGTGGCTGCTTCTGGCATGGCTGAACAGTACAAGAACTAGCTACTAAGCGGTAGCTTTCCACAGTCGCACCTCACGCCCCGCCCTACGCCCCACCCCGGGTCAGACCTGGGTGAGACGCGGGCAATTTCTCGGTAAGTGTCCGACTCGTCCGTAAACCCCCGGACCCTTTCCGTCCTCTGTAGGGGCATGAGCCTCACCGGGACACCGTTCCTCTGCACGCTGGTCGTACTGTCCGTCGCCGCGCTCGTGGTGCCGCTGCTGCTGTGGTCGCGCATCCGCGGGCCCCGTTTCCTGCGGGCCGTCGCCCGGGCGTCGATGCTGCTGTTCGCGCAAGGCACGGCCGTGGCCCTGGTCTTCACACTGGTCAACAACGCCAACAACCTGTACGACAACTGGGCCGACCTGCTCGGCACCGGCGACCATGTGCAGCAGGCGGCGAATCTGGGCACCGACGGCACCGGCGGCATCTCGCTCAAGCGGCTGCCCAAGGTGCGCCAGACCTTCGAGCCCGCCACCGGGCCCGGGATGGGCGCGGCCGGCGGGGTGCGGGTGACCCAGCTCAAGGGCCGGGTGTCGGGTGTGAACGCCGAGGTCTACGTCTGGCTGCCCCCGCAGTACGGCGAACCGGCCTACCGCCACCGGAAGTTCCCGGTCGTGGAACTGCTGCCCGGCTACCCCGGCTCCGCGAAGGCGTGGTTCGGCTCGCTGCACGCGCACGAGCAGCTGGAGCCGCTGATGCGCGACGGGCAGGTGGCCCCGTTCATCCTGGTCGCGCCCCGCACCAACCTGCTGGCCGGGGTCGACACCGGCTGCGCCAACATCCCGGGCACGGTCGACGCCGACACCTGGCTGAGCGTCGACGTGCCGAAGATGGTCATGGACAACTTCCGTGCCCAGGCGGCCCCGCGGGGCTGGGCCGTCGCCGGCTACTCGGCCGGGGCGCACTGTGCGACCCGGCTCGCCATCGCCCACCCGGACCGCTACCGGGCCGCCGTCAGCATGTCCGGCTACAACGACCCGATCGGCGAACGCGACTCGCTCACCGCGCAGAGCCGGACCCTGCGCTCCGAGAACAACCCGTACCTGATGCTGCGCAGGGCGCCGGTCCCGCCGCGGATCGCGCTGTACCTCTCCGGCCAGCCGCACGACGGCTACGAGGCCGCCGTGGCATTGGAACAGAGCGCGAAGGCACCGACGACCGTGCACGTGGTGTACATCCCCAAGAGCGCGGGCGGCCACAACATGGCGCTGTGGCGGCCGCAGGTCGTCCCCGCGTTCCGCTGGCTGACCGAGGAGATGGGCGCCCGCGTCACGGCAGGACCGGCTGCTCCTCCTCGCTCACCGTCGACCGCCGGTGCCACGCCCGCGGAGCTCGCCAGTGGTACCGCATCGCGAGCAGCCGCAGTACGAAGGCGGTGACCACCGCGAGGGAGCTGGTGAGCGGGTTCAGGGTGTCGTAGCGGATGCACAGGGCGGCCAGGGCGGAGCCGACGATCGCCGGGACGGCGTACAGGTCCCGGTCCCAGCGCAGCAGCGAGGGCACCTCGTTGGCGAGGACGTCCCGCAGCACACCGCCGCCCACGGCCGTGGTCAGCCCGAGCCCGGCGGAGGCGGTTAGACCGAGCCCGTACTCGTACGCCTTGGTCGTGCCGGCCACGCAGAACAGGCCGAGGCCCGCCGCGTCGAAGACGTTCACCGCGACCTGGATGCGCTCCACCTGGGGGTGCAGGAAGAAGACCAGGAGGGTGGCGAGCAGCGGGGTGAGGAAGTACCCCAGGTCCGTGAACGCGGCGGGCGGCACGGCACCGATGACCAGGTCACGGAACAGGCCTCCGCCCAGTGCGGTGACCTCGGCGAGGACGGCCATGCCGAACACGTCGAAGTTCTTGCGCACGGCCAGCAGGGCACCGGAGATGGCGAAGACGAAGATGCCGATCAGGTCGAGCGTGTGCTGGACGGACGGGCTGAAGAGTTGCTGGAGCACCCGGACATACTCGCTCACCGCTCACGGGCGGCCCACCCCGGCCGCGACACAGCGGGGTCGGACCGCGCTCCCGGGCAAAGGAACGGCACGCGAATGCCGGACAGGCGGGGTCCTCCCGTCTGTCCGGCATGGTCCGCGGGTATGGCCCGGCTGTCAGGCCGGCTTGTCTCCCGAGGCCGGTTCGTCCGTTTCCTTCGCTGTGGCGGCACCCGACGAGGTCCCGTCCGCGGGCTTGCCCTCGACCGCCCCGGCCACCGCCGCCGACGTCTGCGCCGACTCGGCCAGCACCTCGTCGGCCACCAGCTCCGCCGCTTCCTTGGCGGCCGTCAGCAGCACCGTGTCCTGCGGGGCCTGGTCCTCGAAGTTCTCCGGGTGGTGGCAGGCCACCCGCTGACCGGGACGCAGTTCCTTCAGCGGCGGCTCGGTCGTCTTGCAGATCTGCGTGGCCTTCCAGCACCGGGTGTGGAAGCGGCAGCCGCTCGGCGGGGCGATGGGCGAGGGCACGTCGCCCTTGAGCAGGATCCGCTCGCTCTTGGCGTTCTTCCGCCTCGGGTCAGGGATCGGCACCGCCGACATCAGCGCCTTGGTGTACGGGTGCATCGGCGTCTTGTAGAGCAGGTCACGGTCGGCCAGCTCCACGATCTTGCCGAGATACATCACCGCGATCCGGTCCGAGACGTGCCGGACGACCGACAGGTCGTGCGCGATGATCACATACGTCAGGCCGAGTTCCTGCTGGAGGTCGTCGAGCAGGTTGACGACCTGGGCCTGGATCGACACGTCGAGCGCGGAGACCGGCTCGTCGGCCACGACGAGCTTCGGGTTGAGCGCGAGCGCGCGGGCGATGCCGATGCGCTGGCGCTGGCCGCCGGAGAACTCGTGCGGGTAGCGGTTGTAGTGCTCGGGGTTGAGGCCCACGACCTGAAGCAGCCGCTGCACTTCCTTCTTGACGCCGCCCTCGGGCGTGACCCCCTGGAGCTTGAACGGGGCGCCGACGATCGTGCCGATGGTGTGGCGCGGGTTCAGCGAGGAGTACGGGTCCTGGAAGATCATCTGCACGTCCCTGCGGAGCGGGCGCATGCCGCCCACACCGAGGTGCGTGATGTCCCGGCCCTCGAACTCGACCTGGCCGGCGGTGGGCTCGAGCAACCGGGTGATCAGCCGGCCCATCGTCGACTTGCCACAGCCCGACTCGCCCACGACACCGAGGGTTTCACCGGCCCTGACCTCGAAGTCGACGCCGTCGACCGCGCGCACCGCGCCGACCTGCCGCTGGAGCAGGCCCTTGCGGATCGGGAAGTGCTTCTGCAGCCCGGTCACCTTCAGCAGGATGTCACCGGCGGCGGCGTCCTTGGTGAGGGTGGCCGTGCCGGACGCATTCGCCTCGGTGCCGTCGCTTGCGGCGGGAGTGGTCACAGCGGTGTCCTTGGAGTTCTCGCTCACAGCTTCGGCGCAATCTCTTCGGTCCAGATGCGCTCCCGCTGCTCCCTGGTCATGTGGCAGGCGGCCCAGTGCTGGCTTCCGACCTCGGTCAGCTCGGGACGGACCGTGCGGGTGACGTTGTCCTTGGGGACGTCGGCGTACGGGCAGCGCGGGTTGAAGGCGCAGCCGGACGGGACGTTGATCAGGGAGGGCGGCGAACCCTTGACCGGGATGAGGCGCTCCTGCTGATCGCGGTCGAGACGCGGCATCGAGCCGAGCAGACCCCAGGTGTAGGGGTGGCGGGGCTCGTAGAACACCTGCTCGGCCGGTCCCCGTTCGACGCAGCGGCCCCCGTACATCACGAGGATGTCGTCGGCGAGCTCGGCGACGACCCCCAGGTCGTGGGTGATGATGATGACCGCGGAGCCGAACTCCTTCTGCAGATCCCGGATCAGGTCGAGGATCTGCGCCTGGACGGTCACGTCCAGGGCGGTCGTCGGCTCGTCCGCGATGAGCAGCTCGGGGTTGTTGACGAGCGACATCGCGATCATCGCGCGCTGGCGCATACCGCCGGAGAACTCGTGCGGGTAGCTGTCGACGCGCTTGTCCGGCTGCGGGATCCCCACGCGGTCGAGCATCTCGACCGCCCGGCGGCGGGCGATCTTCTTGCTGACGTCGTTGTGGATCCGGTACGCCTCCACGATCTGCTGGCCGATCGTGTAGTACGGGTGCAGCGCGGACAGCGGGTCCTGGAAGATCATCGCCATCTCGCGCCCGCGCAGCCGGCGGACGTGATCGGGGTCCGCGGACAGCAGCTCGGTGCCGTCCAGCCAGATCTCGCCGGAGATCTGCGCCTTGCGCTTGCCGTACTGGCCGGCGGTGTGCAGGCCCATGATGCCGAGCGAGGTCACCGACTTGCCGGAGCCGGACTCGCCCACGATGCCGAGGGTCTTGCCCTTCTCCAGCCGGAAGCTCAGCCCGTCCACGGACTTCACGAGGCCGTCGTCGGTCGGGAAGTGCACCTTCAGGTCGCGCACGTCCAGGAAGGAGGTCGGCGCCGACGAGTCGCTCGTGGGCTCGCCCACGGCCGCTGAGGTCTTGTTGAGTTCGGTCATGCGAGCCTCACCCGGGGGTCGATCACGGCGTACAGCACGTCCACCACGAGGTTGGCGATGAGCACCGCGACGGAGGTGATCAGGGTGACGCCCAGAATGATGGGCAGGTCCTGATTCTTGATCGCGTTGAGCACGGCCTGGCCCAGACCGGGCAGGCTGAACGTGGTCTCGGTCAGGATGGCGCCGCCGATGAGGGCGCCGAGGTCCATGCCGAGCATGGTCAGGATGGGCGTCATCGTCGAGCGCATGGCGTGCTTGCGGATGACGACCTGTTCACGCATGCCCTTGGCGCGGGCGGTGCGGATGTAGTCCTCGCCGAGGATCTCCAGCATGGTGGCGCGGGTGATCCGGGCGTACATCGCGGCGTACAGGAACGCCAGGGTGACCCACGGGAGGATCATGCCGCCGAGCCAGCCGGTGAAGCTCTCGTCGAGGGGCACGTACTCCGCGTTGATCCAGCCGAGACCGTAGGAGAAGATCGCCAGGCTCAGCAGACCGGTGAAGTAGATGGGGAGCGAGACACCCGCGAGGGCGACGACCATCGCGCTGCGGTCCCACAGCGTTCCCCGCTTGAGCGCGGACAGGACACCCGCCGTGACACCGAGCACCAGCCACAGCACGGCCGCGCCGAGCGCGAGACCCAGGGTCACCGGGAAGCGGTCGGTCAGCACCGGCCAGATGGCCTGTTCGCTGCGGAAGGAGTAACCGAAGCACGGCGCGGCGCAGTGGGTGACGTCGCCGCCGCCCGCGTACGTACGGCCCACGAAGATGCCCTTGAAGAACTCCCAGACCTGGGCGTAGATCGGGTCGCCCAGCCCCAGCTTCTGCCGCACGGCCTCGACGGCAGCCGGGTCGGCCTGCTTGCCCACGAAGCTGCTGGCGATGTCGACGCCCGCCCACTTGGGGACGAGGAAGAAGATGCCGAAGACCACCATGATGATGACTGCGAGCATCACTACGGCGGCGAACAGCCGCCTGATCAGGTAAGCGAGCACAGATCTCGGCCCGCCGCGGACCTCGGGCCACCGGAGGTCTTCCGATGGCCCGAGGTCACGCCGCGCCGGCCTTCACCTGCCTTTCGTGCCGTACGGCGGGTGTGCCGGTTACTTCGCGGACTTCAGGCCGAGGTTGACGAAGTCGTACATGCCGCTGTACGCGTCCGTCGTGTAGACGTTGGCCAGACGGTTGGAACGCCAGTTGATGAACTTCTCGAAGACGAAGGGCAGGTAGTAGCCGCCCTCCATCACCTTGTGGTTGATCTCCGAGGCGATCTTGGTCTTCCCCGCGTCGTCCAGCGTGGTGACGTACTTGTCGAACAGACCGTCGATCGTCTTGTCCTTGATCATGGCGAAGTTGTTGTTGCCACTCTCGAGGATGTAGCTGCTGTCCCACAGCGGGAGGCCGTAGCCCTGCACGGACGGGAAGTCCGGGCCCCAGCCCATGATGATGATGCCGTAGCCCTTCTTCTTCACGTTCGAGGGGCTGCCGATGATGCCGGAGCTCTGCGAGCCGTCGTACTGGTCGATGTCGACGGTGATGCCGACCTTCTTCAGCGACGCCTGGAGGGACTCGGCGGTGGCCACCTCGGCCGGCTTGTTGTTGCGGACCGCGATGGTGGTCTTGAAGCCGTTGGGCTGACCGCAGGCCTTGAGCGCTTCCTTGGCCTTGGCGATGTTGCCCTTCTTGTTGGCCCCCGCGAGCTCGTACGGGTCGTACTTCTGGCCCTCGGAGCCCGGGACGGCCGGCGGCAGCATGTTGGTGCCGATGTCACCACCGGCGACCGGGCCGCCGCGCGCGGTCTGCAGCGACACGTGGTCGGCGCCGTAGATCACGGCCTTGCGGCACTCGATGTTGTCGAACGGCTTCACCGTCTGCGGGAAGACCGCGTAACGGATGTAGCCGGAGACCGGGTTGTCCAGGTTGCCCTTGTGCTGCTTCAGGGCGGTGGTGCGGCCCTGCGGCGACATGCCGGTCTGGTTGATGTCCAGGTCGTAGTCGCCCGCGATCAGGCGCGCGTCCATGTCGTTGGCGTTGGAGAAGAACTTGACGGTGATCTTGTCCGGGTAAGCCTTGCGGATCGGGTCCGAGGCCTGCTTCCACTCGGTGTTGCGGACCAGCGTCAGGTCCTTGCCCGGGTTGTACGACTCGAACTTGTACGGACCGGAGGAGAACGGGTGCAGGCCGTACTTGGACTTGGTGTCCTTGTCCTGGCGGACCGGGGACGCCGAGGTCAGGGCCAGCATCTCCTCGAAGTCCGAGTTGGCCTGGGGCAGCTTGAAGACGATGGTCTTGTCGTCCGGCGTCTCGATGGCCTTCAGGCCCAGCTTGTCCGCGGACTTGTCCTTGTAGGGACCCTTGTACTCGCCCTTGGGGTCGAGCACGTCCTTCAGGTAGACCGGGCCACCGGACAGCACGTCCTGCGCCCAGACCCGCTCGATGCCGTACTTGACGTCCTTGGAGGTGATCGGCTTGCCGTCCTCCCAGGTGATGCCGTCACGCAGGGTGTACGTGTAGGTCTTGCCGTCGTCCGAGATCTTGGCGAGCCCGCTGGCGAGGTCGGGGGTCAGCTCGGTACCCGCCTTGCCCGGCTCCGTCTTGCTCGTGACGAGCTGACGGCTGTAGTAGCGGGAGAAGTTCCACATGAAGCCGTAGTAGCCGCGCGTGGTGTCCCACGAGTCGGCGTCCTGGGCCCCGGCGAACTTCAGCGTGCCGCCCTTCTTCGCGAGGGAGGCCTGGGCGACCTTGTTGTTCGCGGCGTCGAAGCCGGCCGCCCCGCCCTTCGACCCCTCGTTGTCCTTGCCGCCGCCGCACGCCGCCGTGGTCAGCAGTGCGGCGACCACGGCCGCAGCGGCCATGGCCTGCTTGCGCCGCCCTGAGGTGCGTTGGGTAGTCACGATCTCGGATCCTCCGGATTAGATGAGAGACGCCGTGCCAGGTGTCACGGGTCGCTGTTCGTACGGCAGTTCAGCGGGAGCCCTTCGGGTCGAGCGCGTCACGCACGCCGTCGCCGAAGAGATTGAAGGCGAGAACGGTGATGAAGATCGCCACGCCCGGGACCACCATGTACATGGGGTCCGAGTCGTAGTAGTCGATCGCGCTCGAAAGCATCTGCCCCCAGGAGGCCGTGGGCGGCTTGACGCCCACGCCCAGGAAGCTGAGTGCCGCCTCGGTGAGGATGTTGGTGGGGATCATCATCGTCGTGTACACGATGATCGGCGCGACCAGGTTGGGCAGCAGTTCCTTGAAGAGGATGTAGAACCGCCCGGCGCCGAGCGACCGGGCCGCCTCGACGTACTCCCGCTCGCGCAGCGAGAGGGTCTGACCGCGCACCACGCGTCCGATGTAGGGCCAGCCGAAGAAGCCGATGACCAGGATCATCACGAACAGGCGCACGCCGGTGCCGGTCAGACCCAGCATCTGGTTCGGCATGACGGAGACCAGGGCGATGATGAACAGCAGCTGCGGGAAGGCCAGCAGGCCGTCCATCACACGGCTGATGACGGAGTCGACCCAGCCACCGAAGAACCCGGCCAGGACGCCCACGACGGTGCCGATCACGACGGCGACGATCGCCGACAGGAAGCCGACGAGGAGCGAGATCTGGGCGCCGTAGATGATGCGGGCGAAGATGTCGCGACCGCTCACCGGCTCGACACCCAGCAGGTGCTCACCGCTGATGCCGCCCAGTGCCCCTGTGGGGGTGCCGAACAGCGGGTCGATCAGATCTTCGTGGTGCGCCTCGGGGTCCTGGCCCACCAGGCTCGTGATGACCGGCGCGAGCAGGGCGATCGCGATGAGCACGAGCACCATGATTCCGCCCGCAAGCGCGAGCTTGTCCCGCTTCAGGCGCTCCCAGGCGATGCGGCCCAGAGAACGACCCTGTACGGCTTTCGCATCGACGCCGACGACTGCCGCCTCTTCGGCCGCACTCGGAGCGGCTTCCGCGGTCGGCTCGTGCAGTGGTGCCGTCATCAGGCAGGGACCCCTCTTCTCAACCGGCGGTGGCCGGCCCGCGCATTTCCGCTGTGGCGGCGTGATCAGTCCGTCGTACACAGGGGCGAAACTCCCCTGGTGCCGGGAGTCTTCAACGCTTCAGCGTTTCGTTGCCAGACTTGGCGATGAAAGGATGCGTAAACGTGATGCTGTCTGCGGGGTTCCGTTATCCGGACGGCGGGTAGCGCGGAACGGTCGCGGATGAATCGGGGCACTTTACGCAGACTAGGCGTTTCATCCTCTATCTACGCGCGGAGACGCGCCCGGGTCCCACTCGCGGAGACGCGCCGGGCCCCACTCGAAGGGGGAGGCGGGCGGGAGGGCGAGGTGTCAGTACCTGCCCGGGGCCGGAGGGTATCCGTAGCCGGAGGCCGGGGCCTGGACGGGGGCCGTGGCGTGCGCCTCGCGGTCGTAGAAGGGGCGGGCCTTCGCCCGCAGCCACATGGCGACCGGGTCGTGCTCGTCGGACATGGCGACGGTCGACACCGGCAGCCCGTCGGGCACGGCGCCGAGGGACTGCTGCATCATCGCGCGCACGGAGTCCACCGCCGGAGGAGAGGTGTCGTACACGTCCAGTCCGATGGCGAGGTACGGCGCCCCGAGCGCGGGCTGCACCCAGGCGCGGCGCAGGGAGCGGACGGCCGGGGTGCGGTGGGCGTTCTGCGCGAGCAGGGCGTAGAACTGCGGGATCTCGATGGCGGGTTCGGACAGCCGCAGCGGGCCGGCGGGCTGGCGGTCCAGGCCCGTGGCGATTCTGCGCAGGTCGAGCCAGGGGATGCCGACGCCGCCGCCGGGTGCGTGCGGGTTGAGCCAGAGGCCGAAGTGGTCGGGGTAGAGGGCGCGGGCGACGTCGATCCCGTCGACCACCTCGTACGAGCGGTTCCAGCCGCTGGCGGAGAGCTCCTGGGCGGAGGTCACACACGGGGCGTAGCCGAACCCGTCGACGTCCATGTTCCCGTACTGGGCGTCGGGCGAGCCGGCCTGCCCGTGCCACAGGAGCATCCAGACCTGGCCGCTGTGCGGGGTCGCGAGCGCGCGCAGGAGTGCCTCGTAGGCGTCGTAACGCCCGGGCGTGACCTGGCGCAGCATGTGCTCGACCTGTCCGGCCGCGGCCGTGCCGCTCGCGCTCACCTTTACCGCCCCTTCGTACAACACCTCGACGGTGCCCTAGCTTAAGCCCGTGACCGGCCCCGGGGACTGGTGCCGTCGGGCGGGTACGGCCCGCGGGTGGCGGGTGGTGGAGCGCGCCCGGGCGGCGCGGTCGCACGACGACACGGCCCGGCGCGCCTCGGACGGCCGGCCTACCGCTGGTAGAAGGGCCGGACCCGTTCCCTCATCCAGGCGCCCACCGGGTCCTCCGTCACGTCCAGGAGCACCAGGTTGACCTGCCAGGGGGCCGGGACGGCGGTGACGGCCCGGGTGAGGGCCTCCAGGGGGAGCGCGCGCAGGTCGCCCTCCCACTGGGAGAGTTCGACGCCCACGAACATCACGGGCTCGGCGGTCTCGATGACGGCGAGGCAGCGGCGGGCCGTGACGACGACGCCAGTGGCCTCGAACTCGGCGGACGCGGCGGCCAGGAAGTCCACCGGGTCGTCCTTCCAGTCGGGCTCGAAGAGGCGGACCCGGCCGCCGCTCGCGGGGCCGTCCAGCGGGGTCCGCCCGGCCCGGCACACCTCCGCCACGGCGGCCGGCGGGAGCGGGATGCCCACCACACCGCCCGGGTTGATCACCATCCCCGCGTGCGGGGGCAGGCCGCGGGCGAACTCCACGGCGGGCGCGATGGTGTACGACATGTGCGCGCCGACGACCTGGCGGAACTGCTCCTCGGAGCTGAACACCGGCACGAACGCCTGGCCGTCGATCTCGATGCCGGGCAGGTCGAGGGGGCCGCTGTGCGGACCGCCGCCGTTGGGCAGCGGGATCCACACGAAGCTCCGGCCGAGCACCTCGACGATCCGCCCGCCGGCCGCCGGACCGGCGCCGAGGGAGGCCGAGAGCACCTCCTCCAGCTCGTTGCCGGGCCAACCGCCGTGCGGGTGGGTCTGCGTCCGCGCCGGAAAGTCCGCGGAGAAGTCCGCCGGGAAGTCCATCTGCCTACCGCCTGCCTGGAACCACTGCTGTGGCTCAAAAGGCTAACGGCTCGAAGATACGAAGGCCCGGCCGCGGGCCGGGCCGGTCCTCGGACCGGCCGGGGCGGGTCGGCGCGCCGGGCCGGATCGGCGGGCCGGGCCGGGTCAGCGGGCCGGGCCGGGTCAGCGGGCCGGGTGCGACGCCGGCCCGGAGCACGCCGGCAGCAGACTGGGCCCTTGGACGCCGGTCCCGGTTGCGCCCGCGGCCGAACCGAGGTTCGGCCGGGAGGCCCGGCGATCGACAGCGGACCGGGCCGGATCGAGTCAGCGGACCGGTCCCGGTCAGCGGGCCGGGCCGACGCCGGCCCGGAACGAGTCGGCAGACCGCGCCCTGGACGCCGGTCCCGGTCGGGCCCGCGGCCGACCCGGGGTTCGGCCGGGAGGCCCGGCGATCGACGGCGGACCGGCCTCGTCGGCCGTCCGGGGCGGATCAGCCGGCCGGTCCGGAGTCGATCAACGGTCCGGACCGAGCCGCTACCCTCCAGCCCCCGCGCGCCGATGCCACGCGGCCCGCTGTTCGGGCCGGCCTTCCGGCTGAGCGCGATCCGGTCGGCAGGTCCGGCCCGGGCGGCTGGTGCGGGCTGTTGTCGGCGGCCCGGTGGCTCCACGGCCGGTGCGGCCGGTTCTGTCTTCTCAGCGGCCGGTGAAGCCGATTCGGCGCAGGGCGTTCGCCGTGTCCCGGTCGGCGAGGACGGCCGAGCCGCAGCCCGCGGGGAGCTCCCCGCGCTCCACCGCGCGCAGCAGCCGGGTGCTCGCCGCGCGGTGGCGCAGGAACGCGTACCGCGTGACGCCGCGCCCCCGGTCGCGCTGGCCGGCCAGGGCCTGCTCGGGGGTGACGTCCAGGATCAGCAGGTGCAGCGTGCCGCCCCGGCGGCGGGCCTCGCGGGCCAGCCAGCGGCGGACCCAGGCCTGGGTGCCGCAGTCGTGCACGACGACGCCCTCACCCGTGCGCAGGGCGCGGCGCAGCCCGGCGTAGTGGGCGAGCCGGACGAGCGGGCGGTAGAGCGCGTACGGCAGGGCGCGCGGCACGCGGCGCTCCCAGCGGTCGCGGGCGTCCTGGGAGTCGATGCGCCGGCCCGGCACCGTGCGCCGCATCAGCGTGGACTTGCCGCTGCCGGGCAGACCCGTGACCACGACGAGGTCGCGGGGGCCGAACAGCAACGCGCGCGGGCCGCGCCCGGCACGGCCGCGCAGATCGCGGACGACCGGCGCCGGCGCCGGAGCCGGGGCGCGGACCGCCCGGACCGGAGCGGCGGCCGGCTGCTCGGGCAGCGCGATGCCCGTCGTCGCGTACGCGGTGGTCCTGTTCACCGTGATGTCCTCCCCTGGGGCCAGGTACGGAGTCCCATCCCCGCCGAGTGTAAAGAGAAGGTAATGCCGCAGGCCTCTCATTTACGTTCGCGTCCTGCAACAGGGCTGCTACAGGTCGCGGCACTGCGGGGGCGGGACTCGTGCACTCCCTGTGAAAGGTCCCCCTGCCGCGCCGGAAGGATGCGTGCAATGATGTGCCCGCCAACTGCATACCGGCCGTTTGAATCCGCGCGGGAGAGTTCCCAGCACCGCTGACGCTGGGGCGCCGAAGGAGCAAGTCCCTCCCTTGAATCTCTCAGGCCCCGTTACCGCGCGGGCGAGGCACATCTGAAAAGCGGGCCGCTGCGACAGCGGCTCCACCCAAGGTGCAAGCCATGGACCCGTGCGGTCATGGCGAACCTCTCAGGTTCCGATGACAGATGGGGAGGAACGACCTCGCCCCGTCATCGCCCTGGGAGACGACCGACCGTGAGCAGTACAGGAGAACTCCGTCACACCGCGCTCGATGCCCTGCATCGTTCGCTCGGCGCGACGATGACCGACTTCGCCGGCTGGGACATGCCCCTGCGCTACGGCTCCGAGCGCGACGAGCACATCGCCGTGCGCACGAGGGCCGGGCTGTTCGACCTCTCCCACATGGGCGAGATCACCGTCACCGGACCGCAGGCCGCCGCCCTGCTCGACTACGCCCTCGTGGGCAACATCGGCGGTGTGAAGCCGGGCCGCGCGCGCTACACCATGATCTGCCGGGCCGACGGCGGCATCCTCGACGACCTGATCGTCTACCGGCTGGGCGAGACCGAGGCCCCCGAGTTCATGGTCGTCGCCAACGCCTCCAACGCCCAGGTCGTCCTGGACGCGCTGACCGAGCGCGCCGCCGGCTTCGACGCCGAGGTGCGCGACGACCGGGACGCCTACGCGCTGATCGCCGTCCAGGGACCCGAGTCGCCCGGGATCCTGAAGTCCCTGACCGACGCCGACCTCGACGGGCTGAAGTACTACGCCGGGCTGCCCGGCACGGTCGCGGGTGTCCCGGCCCTGATCGCCCGTACCGGCTACACCGGTGAGGACGGCTTCGAGCTGTTCGTGAAGCCGGAGCACGCCGTCGAGCTGTGGCAGGCCCTGACCAAGGCCGGTGAGGGCGCCGGGCTGGTCCCGTGCGGGCTGTCCTGCCGCGACACGCTGCGCCTGGAGGCCGGCATGCCGCTGTACGGGCATGAGCTGACCACCTCCCTGACGCCCTTCGACGCCGGTCTCGGCCGCGTGGTGAAGTTCGAGAAGGAGGGCGACTTCGTCGGGCGTGAGGCCCTGCGCGAGGCCGCCGCCCGGGCCGAGTCCCAGCCGCCGCGCGTGCTGGTCGGCCTGGTCGCCGAGGGCCGTCGCGTCCCGCGCGCCGGGTACGCGGTCGTCGCCGGCGGCGAGGTGATCGGCGAGGTCACCTCGGGCGCCCCCTCCCCCACCCTCGGCAAGCCGATCGCGATGGCGTACGTCGACGCCGCGCACGCCGCGCCCGGCACGGCCGGCGTGGGCGTGGACATCCGGGGCAGTCACGAGCCGTACGAGGTCGTGGCGCTGCCGTTCTACAAGCGGCAGAAGTAGACACTGGCCAGAGGCCGCCACCCGCGGCCCGGCCACCGTCGCACCGGCTCATCAGCAGTCCCCCCTTCCACACCACTCCCGCGCGTACAGGAGAATTCAGGCCATGAGCAACCCCACTGAGCTGCGTTACAGCAAGGAGCACGAGTGGCTGTCGGCCGCCGAGGACGGCGTGTCGACGGTCGGCATCACGGAGCACGCGGCCAACGCCCTCGGCGATGTCGTGTTCGTCCAGCTTCCCGAGGTCGGTGACACCGTGTCCGCCGGCGAGACCTGCGGCGAGCTGGAGTCGACCAAGTCGGTGTCCGACCTGTACTCGCCGGTCTCCGGTGAGGTCACCGAGGTCAACGAGGACGTCGTCAACGACCCGTCGCTGGTGAACTCGGCCCCCTTCGAGGGCGGCTGGCTGTTCAAGGTGCGGATCACGGACGAGCCGGGCGACCTGCTCTCCGCCGACGAGTACACCGCGTTCTCCGCGGGCTGAGGAGTCGTAGCCGTATGTCCGTCCTGAACACACCCCTGCACGAGCTCGACCCGGCCGTGGCCGCCGCGGTCGACGCCGAGCTGCACCGCCAGCAGTCCACGCTGGAGATGATCGCCTCGGAGAACTTCGCCCCGGTCGCGGTCATGGAGGCGCAGGGCTCGGTCCTCACCAACAAGTACGCCGAGGGGTACCCGGGCCGCCGCTACTACGGCGGCTGCGAGCACGTCGACGTGGTCGAGCAGATCGCCATCGACCGGGTCAAGGAGCTGTTCGGCGCCGAGCACGCCAACGTGCAGCCGCACTCGGGCGCCCAGGCCAACGCGGCCGCGATGTTCGCGCTGCTCAAGCCGGGCGACACCATCATGGGCCTGAACCTCGCCCACGGTGGTCACCTGACCCACGGCATGAAGATCAACTTCTCCGGCAAGCTCTACGACGTCGTCGCCTACCACGTGGGCGACGACGGCCGGGTCGACATGGCCGAGGTCGAGCGCCTCGCCAAGGAGTCCAGGCCGAAGCTGATCGTGGCCGGCTGGTCGGCGTACCCGCGGCAGCTGGACTTCGCCGAGTTCCGCCGCATCGCGGACGAGGTCGGCGCGTACCTGATGGTCGACATGGCCCACTTCGCCGGGCTGGTCGCGGCCGGGCTGCACCCCAACCCGGTGCCGCACGCGCACGTGGTCACCACCACGACCCACAAGACCCTCGGCGGCCCGCGCGGCGGTGTGATCCTCTCCACGGCCGAACTGGCCAAGAAGATCAACTCCGCCGTCTTCCCCGGTCAGCAGGGTGGTCCGCTGGAGCATGTGATCGCCGCCAAGGCCGTCGCCTTCAAGGTCGCCGCCTCGGACGACTTCAAGGAGCGCCAGCGCCGTACGCTGGAGGGTGCCCGCATCCTGGCCGAGCGTCTGGTGAAGGACGACGTCCGGGCCGTGGGCGTGGACGTCCTGTCCGGCGGCACGGACGTGCACCTCGTCCTGGTCGACCTGCGCCACTCGGAGCTGGACGGCCAGCAGGCCGAGGACCGCCTCCACGAGGTGGGCATCACCGTCAACCGGAACGCGATCCCGAACGACCCGCGTCCGCCGATGGTGACGTCCGGTCTGCGGATCGGCACCCCGGCCCTGGCCACCCGCGGCTTCGGGGCCGAGGACTTCGCCGAGGTCGCGGACGTCATCGCCGAGGCGCTGAAGCCGTCGTACGACGCGGATGCCCTCAAGGCTCGGGTGAAGGCCCTGGCCGACCGGCACCCGCTGTACCCGGCTCTCACCAAGTAACCGGCACAGCACCACAAGCGGCGGACAACGGCCGCGAAGAAACCTTTCGGGGGCCGCGCCGGCCACAAGCGGGCGCGGCACCCCACCCCTTTGGCACCACCCCCGTAGTCAGGAGTTCCCCCCGTGGCCATCTCGGTCTTCGACCTGTTCTCGATCGGCATCGGCCCGTCCAGCTCCCACACCGTCGGCCCGATGCGGGCGGCCCGGATGTTCGCCCGGCGGCTGCGCAACGAGGAGCTGCTGGCACCGACGGCCAAGGTCCGCGCGGAACTGTACGGTTCGCTCGGCGCGACCGGGCACGGCCACGGAACGCCCAAGGCGGTGCTGCTCGGCCTGGAGGGCGACTCCCCGCGCACCGTGGACGTGGGGAGTGCCGACGAGCGGGTGGAGGCGATCAAGGCCGGCGGCAGGCTGAACCTGCTGGGCGAGCACGAGGTCGCGTTCTCCTTCGACGACGACATGGTCCTGCACCGCCGCAAGGCGCTGCCGTACCACGCCAACGGCATGACGCTGTGGGCGTACGACGCCTCCGGCGCGGAGCTCATGACGAAGACGTACTACTCGGTCGGCGGCGGGTTCGTCGTCGACGAGGACGCGGTCGGGGCGGACCGGATCAAGCTCGACGACACCGTGCTCAAGTACCCCTTCCGCACGGGCGACGAGCTGCTGCGCCTCACCGAGGAGACGGGCCTGTCCATCTCGGCGCTGATGCTGGAGAACGAGCGGGCCTGGCGCTCCGAGGAGGAGATCCGCGAGGGCCTGCTGGAGATCTGGCAGGTCATGCGGGACTGCGTGGCGCGCGGACTGTCCCAGGAGGGCATCCTGCCGGGCGGTCTCAAGGTGCGCCGCCGGGCCGCGAACACCGCGCGCAAGCTGCGCTCCGAGGGCGACCCGCTGGCCCTGTCGATGGAGTGGATCACCCTCTACGCCATGGCCGTGAACGAGGAGAACGCGGCGGGCGGCCGGGTCGTCACCGCCCCGACGAACGGCGCCGCCGGCATCATCCCGGCGGTCCTGCACTACTACATGAACTTCGTGCCGGGCGCCGACGAGGAGGGCGTGGTCCGCTTCCTGCTCGCCGCGGGCGCGATCGGCATGCTGTTCAAGGAGAACGCCTCCATCTCCGGCGCCGAGGTCGGCTGCCAGGGCGAGGTCGGCTCCGCCTGCTCCATGGCGGCGGGCGCCCTCGCGGAGGTCCTCGGCGGCTCGCCCGAGCAGGTGGAGAACGCCGCGGAGATCGGCATGGAGCACAACCTCGGCCTCACCTGCGACCCGGTCGGCGGGCTGGTCCAGATCCCCTGCATCGAGCGCAACGGCATGGCCGCGGTCAAGGCCGTCACGGCCGCCCGCATGGCGATGCGCGGCGACGGCTCCCACAAGGTGTCCCTGGACAAGGTCATCAAGACGATGAAGGACACCGGCGCCGACATGTCCGTCAAGTACAAGGAGACGGCCCGGGGCGGGCTCGCGGTGAACATCATCGAGTGCTGAGCCTCTCCTGGCCGACGGAGCGCCGGCCAGGAGTTGACGTTTCCCCGTCAAGCCACAGCAGCCCGTGCCATGGTGGTGGGCATCAACTCCCCTCCCCCACCAGCACGTCAGGGAGCTGCCATGCTGCGTGGCATCGATGTGAGCGCGTACCAGTCCTCGGCCTACGGTACCGACGGCCTGTCCTTCGTCTTCGTCAAGGCGACGGAGGGGCGCTCCTACGTCAATCCCAGACTCGCCGCCCAGACCAGGCGGGCGCGCGACGCCGGGCTGGTCGTCGGCTTCTACCACTTCCTGTGGCCCGGCAACCTCACCGCCCAGGCCGAGTACTTCCTGAGCAAGGCCCCGGACCGGGCGGGTGACGTCCTCGCCGTCGACTGGGAGACGACCGGCGAGGGCACGCACGCGAGCAACGCCGAGAAGGACCGGTTCCTGCGGAAGCTGAAGGAGCTGCGGCCGGACAACCGGGTGGTGCTCTACTGCAACCGGCATTTCTGGCTGAACGTCGACGCGACCTCCTACGCGGGCGACGCGCTGTGGATAGCCGACTACGTGAGCGCGGGCAAGCCCCGCATCAAAGCCAAATGGCGCTTCCACCAGTACACCGACAACCCGCTGGACAAGAACGTCGCCGACTTCGGCAGCAGGGCCGCCCTGCGCGAATGGGCCGAGGGCGCCTGACCTAGCCCCGGAAGTCCGGCGTGCGTTCCGGGGACGCCTCGGCCAGGGCCTTCGTGACCGCTTCGACGCCGCCGCGCAGGCCGTAGACCGGGGTGCCGGGCTGCTGGCGCCAGGAGTCGTCGAGGCCGCCCGCGTCGACGGTGTCGAAGCCGAGCGCGTCGATCAGGTCCCGGACCTTGCGCTTGGCCGCCTCGTCGTCGCCGGCCACCGGCAGGGCCATGCGGTCGGGGTCGCCGGCCGGGAGCGGGCGGTCCAGGATGTCCTGGGCGAAGGTGCCGTTGAAGGCCTTGACCACCGGGTGGCCCAGCCGGCGCTCCGTCCAGCGGCTCTCGGTGAGGCCGTCGTCCTCGATCTCCGCGATCCTGCCGTCGCGCTGCCGCGGGTAGTAGTTGCCGGTGTCGATGACCGCGACGCCGTCCGCCGCGCCGTCGAGCAGGCCGGCGGGAAGGTCCGGGACCGCCTTCAGCGGAATGGTGACGACGACGATCTCGGCGCCGCGCGCCGCCTCCCCGACCGTCACGGGCGTCGCGCCGGTCTCCTCCGCCAGGGCCGTGAGCGTCTCCGGCCCCCGGGAGTTGGCGACGGCCACGTCGTGGCCGAGAGCGGTGAGCCGCCGGGTCAGGTTGCCGCCGATGTTGCCCGCTCCGATGATGCCGATCTTCATGTCCTCGCCTTGCCCTTCCGGAGATGAACAGCGCCTCGTGAAGCCTTCGCGAGAAGGGTCAACCCGCGGGTCCAGCCCGCTATTCCGGGCTGTCGCGGGCACGGCGAGGGGCCCGGTCCGCCATGACGGACCGGGCCCCTTCGCCCGGTGAACCGGCGCTCCGGCGAACCGGCGCCTACTTGTTCAGGTAGGCCCAGAACTCGTCGAAGCTCAGCCGCTTGTCGCCGTCGAGGTCGCGGGTCTTGATGACGACCTCGGCGACCGACTCGGTGACGTTCCAGTCACCCGACTTGGCCAGGGCGCTCTTGAACTCGGCAGCGGTGATGAATCCGTCACCGTCCGTATCGATCCGCTCGAACTGCTTGCGTGCTTCCTCGATGTCCGCCACCGATCCGCCCCTCATCTCGTGCTGTGCGTCTTCTGACGCAGGTCTGACGGAGGTCAGATTAACCGGCCGGGTGCGCCTCCAGCGCGGCGACCACCCAGTCGAACTCCTCGTCGTAGGTCGGCTGGGGGCCGAGGCCGTTGACGAGGGCCTGGAGTTCGCGGTAGCGGGCGACCCGTACGTCGGAGGCCGCCGTGAGGCGTTCGCGTACGACGGCCCGGTCGGTGTCGGCGAGCAGGTCCCGCAGGAGCTCGTCCGCCTCGGGTGCGTCGGGGGCGATGCCGCGCCGGCGGGCATCGCCGGCGAGCGACACGAGCCGGCTCATGAACCACAGGGACGAACCGGCCGGGGCGTCCGGCCCCCGGTCCGCGGCATTGAACTCGATCATCTGCCGCATCTGCGCGCGAAAGGCGGAGTCCTGGATCAGCTCGGCGAGCTCCACCCAGGCGTCCACCTGCTCGGGCGTGGGGTCGTCGGGGAGCTGCGCGGCCGGGAAGCGCAGCCTGCGGCGGATGTCGGGGTCGGCGGTGTCGATCCCTTCGAAGATCTCCGTCATGAAGTCGTCCACGATCCGCCACCGCTCGGCCGCCGACAGCCGTGCCAGTCTGTTCATGAGCGTCATCTCCTCCAGGCCGGAATCCCGCTTCGCCACGGTCGACAGCACCGCACGGGTCACCTTGAGCGCCCGGATCTGCGCGTCCAGTGCGACCACGTGCGCGGCCGCGACCTGCGCGACGGTGGTCTCACCGGCCAGGATCCGGCGAACGTCCGTGAGGCCGAGGCCCAGTTCGCGCAGGGTGCGGATCAGCTCCAGCCGGGCCACGGACGCCGCGTCGTAGAGCCGGTAGCCGCCCGTGGACCGGCCCACCGGGGGCAGGGCGCCCTCGTCGGACCAGTAGCGGATGGTGCGCACGGTGAGTCCCGTGACCCGGGCCAGTTCACCGATGGTGAGCAGTCCGGTGCCGTGATCGGTCATGTCTGCGAGTCTGGACCCTCCAGCGGGTGGAGACTCAAGGAGCTCGGCGTGACGGACAGCCTGGGCGACATACTCGACGCGGCGGCGCGGGGTGTCTTCCCGCCGCCGGACGGCGGTACGACGATCGTGCCTCAGCCCTCTCCCCGGGACGCGGGGGTCCTGGCGTTCACGGCGCACTCGGTCGTCTTCACCGACGAGGACCCCGGCTGGGTGCGCGACGTCCTGGCCCGTACCGACTGCGACGCCCTCGCGGCCACGATGAACGCCCGTTTCCTGACGGCCCTCATGGACCGGACGGGGCGTGCGTCGGACACGGTCGACGTGCTGCTGACGGGTGCCGCGCTGCCCGGAGAGCCGCCGGGCGGGCTGGTGGAGCTCGGCGATCCGGGCCATCCGCGTGTGGTGTCGGCCCGCGGGCGGCGTGACGGGGTGCGGGTGTGGACGGCGGAGGGCGGGGTGCTGGTGCTGGGCCGTGGGGTGGCCGGGCGGTGGGAGGTCGCCGTCGAGGTGGAGGAGGGGGCGCGCCACCGCGGCCTCGGGCGGCGGCTGGTGACGGCGGCTCGGCAGCTGACCGGGGGCGCGCCGGTGTGGGCGCAGGTGTCGGCGGGGAACGCCCGCAGTCTGCGGGCGTTCCAGGCGGCCGGCTACCGGCCGGTGGGCTCGGAGGTGCTGCTCAGGGCCGGGGTGCGTGGTGCGGGGCGCTCCCGCACACGCGGGTGAGCCCCGGCGTCACCGGAAGACACCCGTGTGGCCGAGGGAGTAGCGGCCGGGCTGTGGGTAGACCGCCAGGCCGTGCGGGCCGCTGCCGACGGGGATCCGGGCGAGCTGGACGCCGGTGCGGGTGTCGATGGCGTACACCTCGGCGTCGTAGCGGCCGGACAGCCACAGCACCTTGCCGTCGGCGGAGACGCCGCCCATGTCGGGGCTGCCGCCGTCGGGCAGCTTCCACTTCTTGGTGAGCTTGCCCTGGGTGAAGTCGAAGACGGAGACGGTGCCCTCGCCGCGGTTGGTCACGTACATCTCGCGCGAGTCGCGGCTGACGTAGAGGCCGTGGCAGCCCTTGCCCGTGGGCATCAGGGTGGGCTCGGTGAACCGGTCGCCGTCCAGGACCCACATGCCGTGGGCCGTCATGTCGGCGATGTAGAAAGCTTTGCCGTCGGGCGAGATCTTCACGTCCTGCGGCATGGCGCCCTGGAACGGCAGCCGTTGCTGCCCGACGACCTCCATCTTCTCGGTGTCGACCTTGAGGAGTTCGCCGCTGAACTCGCACGAGACGATGAAGTAGCGGCCGTCGAGGGAGAAGTCGGCGTGGTTCACGCCGTAGCAGGAGACCGGGACGGTCTTCCTGATCTCCATGGTGTGCGGGTCGCGGAAGACCAGTTCGCGGTCGAGGGAGGCCATGACGACGGCGTATCTGCCGTTGGGCGTGAAGTACAGGTTGTACGGGTCGTGGACCTCGACGTCCTTGCCCGCCTTGCCGGTTTCGGGATCGATCGGGGTGAGGGTGTGGCCGCGGTTGTTGTTGACCCAGAGCGTCTTCAGGTCCCAGGAGGGCACGACGTGCTGGGGCTGGCGGCCCACGCGGATCGTCTCGGTCACCTCGTAGGTCTTCGGGTCGATGACGGTGACCGTGTCGGACTCGGTGTTGGGGACGTAGACCCGGGACGGGAAGTCCTTGACCACCGGGGACAGTTTGTTCGGGCGGTCGGCCGCGTAGACGTCCTCCGGGTCCAGGACGGGCGGCATGCCGGGCAGGCCCTTCACGGGCTTCTTCTCGGGCGGGGCGGGCACGGCGGCCTCGGTGCCGCGCGCCTCGGAGGTCCGTTCCCCGCTCCCGGTGCCACAGGCGGCGAGGACGGCGAGGGCGGCAGCCGCGACCAGGGTGCTCTTGACGAGATGGCGGTGCATTGCCCCATTTAAGGGGCGCCTCGTGGCGAAAGGCGTGATTCGCCCGTCCGGCGGCCGGGTGAGGTGGTGCGCGCGCTCAGCGGTCGGCGACCCGCATCTCGAACCAGGTGGTCTTGCCCCGGGGCAGCAGATCGACCCCCCAGCGGTCGGCCAGCTTGTCCACGAGGAACAGGCCCCGGCCGCTGATGTCCATCTCCTGGACCGGCATCAGGCAGGGCAGCCCCCGGGAGGGGTCGCGGACCTCCACGCGGATCCAGCCGCGGCGCCGGTGCAGACGCAGCCCGAAGACACGGGCGCCGGTGTGGCGTACGGCGTTGCCGACGAGTTCGGAGACGAGCAGGACCGCGTCCTCGGTGGTCTTGGGGGTGAGCCCCCACTGGCGCAGCACCACGACCTGGGTGAGCCGTCTGGCGGTGGCGGCGGACTCGGGGCGGGACGGCAGTGGAACCTCTGCCTCCGTCGGGTTGCCGTACAACTCGAGCGCCTTGAGCGCGTGTTCGTCCTCGACGGTCGGCGACCAGCGCGCCGCGGACGCATGTGCGTGTCCCCGCGGCTGTTCCATACCCTCCAGCCCCGCCATGCCCCCCATCATGGCCGCCCGCAGCGCCCGACGGGGCCGTTCCCGGGGAATACGCCCCGGGGAACGGGGGGTGAACCGACGGCCGTCCGTCATATGCCAACGGCACGTGGAAGACGGCCACACCCCGTCCGACCTGCTGGAACGGCCCGTTGCGGAGCACGGGCCGGGCCTCCTCGGCCAGACACGCTTAAGGCTGGCTTAAGGGTGACATAAACCGCCCCATCGAGGGACCCCGGGTCAGACACCGCGTCAATTGCAAGCCCCTGGAGGGAGGTTCAGAGGAACTTCGCCTTGCCCGGGCCCTCCTCCACGAAGCTGCGCATGCCGCGCTCACGGTCCTCGGTGGCGAACAGGCCCGCGAACCAGTTGCGTTCGACCGCGAGGCCGGTGTCGATGTCCGTCTCCAGACCCGTGTCGATCGACTCCTTCGCGGCGCGCAGCGCGAGCGCCGGGCCCTGCGCCAGCTTCGCGGCCCAGGCGTGCGCCTGGGTGTACACCTCGTCGGCGGGCACGACCCGGTCCACCAGGCCGATCTCGCGGGCCTCCTCGGCCTTCACCATGCGGCCCGTGAAGATCAGGTCCTTGGCCTTGGAGGGGCCGACGAGACGGGCCAGGCGCTGGGTGCCGCCGGCGCCGGGGATCAGGCCGAGCAGGATCTCCGGCTGGCCGAGCTTGGCGTTCTCACCCGCGATCCGGAAGTCCGCGCACAGGGCGAGCTCGCAGCCGCCCCCCAGCGCGTAGCCGGTGACGGCGGCGACGACCGGCTTGGGGATCCGGGCCACCGCCGTGAACGCGTCCTGGAGGTCGCGGGCGCGCAGGACCATCGCGGTGTGGTCCATCGCCTGCATCTCCTTGATGTCCGCGCCGGCCGCGAACACCTTCTCGCCGCCGTAGATCACCACGGCCCGCACGTCCTCGCGGCGCGTGGCCTCCTCGGCGAGTTCCTTCAGCCGGTCCTGCGTGGCGATGTCCAGCGCGTTCATGGGCGGGCGGTCGAGGCGGATGGTGCCGACGCCTTCAGCGACTTCGAGAGAGACGGTCATGGGCAGCAGGTTAACCGGGGCTAACACAAGGGGCCCCGGTGCGGTCGGTCACACCGGGGCCCTCAGGTCGTACGGGGACTGCGTGGGACTACTTCTTCCACTTCTCCCAGGACATGTTCCAGCCGTTGAGCCCGTTGTCCGGGTCGACGACGCGGTCCTCGGAGTTCTTGACGACCACCACGTCGCCGATCATCGAGTGGTTGAAGAACCAGGCGGCCGGCACCTTCTTGTCCCAGCCGCCGCGCACGTCCCGCAGGCCGATGCAGCCGTGGCTGGCGTTGTAGTTGCCGAAGGCGCCGCTCGCCCAGTAGTTGCCGTGCAGGAAGGTGCCGGAAGTGGTCAGGCGGACGGCGTGCGGGACGTCCTTGATGTCGTACTCGCCTCCGTACCCGACGGTCTCGCCGTTCATCCGGGTCACCGTGAGCATCTCGCTGATGACCATCTGGCCGTTCCAGGTCTCCATGCCGGGCTGGCCGGTGGTGACCGGGACGGTCTTGATGGTCTTGCCGTCACGCATGACCTTCATCGTGAGCTTCTTGGCGTCGACGACGGAGACCTGGTTGCGGCCGATGGTGAACTTCACCGTCTTGTCCTGCTCGCCGTAGACGCCGGAGCGGCCTTCGACGCCGTCGAGGTTCAGGTCCACGGTCACCTTGGTGCCGGGCTTCCAGTACTTCTCGGGGCGGAAGTCGAGGCGGTCGTTGCCGAACCAGTGGCCCTCGACGTCGACGGCGGGCTCCGTGGTGATGCGGATGGCCTTCTCGACGTCCTCCGGGTGGGTGATGCCCCGCGAGAAGCGGATGGAGAACGGCATCCCGACGCCGACCTTCGAGCCGTCCTCGGGGGTGAAGGTGCCGGTGAAGGTGTTCTCCGGGGTCAGCGTGGTGAAGCCGGCGTCCTCCGCGGCCGTGCGGCCCTCGGAGTCCTTGGCGACCGCGTGGACCGTGTACTTGGTGGCACCGGCCAGATGGGTGGACGGCGTCCAGCTGGCGCCGTCCCCGGATATCTCGCCCTCGACCTTGTCACCCTTGGCGTTCTTGACCTCGACCTCGGTCAGCTTCCCCTTCGTGGCGGTGACCTTCAGCGCACCGCTCGTGTCGACGGCCTTGGCGCCGTCCTTCGGGGTGATGCCGACGACCGCCTCCGACTGCTTGCTCTGCGCGGCGCCCGAGTCCTTGCCCTCGCCGTCGCCCCCGCCGGAGCCGGTCCCCCCGCCGCCGCACGCCGTGACGGCGAGCAGCAGCACGCCGACCGCCGACACGAGCAGTCCGTTCCTGCGCCCAACCGACGCCCCCGATATCGGTCGCCCGTTCACGTGGTTCTCCCCTCCCAGGGCCTGGTCAGGCCCGCACCCCGCGCGTCCCCCGCGCGTCGGCGAATAGTAACCACAGGGTGCACGGCACCGGCGGCCCGCGATTGTCACTGTTCGGTCCCAACCGATCACCGGCTCAACGCGCCCCCCTGCCCGGTTACTTCACCGCGCTGCCCGCCTTCCATGCGTTCCAGCCCATATTCCAGCCTCCGAGCCCGTTGTCCGGAGAGACCTTTTTGTCATTGCTGTTGACGACTTCGACGACGTCCCCGATGAGGCTGCGGTCGAAGAACCAGCCGGCCGGGGTGTCCGAGCCGCCGCCCTTCACATCGCGCAGTCCGATGCAGCCGTGGCTGACGTTGGTGCGGCCGAAGACCGTGCGGTGCGCCCAGTAGTTGCCGTGCAGGAAGGTGCCGGAGTCGGTCAGGCGCATGGCGTGCGGGACGTCGGGGATGTCGTACTCGCCCTTGCCGTCGCGCTTCTTGAAGCCGACCGTCGCGCCGTTCATGCGGGTGACGTCGAGCATCTCGGTCACCACCATCTTGCCGTTGTACGTGGTGGTGCGGGGGGCGCCCGCCGTGATGGGCACGGTGGCGAGGGGCTCGCCGTCGCGCCGGACCTCCATGGAGTGGGCGGCGGCGTCGACCACGGAGACCTGGCTGCGGCCGACGGTGAAGGAGAGCGTCTTGTGCTGGAGGCCGTAGACGCCGGGCGCCCCCTGGACGTCGCGCAGGCGCAGGGCGACGGTGACCCGGGTGCCGGGTTTCCAGTAGTCCTCGGGGCGGAAGTCGAGGCGGGACCTGCCGAACCAGTGCGGGCGGATCTCGACGGCCGGACGGGCGGTGACCCGCACCGCGCGCTCGACGGCGGCCCGGTCGGCGATCTCCCGGTTGAACTCCAGGGAGACGATCATGCCGGTGCCGACCGTGGCGCGGTTCTCCGGGGTGACGTAGCCGATGAAGCGTTCCTCGGGGACGTAGGTGGTGAAGGTGGTGTGCCGGGCCGAGCGGTGTCCGTCGCCGTCCACGGCCACCGCGTCGATCGTGTACTTGGCGGCCAGCGCCAGGCGCTGGTCGTCGGGTTCCCAGGTCAGGCGGTCGGCGGAGAGGTGCCCGGGCACCGGGGACTCCTGCGCGTCCTGCGACCTGACGACCCTCACCGTCTCCAGCCGGCCGTCGGGCACGTGCACCCGCAGCTTCCTTCCGGGGCGCACTCCCCTGCTGCCGTCACCGGGCGAGACCTTGATGACGTCCTCGGGCGCCGGGGGCGCGCCCAAGGCACCGGCGATCCCGCCGCCGTCGTCCGAGGTACAGCCGGTGGCCCCGGCGAGGAGCCCTGCCCATGTCACTACGGCGGCCAGCGCGGCCCTCGCGCGCCGCGCGCGCCCTTGTACGTGCCTCACGAGGTGCCCAACGACCGGCCGCGTCCCCGGGAAACGACCATGCCCGCCCCCGGGGAAACGTGAGTGCGACCCACGCTCTGGGCAGAACAGTGGGGAGGACGACGCGCAGGGGAGCCGCGACCCGGGCCGCAGCACAGGCCGCACCCCTCTGTCCCCCGTCGTTCCACGAGCCGCGGGAGGCTGACAGGTGTCCAGCGCAGCCGAGCAGGAGGCGGTGGCCGGCCGTCGGGCCACCGGGAACGGGCGCCAGGCCGCCGCCGTGAACGGCGCGCGGCGGGCCGCGCCGCCGCCCACCGTGCCCGCGTGGCCCGGCGCGCCGACCCCGCTGGGGGCCCGGTTCCGGGTCGGCCCGGACGGGGTGGCGGGCACCAACTTCGCGTTGTGGGCGGGCGGGGCGGAGGGCGTCGAGCTGTGCCTCTTCGACGAGGCGGGCAAGGAGTCACGGGTCCGGCTCGGCGAGCTGACCCACGAGATCTGGCACGGCTTCGTCCCGGGCGTGCTGCCCGGGCAGCGCTACGGCTACCGGGTGCACGGCCGCTGGGACCCGTGGACGGGCGCCCGCTGGAACCCGGCGAAGCTGCTCCTCGACCCCTACGCGCGGGCGGTCGACGGGGACTTCTCGCTGCCTCCCGAGGTGTACGGGCACGTCCGCGACTGGCCGCAGCAGCACGTCGCCGACACCGTGCGCGACGACCGGGACTCGGCGCCGTTCGTGCCCAAGGGCGTGGTCGTGCACGATGACGACGACTGGTCCGACGACCGCCGCCCGAAGACCCCGTGGGCCGACTCGGTGATCTACGAACTGCACGTCAAGGGCTTCACCCGGCTGCACCCGGGCATCCCCGAGGAGCTGCGCGGCACCTACGCCGGCCTCGCCCACCCCGCGGCGGTCGAGCACCTGGTGAAGCTGGGCGTGACGGCGGTGGAGCTGCTGCCGGTGCACCAGTTCGCGCACGAGGACCACCTGCTGCGCCGGGGCCTGCGGAACTACTGGGGCTACAACTCCATCGGCTACTTCGCCCCGCACGCGGCCTACGCGGCCTCCGGCACGACCGGGCAGCAGGTCGGCGAGTTCAAGCGGATGGTGCGCTCCCTGCACGCGGCCGGGATCGAGGTCATCCTCGACGTGGTCTACAACCACACCGCCGAGGCGGGCGAGCTCGGCCCGACGCTGTCCCTGAAGGGCATAGACAACCGCGGCTACTACCGCCTCCAGGACGACGCCCGCCGCTACGCCGACTACACCGGCTGCGGCAACACCCTGCACGTGGTCCAGCCCCAGGTCCTGCGCCTGATCACGGACTCGCTGCGCTACTGGGTCACCGAGATGGGCGTCGACGGCTTCCGCTTCGACCTGGCGGCCGCGCTGGCCCGCTCCATGCACGACGTCGACATGCTCTCCCCGTTCCTCGCGGTCATCGCCCAGGACCCGGTGCTGCGCCGGGTGAAGCTCATCGCCGAGCCGTGGGACGTCGGCTCGGGCGGCTACCAGGTGGGGGCGTTCCCGCCGCTGTGGACGGAGTGGAACGACCGGTACCGCAACACCGTGCGGGACTTCTGGCGGCACGCGCTGCCCGACGTCCGGGAGATGGGCTACCGCCTGTCGGGCTCCAGCGACCTGTACGCCTGGGGCGGGCGCAGGCCGTACGCGTCGGTCAACTTCATCACCGCGCACGACGGGTTCACCCTGCGCGACCTGGTGTCCTACGAGCGCAAGCACAACGAGGCCAACGGCGAGGGCAACCGGGACGGCACGGACGACAACCGGGCCTGGAACGGCGGCGCCGAGGGCGAGAGCGACGACGAGGGCGTACGGGAGCTCCGGCGGCGGCAGCTCAGGAACCTGCTGACCACCCTGCTGCTGTCCACGGGTGTGCCCATGCTGGTCGCGGGCGACGAACTGGGCCGCACTCAGCGCGGCAACAACAACGCCTACTGCCAGGACAACGAGATCAGCTGGGTGGACTGGGAGCTGCTGGAGGACCCCGGCTGGAAGGCCCTGTGCGAGCTGACCTCCCGGCTGATCGCGCTGCGCCACCACCACCCGGTGCTGCGGCGCCGGGCGTTCTTCTCGGGCCGGGCCCAGACCGCGGACGGGCTGCGCGACCTGGCCTGGTTCACCTCCCGGGGCACGGAGATGACGGAGCAGGACTGGTTCGCGCCCGCCGCCACCCTGGGCATGTACCTGTCCGGCCGGGACATCCCCGGGCGGGACGAGCGCGGGGAGCAGATCCTGGACGACAGCTTCCTCGCCGTGCTGCACGCGGGCGAGGAGCCGGTGTCCTTCCGGTTGCCGGGGCCGCCGTGGGCCGAGCGGTACGAGGTCGTCGTCGACACCAGCCTGGAGGAGCAGGGGGAGGCGCCCGGGGTGGAGCACCGGGCGGGCACGGAGATCACGATGCCGGCGCGGGCGGTGCTGCTGCTGCGGGTGGCGGGGTGACCCGGGTCAGCCGAGGATGCCCCGGTCGTAGGCCACCGCCACCGCCGCCGCGCGGTCCTTGACGCCGAGTTTGGCGTAGAGGTGGGTGAGGTGGGTCTTGACGGTCGCCTCGCTGATGAACAGGTCGCGGGCGATCTCGCGGTTGGAGGTGCCCTTGGCGACCAGGGCGAGGACCTCGCGTTCCCGGGCGGAGAGCGGCTCGTTGCCGGGGGTCCTGGGCGTGCGGACCGCGCAGACCAGGCGGGAGGCGACCGCCGGGGAGAGGACCGTCCGGCCCTCCGACGCCGCCCGTACGGCCGAGAACAGCTCCTCGCGCGGGGCGTCCTTCAGCAGGTATCCCGTCGCGCCCGCCTCGATCGCGGGGAGGGTGTCGGAGTCGGTGTCGTAGGTGGTGAGGACGAGGACCTTGGCACGGGCGCCGGTGCGGATCAGCTCACGGATGGCGTCCACCCCGCCGCCGCCCGGCATCCGCAGATCCATCAGGATCACGTCCGGGTCCAGCACTGCGGCCAGCGAGACCGCCTCGACGCCGTTCGGCGCCTCCCCCAGCACGCGGAAGCCCGGGGCGGACTCGAACATGCCGCGCAGGCCGTCCCGTACGACGGGGTGGTCGTCGACGATGAGCAGGGTGATGGGGGCGTCCCCCGGCGCGGCGTCCTCAGTCATGGCGGACCAACGGTACGCGAGCCGAGACCGCCGTACCCTGGCCCGGCTCGGACTCGACCGTCAGGGTGCCGGCGATGCGTTCGGCGCGGGCGCACATGCCGGGCAGGCCGAAACCGCCGGTGCGCGTGCGTGCCGGGACGGTGAGGGGTTCGAAGCCACTGCCGTCGTCGCGGATGTCGAGGATGACCTCGTCGCCGAGGAAGGACAGGGTGACGCCGACGCGGGTCGCGGCCGCGTGCCGGGCGATGTTGGAGAGGGCCTCCTGGACGATCCGCAACAGCGTGGCCGCGACCTCCTCGTGGAGTTGCTCGGCGGTGCCGGTGACCGTGAAATCGGCACGCACACCGGTCCGTTCGCCCCACTCGGCGACCGTCTTCTTCAGGGCTTCCGGCAGGCCGGCGTCGGCCAGTGCCACGGGGGCGAGGTTGTGCACGGAGCGGCGGGCCTCGCCGAGGCTGTGCCGGGCCAGGTCCGAGGCGCGTTCGAGGTGGGTGCGGGCCGTGGCCAGGTCGGGGGCGTTCGCCACGACCTGGAGCTGGGCGATGATGCCGGTCAGGCCCTGGGCGATGGTGTCGTGGATCTCGGCGGCCAGCCGACGGCGCTCGTCGGCGACCCCGGCCTCCCTGGCCTGCACGAGCAGTTGGGCGTGCAGGGCGGCGTTCTCGTCGAGGGCCTGCTGAAGGGCGGTGTTGGTGCGTTCCAGTTCGCTGATGGTGACGGCCCGCTCCCGGGAACGCTGCTCCTCCTGCTGGGCGATGTGGCCGACCACCGTCAGCAGGCCGAAGTTCGTGGCCAGCAGCACGCCGAACAGCAGCCACTGGATCCGGCCGTCGATCGGCATCCCGCCGGACTGCGAGCCCGCCACCACGACCACGGTGGCGAGCAGACCCAGCCACTGCCGGCGCCGTCCGGCGATCAGTTCGTCGCTGTCGAAGTAGCCGGCGGACGCGTAGAACCCGAAGAAGGGGTTCAGCCAGGTGAGGGCGAAGGCGAGCGCCCAGCGCAGGACGTAGTAGACGGTCCCGCGCACGGACGGGGTACGGCGGCCGCGGCGGGGCCCGTGCCACAGCTGGAGGAGCACCGCGGCGACGAGCAGCGCCCCGCCCGCGTACCACTCGGCCGGACTGACCATCAGCTCGTGCGAGGCCACCGACAGGAGGGCGGAGACGGCGAGCAGCCCGTAGACGCCCCAGGTGTGGAACTGGTTCTGCCGGTGTTCGATCCGCTCGTCCGCCAGGGTCATCGCGCCATTGTGCACGGCTTCCCGCCTACTCCCAGCGGAACCGGCGCGCGGCCCCGGCCGTCAGCAGCAGGGTCCAGGCCACCAGCACCCCGAGGTGGTCCCAGCCGGGCCAGCCGCCCGCCGCGGCCTGGTTCAGGGCCTCGGCCGCCGCGCCGAAGGGCGTGAAGCCGACGCACCGGGCCAGGACGCCCGGCATCGTCTGCACCGGCATCCACACGCCCGCGCAGAACATGGCGGGGAAGAAGACGGCCGACCCGATGGCGCCGGCGATCTTCGTCGACCGGGACAGCGCGGAGATCACCGCACCCAGCGCGAGGGCGGCGAGCACGGCCAGGAGCAGGGCGAGGGCGTAGCCGAAGCCCTGGCGCGGCAGCCGGACGGCGAAGGCGAGCCGGCCGGTCATGAGAGCGAGCAGTGCCGAGACCAGGGCGGCTCCGCCGAACAGCAGCATCTGCGCGGACAGCAGGGCGGTGGGCCTGACCGGCGTGGTGGACATCCGGCGCAGGATGCCGCGCTCGCGGTAGCCGGTGAGGGTCTGCGGCATGGCCTGGACCCCGGCCATGATCAGTCCGAGCAGCACGCTCACCGGGACGTAACCGTCGACCGGGCGCAGCCCGCCGAAGTCCGGGTCGGCCTCCCGGAAGGAGGGGATCGAGCCGAGGATCACCAGGAGCAGGGTGGGGAACACCAGGATCCAGAAGCAAGCGCCGGGCTCTCTGCGGAAGAGGCGGATCTCGCTCTTCAGCACGGCGGTGTCGACGAGGGCGGTGCTCATGCCGCCGCCTCCTTCGTGAGGTCGAGGAACGCGTCGTCCAGCGTGGCGTCGGTGACCCGGAGCTGGTGGGCCGTGACGCGGGTGCGGGCGAGGAGGGTGATGACGGCGTTGACGGTCTCGTCGGTGCCGGACAGGATGACGCGGCCCTCCTTGTGCTCGGCCGACGCGAGTCCGGGCAGGGCGCGCAGATCACGCTCGTCCAGCGGCGCGGACGGGGTGAAGCCGATGACGGTGGCGCCCGCCGAGCGGCGGATCAGCCCGGCCGGGGTGTCCAGGGCGGCCACCCGGCCCTTGTCGATCACGGCGATCCGGTCGCACAGCCGCTGCGCCTCCTCCATGAAGTGGGTGACGAGCAGCACGGTCACCCCGTTCGCGCGGATGTCCTCGATCAGCTCCCAGGTGTCGCGGCGGGTGCGCGGGTCCAGCCCGGTGGTCAGCTCGTCCAGGACGACGGCTCTCGGGTTGCCCACCAGGGCTAGTGCGATGAACAGCCGTTGCTTCTGGCCGCCGGAGAGCTTGGCGAACCGGGTGCCGAGCTCGGTGCTCAGCCCTAGGCGTTCGGCCAGGGGCCGCCAGTCGAGCGGGCTCGGGTAGAAGGCGCTGTACAGCTCCAGCGCCTCGCGGACGGTGAGCTTGGCCTGGAGTTCGCTCTCCTGGAGCTGCGCGCCGAGCACCCGCCGGGTGGCCTCGTGGTCGGTGACGGGGTCGAGCCCGGTCACCCGGACGCGGCCGGAGTCGGGCACCCGCAGCCCCTCGACGCACTCCACGGTGGTGGTCTTCCCGGCGCCGTTCGGGCCGAGGATCCCGAAGATCTCGCCCTCCTCCACGGCGAAGGAGACACCGTCGACAGCGCGGCGGCCGGCGTAGCTCTTGCGCAGTTCGGTGACTTCGATGATCGGTGCGTTCGGCATACCGAAAGGGTCCCGGCGGGGCGGGGTCCGCGGCATCGGCCGTCCCGCTCGAACGGGCATCAGCCGATCGGCTGATGCGGCGGTACGACCCGGCCGCTGACGCGCTGTGACTCGTCGAACAGGCAGGTCGCGGGACCGACGGCCGGTCCGGGTCCGGCGGAAACTCGGTGGGCAGTGTCAGTGGCGATCCGTAGGCTCGCTGCTGATGGCCACGACACCCGCCCCCGCCCAGGACCGTTCCGCCGTGCGCACGCTGCTGCGCCTGTGGCCGTATGTGCGGCCCGTGCGGGCGCGGCTGTTCAGCGCCGCGTCCGTCGCGATAGTCGCCTCCTGTGTGGGCCTGGTGATTCCGCTCGTCCTGAAGTGGATGGTGGACGGGCCGATCGCCGGCCGGGATCCGGCAGGGGTGTGGCTAGGCGCGCTGTACCTGCTGCTGCTCGGCTTCGCGGAAGCCCTGCTGTTCGGGCTGCGGCGGTGGCTGGTGGCCCGTCCGCTCTCCCGCGTCGAGGCGTCGATGCGGGCGGGTCTGTACCGGCATCTCCAGCGGCTGCCGGTGGCCTTCCACGACCGGTGGGCCTCGGGGCAGCTGCTGTCCAGGGCGACGACGGACCTGATGCTGCTGCGCCAGTTCCTCGCCTTCCCGCTGACGTTCCTGCTCGTCAACGGGGTGACGATCGTCGTCGGCGTGGTCATCATGCTGCTCCAGGACTGGACCCTGGGGCTGGTGATCCTCGGGCCGGCCGTGCCCGTCATGGTCACCTGCGTGATCTTCGAGAAGCGGTACGCCGAGGTGGCCCGGCGCGCCCAGGACCAGGTCGGTGACCTGACGACGGTCGTCGAGGAGAGCGTGCTCGGCATCCGCATCATCAAGGGCTTCGGCCGCCACCGGAGTCAGGCGCTGGCTTTCCGCGACCTGTCGAAGAGGCTGCGCGGCACGGAGCTGCGCAAGGCGCGGCTGCTGGCCACGATCTGGGGCGTCATCGTGACGCTGCCGGAGGTGGCGATCGGGGCGGCGCTGGTGGTGGGGGTCGTCCAGGTGGCCGACGGCGCCCTGTCGGCGGGGACGCTGGTGGCGTTCCTGTCGACCGCGCTGGCGCTGCGGTGGCCGGTGGAGTCGATCGGGTTCCTGCTGGCGATGAGCCAGGAGGCGGCGACGGCGACCGAGCGGTACTTCGAGGTGATGGACGAGGACACGGAGGGGGAGGCGGAGAGGGCCACCGCCGGCCCCACAGCCGAAGCCACCTCCACGATCACCGCCGGCCCAACAGTCGAAGCCACCCCCACGACCACCGCCACCGCCACCGCCACCGCCACAACCAAAGCCACCTCCACGACCACCGGCGCCCCCACCACCGCCGCACTCGCCACCGCCAGCGGCGCCCGTACCGGCCCGGCAGACCCCCGGGACCGGGGGCTCCGCTTCCACGGGGTGCGGTTCCGCTACCCCGACGCCCCGCCCGGCACCGCGCCCGTCCTCCAGCACATCGACCTGCACATCCGCCCGGGTGAGTCCATGGCCCTGGTCGGCGCCACGGGCAGCGGCAAGACCACCCTCACCGCGCTGATCCCCCGCCTCTACGAGCTGACCTCGGGCCGTATCACCCTGGACGGCGTCGATATCACGGGCCTGTCCAGGGAAGCTCTGCGCGCCAAGGTCGCCGTGGCCTTCGAGGAGCCCACGCTGTTCTCGGCGGCGGTCGGCGACAACGTTCTCATGGGCGCGCCGGACACCGCCGGCCCGGCCGAGCTGGAGCGTGCCCTCGCCGTCGCCCAGGCCGACTTCGTGCACGCCCTGCCCCAGGGGACGGACACCCAGGTCGGCGAACAGGGCCTGAGCCTCTCCGGCGGTCAGCGCCAGCGCCTCGCGCTCGCCCGGGCCGTCGTCGGGCAGCCGGAGTTCCTCGTCCTGGACGATCCGCTGTCGGCGCTGGACGTGCACACCGAGGCCGCCGTCGAGGCGGCCCTGCGGCAGGTCCTCGCCGACACCACGGCCCTGATCGTGGCGCACCGCCCGTCCACCGTGCTGCTCGCCGACCGCGTCGCCCTGCTGTCCGGCGGCCGGATCGCCGCCGTCGGCACCCACCACGAACTGCTGCGCACCAACGCGGAGTACGCGCATCTGATGTCAGGGGAAGAGGAGGGCGCACGATGACGGCGGCCACCAGCGCACCGGCCGGCAGCCAACCCGGCGACCCTCGCGAGGACCGGCCCGCCGCCACCGGCGACCCCTTCGACCGGGACGTGCTGCCCACCCCGCCGGGAGCCACCGGGGCCCTGCTCCGCTCCCTGCTCGCGCCGCTGAGGGCCAGGGTCGCGGTCACCACCCTCCTGCTGCTGCTCCAGCAGGCCGTGGTGCAGGCCGGTCCGCTGCTCGTGGCGTACGCCATCGACCGTGCCGTGCCGGCGTTCCGGGCGCAGGACCACGGGCCGCTGATCGCGGTGGGCGCCGGCTATCTGGCGTGCGCGCTGACCGCGGGCGGGCTCCAGTTCGCGTTCGTGGGCGCCGCCGCGCGGGTCAGTCAGGACGTGCTGCTCGACCTGCGGGGCCGGATCTTCCGGCACGCGCAGGCGCTCAGCGTCGACTTCCACGAGCGCTACACCTCGGGCCGGCTCATCTCCCGCTCCACGACCGACGTGGAGTCGCTGCGCGAACTGCTGGACGAGGGCCTCCAGGAACTCGTGACGGTCGTCCTCTCCTTCGTCTACATCTCGGTCATGCTGCTCTGGCTCGACCTGGGCCTCGGGGGTGTGGCGGTGGCGTCCCTGGTGCCGCTGTACACGCTCGTGCGGTGGTACCAGCGGCGGGCGGGCCGGGTGTACCGGGCGCGGTCGACGGCCATCGCGGCCGTGATCGTCAAGTTCGTCGAGACGATGAACGGCATCCGCCCGGTGCGGGCCTTCCGCCGCGAGGCCGCCAACGACGCGGACTTCGGCGTGCTGAACGGGCGGCACGAGCGGGTCAACGGCGACGCGCTGCTGGAGATGGCCCGTTACGTCACCGGCTCGCGGCTGGTCGCCAACACGGCGGTCGCGGCGATCGTGCTGTGGGGCGCCTACCGGGTCGCGGACGGCACCCTGGCCCTCGGTGTGCTGGCCGCGGCCGTGCTGTACCTGCGGCGGCTGTACGACCCCATCGACCGGCTCGGGATGTTCCTGAACTCCTACCAGTCGGCGGCGGCCTCCCTGGAGAAGATCGCCGGCCTCCTCGCCCAGAGCCCGTCGGTCCCCGAGCCGGTCACGCCCCGGCAGCTGCCGCCCCTGGAGAGCGAGCACCCGGGCCGCGAGGTGGTCTTCGACGGCGTCCGCTTCGGCTACCGCACCGGCGGCGAGGTGCTGCCCACGTTCGACCTCACCCTGCCGGCCGGGCAGACGGTCGCGGTCGTGGGGTCCACGGGCGCAGGCAAGTCGACGCTGGCCAAGCTGCTGGCCCGGTTCTACGACCCCTCCGACGGGCGGGTGCTGCTGGACGGCGTCGACCTGCGCGACCTTCCCGTGCCGGAGCTGCGGCGCGGGGTGGTCATGGTGACGCAGGAGGCGTTCCTGTTCTCCGGCACGGTCGCCGACAACATCGCGATCGGACGCCCGGACGCCACCCGCGCGGAGATCGAGCAGGCGGCGAAGGAGATCGGAGCGCACGACTTCATCACCGCCCTGCCCGACGGCTACGACACCGACGTGCGCAAGCGGGGCGGTCGCATCTCCGCCGGTCAGCGCCAACTGGTCGCCTTCGCCCGGGCGTTGCTCGCCGACCCGGCCGTGCTGATCCTCGACGAGGCGACCAGCTCGCTGGACGTCCCGGGTGAGCGCGCGGTGCAGCGGGCCATGACGACGGTGCTGAAGGGCCGTACGGCCGTGGTCATCGCGCACCGGCTGTCGACCGTCGAGATCGCGGACCGGGTGCTGGTGATGGAGCACGGCCGGATCGTGGAGGACGGGGAGCCGGGCGAACTCATCGCGGGCACCGGCAGGTTCGCCGACCTGCACCGGGCCTGGCGGGACAGTCTGGCGTAGGGCGCGGCGAGGGGGCGGGCGGATGATCGACGCGTACGAGGACCCCGGCACACCCGACCGGCGCGGTGGCGCCCGGTACCTGTGGTGGCTGGTCACCCGGCAGCCGGGGCGGTGTGCCGCCGGGGCGATGTTCGGCAGCGTGTGGATGGTGCTGCTGGCGGCGACGCCGTTTCTTATGTCCCGGGCGATCGACGAGGGTCTGGAGCCCGGCGACATGGGCGCGCTGGTGCTCTGGAGCGGCGCGCTGTTCGCGGTGGGGGCCTTCAACGCCTGGCTGAGCGTCATGCGGCACCGCACCATGACGCGGGTCCGCATGGACGCCAACTTCCGCACGGTGAAGGTCGTCGTGGACCAGGCGGTGCGGCTAGGTGCCTCGCTGCGGCGGCAGGCGGGCGCCGGTGAGGTGGTCACCATCGGTGTGGGCGATGTGCAGACGATCAGCCAGTCGCTGACCGTGGTGGGGCCGGGGGTCGGCGCGGTCCTGGGCTATCTGGTGGTCGCCGTGCTGCTGGTGTCGGTCTCGGGCTTCGTCGCCGCGATCGTGCTGCTCGGCATGCCGGTGCTCGCCGTGGTGATGGGGCCGCTGCTCGGCCGGTTGCAGGGCTCGGAGGCGGAGTACCGCGAGCGGCAGGGCGTGCTGACCGCGCGGATCGGTGATCTGGCGGGCGGGCTGCGGGTCCTCGCCGGTCTGGGCGGCAAGCGGCTGGTGGCGGACGCGTTCCGGCGGGACTCGCGACGCCTGTGCGACCAGGGGTACCGGGTGGGGGCGGTGACCAGCTGGGTGCAGGCTCTGGGCGTGGGGCTGCCGACCCTGTTCCTCGCGGTGGTGACCTGGCCGGCGGCCCGGCTCGCCGCGCAGGGCGACATCACCGTGGGCCAGCTGGTGTCCGTCTACGGCTATGTGGCGGCGCTGGTGTGGCCGGTGGCCTTCCTGGTCGAGTGCGGCCACCAGGTCAGCCGCGGCCTGGTGTGCGCCCGCCGGGTCGTACGCTTCCTGCGCCTGGAGCCGATGGCCCACTCGGGGGCCCTGGACGCCCCGTCCGAACCGTCGGCCCTCCACGACCCCGAGTCGGGCGTGCGCGTCCTGCCGGGACGCCTGACGGCCCTGGTCGCGGAACACCCCGCGGACGCCACGGCGGTGACGGACCGCCTGGGCCGCTACGTCCCGTCGGGTGCGACCTGGGGCGGCACACGTCTGGACGACATCGCCCTGGACCAGATCCGGTCACGCATCCTGGTGTCCGACCACGAGGCGGACCTGTTCGCCGGAACCCTCCAGGAGATGATCGCCTCCTCACTCGGCGGCGCGGGGAACCGCGCGAGCGGCCCCCTCGCCCCTCCGGCCGGACCGCCGCACCCCGCGGCGATCCGCGAGGCGCTCCACACGGCCGCGGCGCAGGACATCGTCCGGGCCCTCCCCCTCGGACTCGACACGCCCATGGACGCCCAGGCCCGCAACCTCAGCGGGGGCCAGCGCCAGCGCATCCGCCTGGCCAGAGCCCTCCTCGCCGACCCGGAGATCCTCCTGGCCGTCGAGCCCACCTCCGCCCTGGACGCCCACACCGAGGCCACCGTCGCCACCCGGCTGAGGAAAGCACGGGAAGGCCGCACCACGGTCGTGACCACCACCTCCCCTCTCGTCCTGGACCGCACGGACACCGTGCACTACCTCAAGGACGGCAAGGTCGAAGCCTCCGGCACCCACCGGGAACTGCTCGTCACCACCCCGGGCTACCGGGCCCTCGTCGCCCGGGACACCGAGGAGGTCCCGCGATGAGCCGGACCCGCCTGCCGGTCGCCGAACGGGCCGACACCCGGCGCGCCCTGCTGGGTCTCGTCCGGGCCGACGCCCGCGCCTTCGGTGTCGTCCTCGGCCTGAACGCGCTCGCGGCCCTGGCGGGACTGGCCGGGCCGTGGCTGCTGGGCCGGATGATCGACGAGGTGCGGGCCGGGCACGGGACGGCCGCCGTGGACCGGCTGGCGCTGCTCCTGCTGCTGAGCGCCCTGACGCAGGTGCTGCTGGCGCGCTGGGCCCGGTACGTGGGGCACCGTTTCGGGGAGCGGACCCTGGCCCGGCTGCGGGAGCGGTTCGTGGACCGGGCGCTGGCGCTGCCCGCGTCGGTGGTGGAGCGGGCCGGCACCGGTGATCTGACGGCTCGCGGGACGGCGGACGTGACGACGGTCGGCAACACCCTGCGGGACGCGGGGCCCGTCCTGCTGGTCAACCTGGTGCAGGCGCTGTTCCTGATCGTCGCGGTGTTCCTGCTGAACCCCCTGATCGGTGTCCTCGCGGTGCTGGCGTTGACGCCGATCGGGATCGCCCTGCGCTGGTATCTGGGCCGGGCCCGGGACGGGTACCTCGCCGAGGGCGCCGCCACCTCGGGCGTGGCGGAGATCGTGGCGTCGACGGCGGCCGGGGCACGCACGGTGGAGGCCTTCGGGCTCCGGGAGCAGCGCACGGCCGCGAGCCGGGACGCCCTGGAGACCTCCCGCCGCACCCGCTCCTACACGCTCTTCCTGCGGTCGGTGTTCTTCCCGGTGATGGAGACGTCGTACGTCCTTCCGGTGGCCGGTGTGCTGGTGGTCGGCGGCGCGCTGCACGCGTCCGGTTCCCTGAGCCTCGGGGCGGTGGTGACGGCGGCGCTGTATCTGCACCAGCTGAGCGCGCCCCTGGACGAGGTCCTGGTGCGGATCGAGCAACTCCAGTCCGGCGGCGCCTCCTTCGCCCGGGTGGAGGGGCTCGCCCGGGCTCCGCGCGCGGCCGGTGAGGGCGGGTGTCCGGATCCGGACGGTGACCGCATCGACGTCCGCGGGGTGCGCTACGCCTACGACGGGGGCGTCGAGGTGCTGCGCGGCGTCGATCTGACGGTGCGGCCCGGGGAGCGGCTGGCGGTGGTCGGGCCGTCCGGGGCCGGCAAGACCACGCTGAGCCGGCTGATGGCGGGCATCGACGCGCCGACCGCCGGCTCGGTGACGGTCGGCGGTGTGCCGGTCGCCGGGCTGGGCCCGGAGCGGCTGCGCCGCCAGGTCGTCCTGGTCACCCAGGAGCACCATGTCTTCCTCGGGTCCGTCCGCGACAATCTGCGGATCGCCGAACCGGCCGCGCGGGACGAGGAGTTGTGGGACGCGCTGGCCGTGGTCGGCGCCGAGGGGTGGGTGCGGGAGCTGCCGCGGGGCCTGGACACCCCGCTCGGCCAGGGCGGTCACCGCACCGACGGCTCACAGGCCCAGCAACTGGCGCTGGCCCGGGTGGTGCTGGCCGACCCGCACACGCTGATCCTCGACGAGGCGACCGCGCTGCTCGATCCGGCGACCGCCCGGCACACCGAGCGGGCCCTGGCCGCCGTGCTCGAAGGGCGCACCGTCATCGCCGTCGCCCACCGGCTGCACACCGCGCACGACGCGGACCGGGTGGCGGTGATGGAGGACGGCCGGCTGTCCGAACTCGGCACGCACGACGAGCTGGTGACGGCCGGTGGGGCCTATGCGGCGCTGTGGCACTCCTGGCATGGGGACCGGCCCGGGGAGAGCGACACGTCCTCCCGATGACATGTCCGTATAACGAACATGAACTTCCGGACAACGAACCTTTTCCGGCCATAGTTTTGACGCGGTCCTGACAGAAAGCGCGGTCCCCTGCCACGCTTCCCACGACTGCTCCACAGGAACCCCACAGCAACACCTCCACCTCCCCAGGCCGGGCGACCCCCGGTCCCGCAGAAGGAGCCAGTGTTGAGAAGCAGTTCCTCGCGAAGAGGCACCTCCCACAGACGCACTCCCCGCCGCACCGCGGCCGTGGCCCTCGCCGGCGTCGCCGCGCTGATCGCCGCCGCCGTCCAGAGCGGCTCCGCCGTCGCGGCCCCGGAGAAGGCACCGTCGGCCGCGAGCAAGGCGAACCCCGGCGCGGAATCGGTCAGGCTCAGCCCCGCCCAGCGCGCCGCGCTGATCCGCGAGGCCGAGGCGGACAGGGCGCGGACGGCCCGGGACCTGGGTCTCGGCGCCAAGGAGAAGCTGGTCGTCCGTGACGTCGTGAAGGACGCCGACGGCACGGTCCACACCCGCTACGAGCGCACCTACGACGGCCTGCCCGTCCTCGGCGGCGACCTCGTCGTCAAGACCGCCGCGTCCGGAGCGACGAAGTCGGTCGTCAAGGCGACCCGCGCCGCCATCGAGCCGGCCACCACCACCGCCGCCCTCCCCGCCGCCAAGGCGAAGAAGCAGGCGCTGGCAGCAGCCAAGGCGGACGACGCCAGGAGCGCCGACGTCGACAAGGCGCCGCGCAAGGTGATCTGGGCCGCGAGCGGCAAGCCGGTCCTCGCCTACGAGACCGTCGTCGGCGGCCTCCAGAAGGACGGCACCCCGAACGAGCTGCACGTCGTCACGGACGCCGCCACGGGTGCCAAGCTCTACGAGTACCAGGGCATCGAGAACGGCACCGGCAACACGATGTACAGCGGCACGGTGACGCTCGGCACCACGCAGTCGGGGTCGGCGTACAACCTGACGGACGGCGCGCGCGGCGGCCACAAGACCTACAACCTCAACCGCGGCACCTCCGGCACCGGCACGCTGTTCTCCGGCCCCGACGACGTGTGGGGCAACGGCAGCGCCTCCAATGCGGAGACCGCGGGCGCCGACGCCCACTACGGCGCCGCGCTGACGTGGGACTACTACAAGAACGTGCACGGGCGTTCGGGCATCAAGGGCGACGGCGTCGGCGCCTACTCCCGTGTCCACTACGGCAACAACTACGTCAACGCCTTCTGGTCGGACAGCTGCTTCTGCATGACCTACGGCGACGGGTCGGGCAACACCCACCCGCTGACGTCGATCGACGTGGCCGCGCACGAGATGACCCACGGCGTCACGTCCAACACCGCGGGTCTCGTCTACAGCGGCGAGTCCGGCGGCCTGAACGAGGCCACCTCCGACATCTTCGGATCGACGGTCGAGTTCTACGCCAACAACGCCTCCGACGTCGGTGACTACCTCATCGGCGAGGAGATCGACATCAACGGCGACGGCAGCCCGCTGCGCTACATGGACAAGCCCAGCAAGGACGGCGCGTCCAAGGACAGCTGGTACTCGGGCATCGGCTCGGTCGACGTGCACTACTCGTCGGGCCCCGCCAACCACTTCTTCTACCTGCTCTCCGAGGGCAGCGGCACCAAGACCATCAACGGTGTCACGTACAACTCGGCTACCTCGGACGGCCTTCCGGTCACCGGCATCGGCCGGGACAAGGCGGAGAAGATCTGGTTCCGCGCGCTCACCACGAAGTTCACCTCGAACACCAACTACGCGGGCGCCCGCACCGGCACCCTCGCGGCCACGGGTGAGCTCTACGGCACGGACAGCGCCGAGTACAAGGCGGTCCAGGACGCCTGGGCGGGCGTCAACGTCGGCACCCGCTCCGGCGGCGGAGGCGGCGGTGGCACGTCCTTCGAGAACACCGCCGACGTGGCGATCCCGGACCGCGGCTCGGCGGTGACGTCCTCGATCACCGTCTCCGGCCGGACCGGCAACGCCCCGTCCAACCTCCAGGTCGCGGTGAACATCGTCCACACCTACATCGGTGACCTCAAGGTGGAGCTGGTCGCCCCCGACGGCACGGCGTACACGCTGAAGGGGTACGGCACCGGCGGAAGCGCCGACAACATCGACACCACCTACACGGTGAACGCCTCCTCCGAGGTGGCCAACGGTGTGTGGAAGCTGCGCGTGCAGGACAACGCGGCCGCCGACACCGGCTACATCAACAGCTGGAAGCTGACGTTCCCGTAGACCGGCAGATCCGTCGGCCCGTTGGGCCTCCAAGTCAGGGCGTCGCCCCGGTGGGTTCGAATCCCCCGGGGCGGCGTCCGTTTCACCTGCCCTCGCGTACATCTGGTCGTCGTTTTCCGGCCAACATCACGCCGCACTCCTGACATGTACGCGTCCCCAGTGCCACTCTTCCCCCACCCCGCACAGCACCGCAGCACTTCCCCCACACCGAGGAGCTCGTGTGTCCACGTCTCTCTACGCGCGTCAAAAGCGCGCCACGCTCGCCATCGCCACCGCCGTCGCCGCCGGTGCCCTGCTCACCACCGGACTCACCTCCGGCAGCAGCGTCGCCGCGGACGCCGCGAGCAAGCCGGCCCTCGCCGCCGCTCCCGTGCTGCTGTCGGCGCCGGCCCGCACCGCGCTCATCCAGGAGCAGCAGGCGGACGCCACGCACACCGCCCGCGAGATAGGCCTCGGCGCCCAGGAGAAGCTGGTCGTCAAGGACGTCGTGAAGGACGCCGACGGATCCGTCCACACCCGCTACGAGCGCACCTACGCGGGCCTGCCGGTCCTCGGCGGCGACCTCGTGGTGCACGCGTCGAAGTCGGGCACGACGAAGGGCGTCACCAGAGCCACCAAGGCGACCCTGAAGGTCGCCTCGCTCAAGCCCGCCGTCACCGCCGCCAAGGCCGAGAAGCAGGCGGTGACCCTCGCCAAGGCCGCCGGCTCGGACAGGACCGAGGCGAGCTCCGCTCCCCGCAAGGTGATCTGGGCGGCCGACGGCAAGCCGGTCCTCGCCTACGAGACCGTCGTCGGCGGCCTCCAGGAGGACGGCACCCCGAACGAGCTGCACGTCATCACCGACGCCGCCACCGGCAAGAAGCTCTACGAGTACCAGGGCGTCGAGACCGGCACCGGCAACACCACCTACAGCGGCCAGGTCACCCTCAGCACCACCAAGTCGGGGTCCACCTACAACCTGACGGACGGCACCCGCGGCGGCCACAAGACCTACAACCTCAACCGCGGCACCTCCGGCACCGGCACCCTCTTCTCCGGCGCCGACGACATCTGGGGCACCGGCAGCGCGTCCAACGCCGAGACCGCCGCCGCCGACGCGCACTACGGCGCCCAGGTCACCTGGGACTTCTACAAGAACACCTTCGGCCGCAACGGCATCCGCAACGACGGCAAGGCCGCCTACTCCCGCGTCCACTACGGCAACAGCTACGTCAACGCCTTCTGGTCCGACAGCTGCTTCTGCATGACCTACGGCGACGGCTCGGGCAACACCCACCCGCTGACCTCGCTCGACGTGGCCGCGCACGAGATGAGCCACGGTCTGACCTCGGTCACGGCGAAACTGAACTACAGCGGGGAGTCCGGCGGCCTGAACGAGGCCACCAGCGACATCTTCGGCGCGGGCGCCGAGTTCTTCGCGAACAACTCCTCCGACGTCGGTGACTACCTCATCGGCGAGGAGATCGACATCAACGGCGACGGCAGCCCGCTGCGCTACATGGACAAGCCCAGCAAGGACGGCGCGTCCAAGGACAGCTGGTCCTCCAGCCTGGGCAGCGTGGACGTCCACTACTCCTCCGGTCCCGCCAACCACTTCTTCTACCTGCTGTCGGAGGGCAGCGGCTCGAAGACGATCAACGGCGTGACCTACAACTCGCCCACGTCCAACGGCTCCACGGTCACCGGCATCGGCCGGACCAAGGCGCTGCAGATCTGGTACAAGGCGCTGACGACCTACATGACGTCGACGACCAAGTACGCGCAGGCCCGCACGGCGACCCTGAACGCGGCCTCGGCGCTGTACGGCGCGTCCAGCACCGAGTACAAGGCGGTCGCGTCCGCCTGGTCGGCCGTGAACGTCGGCTGACCGGAGCACGGCCACGGGCGGTACCCGGACCCCGGCGGGTCCGGGTACCGCCCTACTCTTGGGGACCGTGTCTTCTACGGATTCGCAGGACTTCACCTACGCCGATGTCGGCGCCACCCGTGACCGGGGTTTCTGCCCGCCCGGCTTCCACCCCATGACCGTACGCACGCGCCTGGGCGAGGGCGAGGAGGTCTTCCGCCGGGCGTCGGAGGCGGTCCTGACCTGGGAGATGCACCGGGCCATGGGCGTGGGCATCGACGCGACCGCGGACCGCGCCGCCCCCGGCGTGGACGTCACGGTCACCCTGGCCGGGATGATCAAGGCCCCCTGCCGCGTGGTTTGGACGGTCGAGGAACCCCGCCGGGCGGGCTGGGCCTACGGCACCCTGCCCGGCCACCCGGAGACCGGCGAGGAGTCCTTCGTGGTCGACCGCACGGGAGACGGCACGGTCTGGCTGACGGTGAACGCGTTCAGCCGGGCGGCGAAGTGGTACGCGAAGGCGGGCGGCCCGGCGACCAGGGGTTTCCAGCACGCGTATGCACGGCGGTGCGGCACTGTCCTCCGGAACTTGGCGACCCGGGGTGGCGAGTTGGCCTGAGGGGCGCGGGGAACTACGCGAGCAACCCCCCACGCACCCGCAGACGGCAACTCACCGCATCAACAACCCCGCAGCCGCCACCAGCTCCTCGGAGGGCCCGGCCACAAGCCCCAACTCCGCGCTGGAAGCCATAAGCCGATGCGCGGGAAGGATCCGCACCGTGTACCCGAAAGGCCCGGTGCGATCCAGCGACAAAGGCCCTTCGTACACCCAGCGCCCGTCCTGGTCGGGAGACCCCACCGGCTTCAGGGGAACAACCGTCGCGTCCCCGATCCGGTCCTCCTCGTCCACCCGCCCGGACACGACCTGCACGTCCACGTCATCCGGCCCGAGATCGCCGAGGGCGACCCGCACCCGAAGCCCCAGCGTCGTCCCCAGCTCGGCCAGCACCTCCGACGCCGATGTCTCCACATGGTCGACGGTGACGCCCGGCCATGCCGCCCGCACCCTCGTCTTCCACTCGGCGAGGTCCCGCGCCGCGTCCGGGCCCACGGCCCGGTGGGAGAGCGCAGCCGGCGCGTAGAGCCGCTCGACGTACTCGCGGACCATCCGCCCGGCCAGCACCTTCGGCCCGAGCAGGCTGAGCGTGTGCCGGACCATCTCGATCCACCGGTCGGGCAGCCCGCTGCGTCCCCGCTCGTAGAAGCGGGGCGTCACCCGCTGCTCCAGCAGGTCGTACAGCGCCGCGGCCTCTATGTCGTCCCGGTGGTCCGGGTCGGTCCCCACACCGTCCGCCGTGGGGATGGCCCAGCCGAAGTCGGGCTGGAACCACTCGTCCCACCAGCCGTCCAGAACCGACAGATTGAGACAGCCGTTGAGCGCGGCCTTCATCCCGGACGTGCCGCAGGCCTCCAGCGGCCTGAGCGGGTTGTTCAGCCAGATGTCGCAGCCGGGGTAGAGCTTCTGCGCCATCGCCATGCCGTAGTCCGGCAGGAACACGATCCGGTGCCGCACCCGCGGGTCGTCCGCGAACCGCACCAGCTCCTGCACCAGCCGCTTCCCGCCGTCGTCCGCGGGGTGCGCCTTGCCCGCCACGACGATCTGCACCGGCCGCTCGGGGTGCAGCAGCAGGTCCATCAGCCGGTCCCGGTCGCGCAGCATCAGCGTCAGACGCTTGTACGACGGGACGCGCCGGGCGAAGCCGATGGTGAGGACGTCCGGGTCGAGCACGTCGTCGATCCAGCCCAGCTCGGCCGTGTGGGCGCCGCGCTGCCGCCAGGAGGCCCGCAGCCGCTCGCGCACCTCCTCGACGAGCTGCTCGCGCAGCACCCGCCGCAGGTCGAAGATGTCCTGGTCGGGGATGTCGGCGACCGCGTCCCAGCGGTCCGAGCCGCCGACGGTCAGGGCGTCCTCGGCACGCTGGGCGCCGATCTGCCGGGCGCCGAGCCGGAACACCTCGGGGGCGACCCAGGTGGGCGCGTGCACCCCGTTGGTCACCGAGGTGATCGGCACCTCGTCGGCGTCGAAGCCGGGCCACAGCCCGGCGAACATCTCCCGGCTGACCTTGCCGTGCAGCAGGGAGACGCCGTTGGCGCGCTGGGCCAGGCGCAGCCCCATGACGGCCATGTTGAACAGGTTCGTCTGCCCGCCGGGGTAGGTCTCCATGCCGAGCCTGAGGACGCGCTCGACGTCGATGCGGGGCAGCTCGGCGCCGGGACCGAAGTGGCGGGCGACCAGCTCGCGGTCGAAGCGGTCGATGCCGGCCGGGACGGGCGTGTGGGTGGTGAAGACCGTCCCGGCGCGCACCGACTCCAGCGCGGAGTCGAAGTCGAGGCCCTGGGCGCAGAGTTCGGCGATGCGCTCCAGGCCGAGGAACCCGGCGTGCCCCTCGTTGGTGTGGAACACCTCCGGCTCGGGGTGTCCGGTCAGCCGGCAGTACGTGCGTACCGCCCGGACCCCTCCTATGCCGAGGAGCATCTCCTGGAGCAGCCGGTGCTCGCTGCCGCCGCCGTAGAGCCGGTCGGTCACGCCACGCTCGCCGAGGTCGTTCTCCTCGACGTCGGAGTCCAGCATCAGCAGCGGGACCCGGCCGACCTGCGCCAGCCAGATCCGGGCGTGCAGCTGCCTGCCGCCGGGCAGGGCGAGGGCGACCTGTGCGGGGGTGCCGTCGGGCTCCTCCAGCTGGACGACGGGCAGCTCGTTGGGGTCGAGGACCGGGTAGTGCTCCTGCTGCCAGCCGTCCCGGGACAGGGTCTGGCGGAAGTAGCCGTGCCGGTAGAGCAGGCCGACGCCGATCAGCGGGACGCCGAGGTCGCTGGCGGCCTTGAGGTGGTCGCCGGCCAGGATGCCGAGGCCGCCGGAGTACTGGGGCAGGGCGGCCGTGATGCCGAACTCGGGCGAGAAGTAGGCGATCGCCGCGGGCAGGTCCTCGGGCTGGGTCTGGTACCAGCGGTCGCCGCTCGTGTAGTCGTGCAGATCGCCCGCGACCGCGGCGAGGCGGCGCAGGAACGGGCGGTCCCCGGCCAGCTCCGCCAGCCGTGCGGGCGGCACGCTGCCCAGCAGCCGGACGGGGTCGCCGCCCGAGGCCGCCCAGCGCTCGGGGTCGACGGACCGGAACAGGTCACGGGTCTCCGCGTGCCACGACCAGCGCAGGTTGCGGGCCAGGTCACTGAGGGGCCGGAGGGGGTCGGGGAGAACGGGTCGGACGGTGAATCGACGGATCGCCTTCACGGGTTCCACCTCGGCGCGTTCGCTGGATTTCGCAGGGCTTCGACGACGTCTTCTACGACAGTACCGGCGTCGGCGCCCCCTCCGCTGGAGCTCAGGGCCGGTGCCCCCGATCGGCCGGAACGGCACCATCGGCGGATATGGCCGATTCCACCCCCATAGGCGTCCTTGTGGTGCTTCACACGTCACGAGAGGCTGCCTCTGGCGTACCGGCCCGTGCCCGCCGCTCGCGGCACCGCGCGGCGGCCGTACGCCGAGTCGAGGAGGGGAACTCGGACCATGGCTCGGACGCGCGAGCGGCGTCTGCGCCGGGCGGGGGGCCTGGCGGCGGCGATCTGCGCCGCGGCGTTTTCGGCCACCACCCTGCCCGCGCACGCCGTACCGGAGGGGCGGATACTCGGCGCCGGATCACCCGGTTCCGTGCACGGAAGTTACCTGGTGACGCTGAAGGAGGGCACGGGGTCCCGGTCGGCGGCCGGACAGGGCCTCGCCCGGACGTACGGGGTGAAGATCAGCCACATCTACGGCACGGTCCTGAACGGCTACGCGGTCCGGGCCGACGCGAGACAGGCAGGGCGGCTGGCCGCCGACCCCCGGGTCGCCTCGGTCGTCCAGGACACCCGTGTGCGACTCGAGGACACCCGGCGCGACCCGCCGTCCTGGGGGCTGGACCGCGTCGACCAGCCGCGTCTGCCACTGGACCGGAGCTACACCTGGCCGCGGCGGGGCGGGGCCGGGGTGACGGTGTACGTGATCGACACCGGCGTGCGGACCACCCACGAGGACTTCGCCGGCCGGGCGGGCCACGGCTGGGACTTCGTCGGGAACGACCCGGTCGCCTCCGACGCCAACGGCCACGGCACCCATGTCGCGGGCACGGTCGCCGGGACGTCCTACGGCGTCGCCAAGAAGGCGAGGGTCGTCTCGGTACGTGTCCTGGACGCCGCGGGCGGGGGCACCACGGCCCGGGTGATCGCCGGGATCGACTGGGTGACCCGGCACGCGAGGAAACCCGCGGTGGCCAACCTCAGCCTCGGCGGCCCGCGCAACGACCGGCTGGACGCCGCGGTCCGCGCCTCCATCGCCTCCGGCGTCACCTACACGGTCGCCGCGGGCAACGACGGCGTGCCGGCCGGCCGGACCTCCCCGGGCGGCGTCGAAGAGGCACTCACGGTCGGCGCGACCGACCGGGAGGATACAAAACCGGCCTTCTCCAACCACGGTCCGGCCCTCGATCTGTTCGCACCGGGGGTCGCCATCACCTCGGCGTGGGCCGCGAGCGACACCGCACGGGCCGTCTCCTCGGGTACCTCGATGGCGTCCCCGCATGCCGCGGGAGCGGCCGCCCTCTATTTGGCCGATCATCCAAAAGCTGCTCCGTCGCAGGTCGGGAGGGCTTTGACCGCCTCGGCGACGACCGGGAAGGTCTCCGGCCGGGGCGCCGGTTCGCCGGACAAATTACTGCGGGTGCCGCCCGGGTAGGGCGAAGAAACAGCCACGCCCGGGACCGGCCCCGTCCGTCGCGGACGAGGCCGGTCTTGTGTGTCGACATACGCGTGAGTAGTTAACAAAGTGCCGGATTGCTCACCCGAATAGGGTGGGAAGGCTCCTGCGGGTACCCCTCTCAGGAGCACCAAGCAGGACCCACCTCCCCACAGACATCCGCCTACCCACGTTGACGCGGACAGGAGCGGTCATGCCCGCCAAGCACCACTCGCCAGCACCCCCCGACCACCGCACCACCGGGGCGCGCGCACCCGGCGGCGAAGCACGCCCCGCGCGCCCGGCCGACGCCGGCCCACAGGCCTCGCCACCACTCCCGGGCGACGAGACCGCGGTCGGGCGCATACCCGTCCTGGATGTCCGCCCGGTCGTCCAGCGCGGCCGCCGGCCCGCCAAGGCCGTCACCGGCGAGAGCTTCGAGATCTCGGCGACCGTGTTCCGGGAGGGGCACGACGCGGTGGCCGCCAATGTCGTCCTGAGGGACCCCGAGGGCCGCCCCGGCCCGTGGACGCCCCTGCGGGAGCTGGCTCCGGGGACGGACCGGTGGGGCGCCACCGTCACCGCCGGAGAACCCGGCCTGTGGACGTTCACGGTGGAGGCATGGGGGGACCCGGTCGGTACCTGGCGCCACCACGCCCGGATCAAGATCCCCGCCGGCATGGACACGGACGTCGTCCTGGAGGAGGGGGCTCGTCTGTACGAGCGGGCCGCCGCCGGTGTGCCCGAGGAGGAGGGACTGCGCGACGTGATCCTCACCGCCGTCGACGCCCTGCGGGACGAGAACCGTCCCGCGGCGGCTCGTCTGGCGGCGGCGCTGACGCCGGAGGTGGACGGGGTGCTGGCCCGGTATCCGCTGCGGGACCTGGTCACCACGTCCGAGCCGTTGCCGCTGCTGGTGGAGCGGGAGCGGGCGCTGTACGGCTCGTGGTACGAGTTCTTCCCGCGTTCGGAGGGCACCCCCGAGCGGCCGCACGGCACGTTCCGCACCGCGGCGCGCCGGTTGCCGGCGATCGCGGCGATGGGTTTCGACGTGGTCTACCTGCCGCCGATCCACCCGATCGGCACGACGTTCCGCAAGGGCAGGAACAACACCCTCTCCCCCGGCCCGGAGGATGTGGGTGTGCCGTGGGCGATCGGTTCGCCGGAGGGCGGGCACGACGCGGTGCATCCGGACCTGGGCACGCTGGAGGACTTCGTCTGGTTCGTCGGGCGGGCGCGGGAGCTGGGCATGGAGGTGGCGCTGGACTTCGCGTTGCAGTGCTCCCCGGACCATCCCTGGGTGCACAAGCACCCCGAGTGGTTCCACCACCGCCCCGACGGCACCATCGCCTACGCGGAGAACCCGCCGAAGAAGTACCAGGACATCTACCCCATCGCCTTCGACGCGGACATGGACGGGCTGGTCGCCGAGACCTGCCGGGTGCTGCGGCACTGGATGGACTGCGGGGTGCGCATCTTCCGCGTGGACAACCCGCACACCAAGCCGGTGGTCTTCTGGGAGCGGGTCATCGCGGACGTCAACCGCACCGACCCCGACGTGATCTTCCTGGCGGAGGCGTTCACCCGCCCGGCGATGATGCACACCCTGGCCCAGATCGGCTTCCAGCAGTCCTACACCTACTTCACCTGGCGCAACACCAAGGAAGAACTCACCGAGTACCTGACGGAGCTGTCGGGTGAGGCGGCCTCCTACATGCGGCCGAACTTCTTCCCCAACACCCCCGACATCCTGCACGCCTACCTCCAGCACGGCGGCCGGCCCGCCTTCGAGGTCCGGGCGGTGCTCGCGGCGACCCTCTCACCGGCCTGGGGCATCTACTCCGGCTACGAACTGTGCGAGAACACCCCGGTGAAACAGGGCAGCGAGGAGTACCTGGACTCCGAGAAATACCAGCTCAGGCCCCGCGACTGGGAGAGCGCCGAACGCGAGGGCCGCACCATCGCCCCGCTGCTCACCCGGCTCAACACCGTCCGGCGGGAGAACCCGGCCCTCCAGCAGCTGCGCGACCTGCACTTCCACCACGCGGACCAGGAGGCGGTGATCGTCTACTCGAAGCGGAAGGGTTCGAACACGGTTCTGGTGGTCGCCAACCTCGACCCCCACCACACCCAGGAGGCGACGGTCTCGTTGGACATGCCGCAACTCGGCCTGGACTGGCACGAGTCGGTGCCGGTGCGCGACGAGCTCACCGGCGAGACCTACCACTGGGGCAGGACCAACTACGTGCGCCTCGAACCGGGTCACCGGCCCGCGCACGTCTTCACGGTCCTGCGACCGTCCACCCCGGAGATCGGAGGGTCACCCACAACATGATCGTCAACGAACCCGTCCAGGACACCTTCGAGGACACCCCCGCCCGGGACCGTGACCCGGAGTGGTTCAAACGCGCCGTGTTCTACGAGGTGCTCGTCCGCTCGTTCCAGGACAGCAACGGCGACGGCGTCGGCGACCTCAAGGGCCTGACCGCCAAACTCGACTACCTCCAGTGGCTCGGCGTCGACTGCCTGTGGCTGCCGCCGTTCTTCAAGTCCCCCTTGCGCGACGGCGGCTACGACGTCTCCGACTACACGGCCGTGCTGCCGGAGTTCGGCGACCTGGCCGACTTCGTGGAGTTCGTCGACGCCGCCCACCAGCGCGGCATGCGCGTGATCATCGACTTCGTCATGAACCACACCAGCGACCAGCACCCGTGGTTCCAGGAGTCCCGGAAGGACCCCGACGGGCCCTACGGCGACTACTACGTGTGGGCGGACGACGACAAGCAGTTCCAGGACGCACGGATCATCTTCGTCGACACCGAGGCCTCCAACTGGACCTACGACCCGGTCCGCAAGCAGTACTACTGGCACCGTTTCTTCTCCCACCAGCCGGACCTCAACTACGAGAACCCGGCCGTGCAGGAGGAGATGATCTCCGCGCTGAAGTTCTGGCTGGACCTGGGCATCGACGGGTTCCGGCTGGACGCGGTGCCGTACCTGTACCAGCAGGAGGGCACCAACTGCGAGAACCTGCCGGAGACGCACGACTTCCTGAAGCGGGTGCGCAAGGAGATCGACGCCCAGTACCCGGACACCGTGCTGCTGGCGGAGGCCAACCAGTGGCCCGAGGACGTCGTCGACTACTTCGGCGACTACCCGAGCGGCGGCGACGAGTGCCACATGGCGTTCCACTTCCCGGTCATGCCGCGCATCTTCATGGCCGTGCGCCGGGAATCGCGCTACCCGGTCTCCGAGATCCTGGCCAAGACCCCGGCGATTCCGTCGAACTGCCAGTGGGGCATCTTCCTGCGCAACCACGACGAGCTGACGCTCGAGATGGTCACCGACGAAGAGCGCGACTACATGTGGGCCGAGTACGCCAAGGACCCCCGCATGCGCGCCAACATCGGCATCCGCAGGCGGCTGGCCCCGCTGCTGGACAACGACCGCAACCAGATCGAGCTGTTCACGGCCCTGCTGCTGTCGCTGCCGGGCTCGCCGATCCTGTACTACGGCGACGAGATCGGCATGGGCGACAACATCTGGCTCGGCGACCGCGACGCGGTGCGCACGCCGATGCAGTGGACCCCGGACCGCAACGCGGGATTCTCCTCGTGCGATCCCGGCCGGCTGTTCCTGCCCACGATCATGGACCCGGTCTACGGCTACCAGGTCACAAGCGTCGAGGCGTCCATGGCCTCGCCCTCGTCGCTGCTGCACTGGACCCGCCGCATGATCGAGATCCGCAAGCAGAACCCGGCCTTCGGCCTCGGCTCCTACACGGAGCTGCCGTCGTCGAACCCGGCGGTGCTGGCGTTCCTGCGGGAGTACGAGGACGACCTGGTGCTGTGCGTGAACAACTTCTCCCGTTTCGCACAGCCCACGGAACTGGACCTGAGCGCCTTCGAGGGGCGGCACCCGGTGGAGCTGTTCGGCGGGGTCCGCTTCCCGGCGATCGGCGAGCTGCCGTACCTGCTGACCCTCGGGGGCCACGGGTTCTACTGGTTCAGGCTCCGCAAGGAGACCATGTGAGGCCTGAAAAGGCCTGTTGAGGCCTGATGCGCGGGGCGGGCGGCAAACCCCGGCGGCGGGGCGTTTCCTCCGCCCCGCCCGGGGCACGCATCAGTAACACCCCGCCCACCCGCGTGAGCCGGAGGAGCGCCGTCCGGGGCCCGCCACAGGCGCCGGAGGCGCACCGATCACGGGTGAAAGGACGCGACGCCATGTCGGAAGCCGTCACACGCACCGTCACCACCCCGCCCGGCCTTCTTGCCTCCCTTGATCCACTGCTGCGGGAATGGCTGCCGCGGCAGCGCTGGTTCGCGGGCAAGGGACGGCCGGTCACCGGGTTCACGCTGGTCGAGGCCACGGAGCTGCTCCCGGCCACCTCCAAGCTCGGCCTGTACCACCTGCTCGTGCGCGCCCATCAGCCCGTCGTGCCGTCCCACGGCGCGCCGGGCCACCCCGGTGACTGCTACCAGTTGCTGATAGGCGTGCGCGAGGCGCTGCCGCCTCGGCTGGCGCCCGCGCTCATCGGACACGTGCCGACGGGTCCGCTGGCGGGCCGGACCGTCTACGACGCCCTGCACGACTCCCGGCCGGCCGAACTGCTCCTGGAGGCGCTGCGCACCCGGGCCCGGGTCGGCAGGCTCCGCTTCGACCGGGACCCGGGGCAGGACATCCGCTCGGGGCTGGTGCCGCGCGTGGTGACCGCCGAGCAGTCCAACTCCTCGATCGTCTACGGAGATACGTTCATCCTGAAGCTGTTGCGCCGGATCGTGCCCGGTGTCAACCCCGACCTGGAGCTGCCGCTCGCCCTGGCCCGCGAGGGCTGCCCCCGGGTTCCCGCCCCGACGGCCTGGATGGTCGCGGACATCTCCCCCACGGCGGACCCGGTCGTCACGACCGGACCGGCCGACCCCGCGGGCCAGCCGTACGTCCTCGGGGTGCTCCAGCCGTTCCTGCAGGGCGCCACCGACGGCTGGGAACTGGCGCTGCGCGAACTGGCCAAGGGGGAGGACTTCGGCGCCGAGGCGCGGGCCCTGGGGCGGGCGACCGCCGAGGTGCACACCGCGCTGGCCCGGGCGTTGCCGACCGTCACCCTCGGTCACATGCAGCTCCGGCTGATGGTCGACGGCATGATCGAGCGGCTGGAGGCGGCCGTCCAGGCGGTGCCCGCGCTGCGGCCGTATGCCGGTGGGCTGCGGTCGGCGTTCACGGCGCTGGGCGACCTGGCCGCCGAGGGCGGTACCTGGACCGCGCAGCGGGTGCACGGCGATCTGCACCTCGGCCAGTGCCTGCGCTCGCCGTCCGGCGAGTGGTGGCTGATCGACTTCGAGGGCGAGCCGGCCCGCCCGCTCGCCGAGCGGCGCATGCCGCAGCCGGTGGTGCGGGACGTCGCCGGCATGCTGCGGTCCTTCGACTACGCGGCCCGCTCGATCGACCCTCCCCGGCCGGACTGGGCCGAGACCTGCCGTTCCGCGTTCTGCTCCGGCTATGCCGAGGCCTCCGGCCACGACCCGCGCACCGACCCGGTGCTGCTGCGGGCCTACGAGACGGACAAGGCGATCTACGAGGTGGTGTACGAGGCCCGGCACCGCCCCGACTGGCTGCCGGTGCCCCTGGCCGCCATAGACCGGCTCGCCTCGTCCGGCCACCTGACCTGACCGACCCCTCGTCCTGGAGGCTCCGCCCGTGACCCCCCGCCCTGAGTCCAGCGGTTCGCATCCCAAGGGGACCGCCGGGGAGAAGATCCCCGAGCAGCCCACGGCCGCCCAGCGCAAGAGCGCCGCGAAGAAGACGGCGGTGCCGAAGCAGGCAGCGGCGAAGAAGACGGCCGCCGCGAAGAAGGCCGCCGCCAAGAAGACGCCCGCCGCGCAGTCACCGGCGGTGAAGGCCGCGGCCAAGAAGGCGACGCCGGCGAAGACGACCGCGAAGAAATCGGTCGCCAAGGAGGCGGCGGCCAAGGAGGCGGTCGCAAAGAAGACAGCTGCCGGGAAGACGGCTGCCGGGAAGACGACCGCCCGGAGGGCGGCAGCCGAGAAGGCGGCGCCGCCCGTGAAGGCGGCGGCGAAGAAGGCCGCGCCCGCGAAGGCCGTCGCGAAGAAGGCGGCGCCGGGGGCGGAGGCGGCCGAGCCGGCGGCGCCCGCGAAGAAGGCCGCTGCCAGGAAGGCCGTCACGAAGAAGGCCGCGGCGACGAAGGCGACGGCGGCTAAGTCCACGGCCGCGAAGAGCACGGCCGCGAAGACGCCGGTCACCAAGGCCGCCCCGGCGAAGACGACCGCGAAGAAGGCGACCGCCAGGAAGACCGCCGTCAAGAAGACCGCGGTCAAGAAGGCGGCCACGGCCGGGGCCCCCGCGGAGACGGCCCTCGCGCGCGAGGCACCCGCCGGGACGGCCGGGTCCGCCCAGGTCACCCCTCCGGAGATGGAGGTCGCCGTCTCGCCCGCCGTCGACGCGGTGGACCGGGAGCGACTGCTCGGCGGCACGCACCACGACCCGCACTCCGTGCTCGGCGCGCACCCCGTGCCCGGCGGCATCGCCTTCCGGGCGTTCCGGCCGTACGCCCTGTCGGTCACCGTCGTCACCGGGGAGCTGCGCGCCGAACTGCACGCCGACGGGGAGGGGTTCTTCTCCGGGTTGCTGCCGCTGCGGGAGGTCCCCGCGTACCGGCTGGTCGTGGAGTACGAGGGGACGGTCCTTGAGACCGAGGACGCCTACCGCTTCCTGCCCACGCTGGGCGACCTCGACCTGCACCTCATCGGCGAGGGCCGGCACGAGGAGCTGTGGACGGCGCTGGGCGCCCACCCCATGACGCACCAGGGCGTGACCGGCACCCGCTTCGCGGTGTGGGCGCCGAACGCGCGCGGGGTGCGCGTGGCGGGCACGTTCAACTTCTGGGACGGCACCGGACACGTCATGCGGTCGCTGGGCTCGTCCGGGGTGTGGGAGCTGTTCCTGCCGGACGTCGGCGAGGGCGAGCTGTACAAGTTCGAGATCACCCGGTCCGACGGTTCGAGGTCGATGCGCGCCGACCCGATGGCACGCCGCACGGAGGTGCCGCCGGCGACCTCGTCGGTCATCACGTCCTCCCACTACGAGTGGGGCGACGCCGAGTGGGTGGCCCGGCGTGCCGAGACCCCGGCGCACGAGGCGCCGTTCTCGGTGTACGAGATCCATCTGCCGTCCTGGCGGCCTGGGCTGACGTACCGTCAACTGGCAGAGCAGCTCCCCGGGTACGTCAGGAACCTGGGCTTCACGCACGTGGAGCTGATGCCGGTCGCGGAGCACCCGTTCGGCGGGTCCTGGGGCTATCAGGTCACCGGTTTCTACGCGCCGACGGCCCGGCTGGGCACCCCGGACGACTTCCGGTACCTGGTCGACAAGCTGCACCAGGCCGGGATCGGGGTCCTGATGGACTGGGTGCCGGCGCACTTCCCGCGGGACGACTGGGCGCTGGCCGAGTTCGACGGCCGGCCGCTGTACGAGCACGAGGATCCGCTGCGGGCCGCGCACCCCGACTGGGGCACGCTGGAGTTCGACTTCGGCCGCAACGAGGTGCGCAACTTCCTCGTGGCCAACGCCGTGTACTGGTGCGAGGAGTTCCACATCGACGGGCTGCGCGTGGACGCGGTGGCGTCCATGCTCTACCTGGACTACTCGCGCGAGGCGGGGCAGTGGACGCCGAACGAGCACGGCGGCCGGGAGAACCTGGACGCGGTGGCGTTCCTTCAGGAGATGAACGCGACGGTGTACCGCAGGGTGCCCGGCGTGGTGACGATCGCCGAGGAGTCCACCGCGTGGGACGGCGTCACGCGGGCCACCCATCACAAGGGCCCGAGCGGCTTCGGCGGGCTCGGGTTCGGGCTGAAGTGGAACATGGGCTGGATGCACGACACGTTGCAGTACATGAGCCACGAGCCGGTGCACCGCAAGTACCACCACGGCGAGATGACGTTCTCGATGGTGTACGCGTACAGCGAGAACTACGTGCTGCCGATCTCGCACGACGAGGTCGTGCACGGCAAGGGCTCGCTGGTGTCGAAGATGCCGGGCGACTGGTGGCAGCAGCGCGCCGGGGTCCGGTCCTACCTGGGCTTCATGTGGGCCCACCCGGGCAAGCAACTGCTGTTCATGGGCCAGGAGTTCGCGCAGGGCGCCGAGTGGTCCGAGGCGCACGGCCCCGACTGGTGGCTGCTCGACCCGGGCTACGGGGCGGAGGCCGACCACCGGGGCGTGCGCGACCTGGTCCGCGACCTCAACACCGTCTACCGGGCGACCCCGGCGCTGTGGCGCCTCGACACGGACCCAGCCGGTTTCGAGTGGATCGTCGGGGACGCCGCCGACGACAACGTCCTCGCGTTCCTGCGGCTGGACCCGGAGGGCGTCCCGGTCCTGGCGGTGTCCAACTTCGCGCCGGTCACCCGGCCGGACTACCGGCTGGGCGTGCCCGAGGACGTCCCCGCCTGGCACGAGGCCGTCAACACCGACGCGGCACGCTACGGCGGCAGCGACGTCACCAACCCCGACCCGGTCAAGCCCGAGCCGCTGGCCTGGCACGGCCGCCCGGCCAGCATCCGGCTGACCCTGCCGCCGCTGGCGACGGTGTGGCTGCGGCCGGCGTAAGGGGCCGGGGAAGAGGCAGGACGTGGACGGGAGCGGCTCACACCGCCGCTCCCGTCAGCGTGTGCGCGAGGTGGTCGGCGAGGGGGAACAGCCAGTCACCGCGCGCGTTGCCGAGCAGGTGGTCGCCGTGCGGGACGGACAGGTAGGTGCCGTGCGGTGCCAGGCGGGCCAGCGGCTCGCCGTTCGTCACGCCCGGGATGACGTCCCGGCCGCCGTCCACCACCAGCAGCGGGGCCGTGACGCGCGGTGCCAGGCCGGTGAGATCGACCCGGCGGGCGAAGTCGCGGGCGGCGCCGGCTCCTCCGGCCCGCCGGGTCATGATGTCCCGGACGGGCGCAGGGAGTTCGTCCCAGTCGAGCCGGAAGGGGCCGCTGACGGTGGCGACGGCCGCCACGCGGGGCTCCAGGGCCGCGGTCCGCGCCGCGTAGTAGCCGCCGAGGCTGAGCCCGACGAGGCCGACGCGCGGGACGCCGAGGGCGTCGACGACCCGGCCGACGACCTGCTCGTAGTGCGGGGTGACAGGGGTCGTGGCCGCGAGGGCGCCCTGCCCGGGCCCGTCCATCGCGAACACCGCGAGTCCCCTGGCGAGCAGCGCCGCCGTCAGGTCGAGGAACTCCTCCTTGGCCGAGTCCAGGCCGGGGACCACGATCACCGTGCCGGGGGCGTCCGAGGGGCCGCGCAGCCAGCCGGTGAAACCGTCGCCGGTGACGCGCCGGGCGCCGGGCTCCAGCACGGACAGCGCCCGTCCCAGGGCCCGGTCCGCCTCGGCGGCGGCACGTCCCGCCTCCGCGTACGGCGCGAGCGTGGAGAGGTGGAACCACCGGGCCGCCATCAGGAGGTGCTCCCCCGCGGAGACGGGCGATCCGGCCTGCTCCGCGCAAGCGTTGTGGGCATGTCCGGTGCGGGAGAAGGCCGGTCCCCAGTCGGCCAGGGAGGTGAGGCCGGCGGTGAGGCGCCGGTACTCGTGGGGGTCGACGCCGGCGCCGGTGGCACGGGTCCACTGGGCGGCTGCGAAGTCGGTGACGTTCATCGGGTTCCTCCGGTCAGCAGGACGGCCTTGCCGCGTATCCGGCGCTCCCGCAGGTCGATCAGTGTCTCGGCGGTCTCCGACCAGTCGGCGATCCGGCCGATCTCCGGGTGCAGCCGCTCCTGCTCGACCAGGCGCACCAGCGTCGCGAGGTCGGGGCCGTAGGGGGCGCCGGCGTAGTGGAAGTGCTGGAGGGTGACGCGCTCGGGACCGCTGAGAAGGGCGAAGAAGTCGAGGGTCGCGGGGGTGCGGCTCGCCTGGCCGAACCAGACGGCGAGGCCGCCGGGGCGCGTCTTCGACAGGGCCTCGGGCAGCTCCGGTCCGCCCGTGGACTCCAGGACGACGTCGAAGGGGCCTTGTGCCGCCGCCACCTGGTGCACGACCTGCGCGCCCAGCTCCGCGAGCCGCTCGCCGCGCTCCGGCGTGGCCGTCACCGCCGTCAGCTCGGCTCCGGCCCCGACGGCCAGTTCGGTGACGAGGTGGCCGACCCCGCCCGAGGCACCGGTCAGCAGCACGCGCCTGCCCGTGAGGGAGCCGGTGGCGCGCAGCAGGCGCAGGGCGGTGATGCCCGCGAGGGGCAGGGCCGCCGCCCGGACGCTGTCGACGCCGTCCGGGAGCGGGGCGAGGGAGTGGGTGGGTACGGCGGCGTACTCGGCCCAGCCGCCCTGCGCGAGGTGTCCGGCCACGCGGGTGCCGATGGCGGGGCCCGAGCCGTCGGCGGCGGCCTGCACGACGAGTCCCGCGACATCCTTGCCGGGCAGCAGCCCCGGGCGGGGGTGTTCGAGGAGGAACGTCTCGCCCCGGTTCGGCGCGAACGCCTCGACCTTGACGAGCGCTTCGTCGGGCTCCGGTACGGGCGGCGGGACCTCGGCGAACGCGACCGGACGCGCTGGGAGCCCCGTGGGAATCAGTCTTCGCATGCCGCACATGCAACCTCCGCGGTCACCCCGTGATCCAACAACGGACGAGCAGGACCGACACCTTTCGGTTGTCGCCTAGGGTGAGGAGCCATGGATCTCGACATGGCGCAGGTACGGGCCTTCGTACGCGCCGCCGAGGAACTGCACTTCGGGCGGGCGGCCGACGCGATGGGACTGTCCCAGCAGGCGGTGTCCAAGCGGATCGCCCGGCTCGAATCGCTCCTGGGCGCCGCGTTGTTCGAGCGCGGAGGCAAGGCGGTCGCCCTCACCGAGGCGGGGCGGCGTTTTCTGGCACCGGCCCGGCAGGCCCTGGCCGCCGCCGAGTCGGCCGTCGCCGCGGCCGTGGGGACGGACCGGCCCCTGCGGGTCGACGTCTGGGGGCACCTCTACGCGCCGATGCGGACCCTGGCCCGGGTCGCGGCGGACGCCGGGGACCTGGTGCTGGGGCACGGCCGTGATCTGCCGTCGGTGACGGCGGCCCTGCTGCGCGGTGACATCGACGCGGCCTTCGGCCGGGTGCACCCTCCGCTGCCCGAAGGGCTCGCACACCGCCTGGTACGTCTGGAGCCGGTGGACGCCGTGCTCGGCGCGGACCATCCGCTCGCCGCCGAACCGGCCGTGCGGCCCGGGCAGTTGAGCGGGAGTGTGCTGTGGGCGCCCGGGGCGCTGGACCGGCTCGACTTCCTGCACCGGTTCGCCCACCGCTTCGGCATCCCCACCACGGCCACCACCCTCAACCTGGGCCTCGCCCACTTCCTCTCCGAGGTGGCCGGGGACCCGCGGCGCTTCTCGCTGCTGCCCGCCGACGTGCCCCTGCCGGACGTACCGGGGTTGCGCTCCGTCCCGCTGGTCGATCCCACACCGCTGTACGCCTGGTCGCTGGTGTGGCGCACCGCCGGCGGGCACCCCGGGCTCGGCACCCTCACCACCGCCCTCGCCGCGCAGGCGGGCCCGAGCAGGTGGCTGGAGTACGACCCGGCGCGTGACTGGCTGCCCGAGCCACCCGGGAACGCCGCGACGGAGCAGGGAAGTCGATGACGCTGCTGGTGGTCTTCGCCGTGCTGGTGGTCGGCCGGGTCGCCCTCCAGGGTCTGCTGGTGCATCCGCTGCTGCCACTGTGGGTGAAGACCTCGGTCTTCTGGTCGGTGCCCCTCGGCGCTCTCACCTGGCTGTTCATCATGGCGGCGGACGATCCCGTCCTGTTCCCGGAGACCGCCCCCTGCCCCAGGGAGGCGTACCAGGAGGGTGTCATCGGCAGCGGAAGGGTGTCCGGAGTCTCCACCCCGTTTCCACCGAGGGCCTACTGCCGGTGGGAGGACGGCACCTTGTACGAACTGGCGCCCGGGGCCGAGTTCCTGTTCTGGGTCTTCTTCGCCCTGACGGTCGTACCGCTCGCGGCGGGACTGCGGCACGCCCTGCGGGATCCGAGGTCGCTGTTGGGGTAGGTCGGCCCCCGTGCCCGGGCGGGCACGGGGCCGGCCGGTCACGCGAACGCGTCCGCGAGGGGCTTCGGCAGTGCGCCGGTGTGCAGTACGCCCAGCCGCTGGGTGGCCCGGGTCAGGGCCACGTACAGGTCGCTGGTGCCGTACCGGCCCGGCTCGACCACGAGGACGGAGTCGAACTCCAGGCCCTTGGCCTGGCGCGGGTCCAGCAGGACCACCGACCGTGTGAGGTCGGGCTCGGCGCCCGCCGTCACGCCGTCCAGCCGGGCCGCGAGGGAGCGGTGCAGGTCGCGCGGCGCGATCACCGCGAGCCTGCCCTCGGCCGGGGTCAGTTCGCCGACCGCCTTAGCGACGGCGCCCGGGAGGTCGTCGGTGGCCCGGGCCCAGGGGCATACACCCGTGGAGCGGACCGAGCTGGGCGGCTCGAACTCCGGGTGCTCGGCGCGCACCACGGCCGCCGCGACGTCCATGATCTCGGCCGGGGTGCGGTAGTTGACGCCCAGCCTGGTGTGCTCCCAGCGGTCCTCGACGTACGGGGCGAGGATGTCCGACCAGGAGCCGACACCGGCGGCCTCCGCCGTCTGCGCGGGGTCCCCGACCAGGGTCATCGAGCGGGTCGGGCTGCGCCGCATCAGCAGCCGCCACGCCATCGGCGACAGCTCCTGCGCCTCGTCGACGATGATGTGGCCGAACGCCCAGGTGCGGTCGGCCGCGGCGCGCTCGGCGGCGCTGCGGTGGTCGTCCTCCTCGTGCCGCTCGGCGAACCGCTCCGCGTCGATGATGTCGTGCGCGGACAGCACCTCCGAGCTCTCGGGGTCGTCCTCCTCCTTGTCCTCGAACTCGTAGGTCCGGGAGGCGTACGACACCTCCAGCACGCCCTGCGCGTAGGCGATCTGGCGCTCCCGCTCGCGCTCGGCGCGCTCGCGGGCGAGCCGGTCGTCCTCGCCGAGCAGTTCGGCGGCCTCGTCGAGCAGCGGCACGTCCGCGACGGTCCAGTGCCGGGTCACGGGGCGGCGTACGGCGTCGGCGTCCTCGGCGGGCAGGAACTCCTCGGGTGCGGCGAGGAGGTCCGCGACGAGCCGCTGCGGGGTGAGCACCGGCCACAACTGGTCGATGGCCGCCCACACCTCGGGGTTCTCGGCGAGGTCGTCGCGGATCTGGGTGATGTCGCTGGGGTCGAGCAGGCTGGACCCGTCGAAGGGGTCGGTGCCGATCCGCTCGGCGTACAGGTCGGTGAGGGCGTTGAGGATGTGGCCCTCGAAGTGCTCACGGGCGGCGTTGTGCGGCAGCTTGGCGGCACGGGCGCGCTCCCGGGCGACGTTGACCAGGCCGTCGTCGAGCATGAGGACCTCGCGGTCGTGCTCGATGGCGATGACCGGGTCGGGCAGCGCCTGCCGGCCGCGGACCGCCTCGGCGAGGACGTCGGCCATGTCGGCCCGGCCCTTCACGGCGGCGGCCTCGGGGGTGTCGGTGGCGGTCGCCTTCACGCCCGGGTACAACTCGCCGACGGTGGCCAGGAGCACGCCGGTCTCGCCGAGCGAGGGCAGCACCTCGCCGATGTAGCCGAGGAACGCCGGGTTGGGCCCGACGATCAGCACGGCCCGTTTGGCGAGCAGCTCCCGGTGCTCGTAGAGCAGATAGGCGGCGCGGTGCAGGGCGACGGCCGTCTTGCCGGTGCCCGGGCCGCCCTCCACCACCATGACGCCGCGGTGCGGGGCGCGGATGATGCGGTCCTGGTCGGCCTGGATGGTCTGCACGATGTCGCCCATGCGCCCGGTGCGCGCCGAGTTGAGGGCGGCGAGCAGCACGGCGTCGCCCGTCGGGTCCTCGTGACCGGTGCGGGTCTCGTCGCCGAGGTCGAGGATCTCGTCGTGCAGGTGGGTGACCGTACGGCCGTCGGTGGCGATGTGCCGGCGGCGCCTGAGTCCCATCGGGGTGTGCCCGGTGGCCAGGTAGAAGGGGCGGGCGACGTCGGCGCGCCAGTCGATGAGGACGGGGGTGCGCTCGGCGTCGTCGGTGCGCAGGCCGATCCGGCCGATGTGGTGGGTGACGCCCGAGGTGAGGTCGATCCGGCCGAAGCACAGGGAGCCGTCCACCGCGTTCAGCGCGGCGAGCAGCCCGGAGCGCTCGGCCACGAGGATGTCCCGCTCGAGTCTGGCCTGCATGGGGGTGTTGCCCTGCGCGAGGGCGTCCGTGACGGAGGTCTCGGCGTCGCCGCGCAGCGCGTCCACGCGCGCGTACAACTCGTCGATGAATTCCTGTTCCTGTCGCAATTCATCGTCCGGAAATTCGGTGTTTGACAATTCCACTCCCGCCCGGATATACTGTGCTCACTGAACTTCTCCGTGACCTCATTCCATCGAAGTCACGAACAGACAAATATACGCAAGGAAATCCCCCGAGCGCAATTGCTCGGGGGATTTCCTCATTCCGGGCACGAACCGGGCCGGCCCCTACAGCACGTCCGCGAGTTCCTCCAGCAGCCGCCGCTTGGCCCGCGCGCCGACCATCGCCTTCACGGGCTCGCCGCCGCGGAACACCATGAAGGTCGGCATGGACAGCACCTTGTAGGCGTTGGTCGTCGCCGGGCTGGTGTCGACGTTCAGCTGCACGACCTTCAGCCGCTCGCTCTCCTCGGAGGCCAGCGCCTTGAGCACGGGGCCCATCTGCCGGCACGGCGGGCACCAGTCGGCGGTGAACTCCACCAGCACCGGCAGCTCCGCGCCGATCACCTCCGCCTCGAAGTCCGCGTCCGTCACCTCGGTCACATGGGTCACCATGCATCCCCTCCCAGCTCGCACACCGGTTCCGGACCGCCCGGAACCTCCGCCTCGGCGGCCAGTTCGGCCCGCGCCAGCTCCGCCCGCTCCAGCTGCCGTGCGACGGTCTCCCGCACCCCGGTCAGCTGCCCGATGAGCGAGTCGAGTTCGTCCAGCTTGCGCCGGTAGACCGCGAGCGAGGCCGGGCACGAGTCGCCCTCGGGGTGCCCGGCGCGCAGACACTCCACGAAGGGCCGCGTCTCCTCCAGGTCGAACCCGAAGTCCTGGAGCGTCCTGATCTGCCGCAGCAGCCGCAGATCGCCCTCGTCGTAGGTCCGGTATCCGTTGCCGGTGCGCCGCGCGGGCAGCAGCCCCCGGGACTCGTAATACCGCAGCGTCCGCGTCGTGGTCCCGGCCCGTGCGGCCAGCTCGCCGATTCGCATGTCCCCGAACGTAATCCTTGACCCCGGCGTCAAGGCAACAGCGGTTTGCGCTCCACCGGGGAGGTCAGCACGACCGACGTGGTGGTGCGGCCGAGCGCGGAGACGTTCTCCAGGACCTCTTCCAGGTGGACGGTGTCCCGGACGGCGACCTTGAGGATCCAGCAGTCCTCCCCGACCACGTGGTGCACCTCGATGATCTCGGGGCGCTCCGTCAGTTCCAGGGTCCTGGGGTGCTTGAGCGTGTACCCGCCGTGCGGGTCGACGCGGATGAACGCCTGGATGCCGTAGCCGAGCCGGGCCGGTACGACGTGGGCGCCGTAGCCGCTGATCACCCCGGCCGCCTCCAGCCGACGCACCCGCTCGGTGACGGCGGCGGGGCTGAGCCTGACCCGCCGGCCCAGCTCGCTGAGCTTGATCCGGCCGTCGATCTGGAGCAGCTGGAGGATCTGCCGGTCCAGTGCGTCGAAGGCCACCGATGTTTCGTCGGCGGCGCTGCGCAGATGCCGTGGTTCTTTCGGCGCGGCGGCCTGAACTCCCATGGTTCCCCCTTCAGGGCGTCGATGTACGCCGGGAGAATTATGGCCATGGAAAAGCCCCTGGATGTCCTGGTCATCGGCGGGAACCGTTACGTCGGGAAGCGTCTGATCGCACGGCTGCTCACCGAAGGCCACCGCGTCACCGTGCTGAACCGGGGCTCCTCCCCGCCACCCGCCGGAGCGGAGCACCTGCTCGCCGACCGTGACGACGAGCGGTCGCTGACCGGCGCGCTCGGCTCCCGGGCCTACGACGTCGTCGTCGACCAGGTCTGCTACACCCCGCGCCAGGCGGTGATCGCCCGCCGTGTCTTCGCCGGCCGTACCCGCCGCTATGTGATGACCTCGACGGTCGAGGTGTACGAGTACGAGGACTCCCCCGCCCCGCTGCGCGAGGAGGCCCTCGCCCCGGCCACCGTCCCGGTCGACCTGGACCTGCCCTGGGACGACCCGGTCTTCGCCGAGGCGCACTACGGGGAGGGCAAGCGGCAGGCCGAGGCGGTCCTCGCGGGCGGCGGCGCGGCGTTCCCCTGCGCGACGGTGCGGATGGCCCATGTGCTGGGCGGTGACGACGACTTCACGGGCAGGCTGGCCCACTACGCCGAGCGGATCCGCACCGGCGAGCCGATCGCCGTGCCGACGGTGAACCGGCCGGCCACCTATGTGTACGTCGAGGAGGCCGCCCGTTTCCTGGCCTGGGCGGCGGGCGAGGACTTCACCGGGCCGGTGAACGCCGCCGCGCCCGGGGCGCTGAGCACCGAGGAACTGTGCGAGGCGGTGGCCGCTCATGTCCCGGGCGGGCGGGTGGTGTTCCGTCCGGTGCGGGTCGGTGAGGTCTCGCCGTTCTCCTTCCGCCGCTCCTACGGCATGGACGGCGCCCGGGCGGCCGGGCTGGGGTTCGGCTTCACCGACGCGCGGCGGTGGCTGCCGCGTGCCGTGGCCGAGACGCTCGGGAAGGGCGACTGACGTGCGTTACCGGACACTCGGCGGACTGCGGGTGAGCGCGATCGGGCTGGGGGCGATGCCGCTGTCCATCGAGGGCCGGCCGGACGAGGCACGCGCGCTGGCCACGGTGCACGCCGCGCTCGACGCGGGCGTGACCCTGCTGGACACGGCCGACTCCTACCACCTGCCCGGGGCGGAACCCGGCCACAACGAACGTCTGGTGGCCCGGGCGCTGGCCTCCTACGGCGGTGACACCTCCGGCGTCCTGGTGGCGACGAAGGGCGGCCGCAGCCGCCCGGCGGACGGCGACTGGACGGTGAACGGCTCCCCCCGCCACCTCAAAGCGGCCGCGGAGGCGTCGCGCGAGCGACTGGGAGTGGAGGCGATCGGCCTCTACCAGCTGCACAAGCCCGACCCCGCGGTGCCTTTCGAGGAGTCCGTGGGAGCGCTGCGCGAGTTGCTCGACGCGGGCACGATCCGGCTGGCCGGTGTGTCCAACACGGACGCGGACCAGATCCGCCGGGCGCGGGAGATCCTCGGCGACCGGCTGGTGTCGGTGCAGAACCAGTACTCCCCCGCCGTCCGGGACAGTGAGCCGGAGCTGCGGCTGTGCGCGGAGCTGGGGCTGGCGTTCCTGCCGTGGAGCCCGCTCGGCGGACTGTCGCGCAGCTCCCTGGACGGCCCGTCACGCACCGAGGGGGCGCAGCGCTTCGGCGCCTTCCACGCAGTGGCGGCGGAGCGCGGGGTCAGCCCCCAGCAGGTCGCCCTGGCCTGGCTGCTGGCCCGGTCCCCGGCGGTCGTGCCGATCCCGGGCGCGAGCCGTCCGGAGACCGTCCGGGACTCGGCGGCCGCGGCGGACCTGCTGCTCACCGACGAGGAAAGGACCCGGCTGGACGAGGCGGCCGGGCCGGGCCGCGCCCAGATGTATTGACCCGCAGGGTTGTTCACGCGGGTGATCGGTGGTTGGCCGCCGAGTGCCCCGGGGCGGCCGGAACATCCCGACTCGCCCAGGGCCGGGCACGAACGCGCCGGAGCCGAGCCACGCCCCAGGGTCCCCCCTCGCACCCGCCGCCCCGAGGGCCCGCACGGACGTGGCGCCTGCCGCCCTCGGCGGTGGCGCCACTGTCGTGATCGATGCGTCTAGCGGGTTCCGGCCGGCTCCAGTTCCTTGTCCTCCTCCACCGGCTCGTCCGCCGTCTTCTCCTTACCGGGCAGCAGCAGCGCCACCACCACCGTGCCGACGCCCAGGATCACGGCCCCGATCAGGCTGGTGTGGGCGACCGCGTCGGAGAAGGCGGATCCGACCGCGTCGGCCATCTGCCGGGCTCCGCCCCCGAGTTGTTCGGCCTGGGCCCGCAGGCGCCCGGCCTGCTGGGCGTCGCCGGTGTGGGCGGCCTGCTCGGCGAGCTGACGGGCCTTGTCGCCGATGCCCCGGGCGACGGCGTACCCGGCCCCGACGGAGTCCTGGGCCGTGGACAGGGAGGAGGCGGGGAGCTTGCTGCCGGCCGTCGCGTCGGCGAGGTGACCGGAGTACGACGTGGCCAGCAGCGAACCGAGGATGGCGATGCCGAGCGAACCGCCGAGCTCGAGCGACGTGTCGTTGACCGCGCCGCCGACGCCCAGTTCGGACTCCGGGAACGCCCCCATGATCGCGTCCGTGCAGGGCGACAGCGCGAGCCCGATCGACAGGCCGAGGACGATCAGGGGCGCGACGAAGTCGCCGTACGAGGCACCGGCGTCGACCCGGGTGAGCAGCGCCAGGGCCGCCGTGCCCCCGGCCATGCCGGCCGTGACGGTCCACTTCATGCCGACCCGGGGCGTGAGGAAGCCGGTGAGGGCCGACCCCACGAACACGGCGCCCGCCAGCGGCAGCATGCGCAGGCCGGTGTCCAGGGCGTCGTAGCCGAGGACGAACTGGAGGTGCTGCGTCAGGTAGTAGAAGGCGCCGAAGACCGCCAGGAAGAACAGGGCGACGGCCAGGTTGGACCCGGCGAAGCCGCGGTCGGTGAAGCGGCGGACGTCCAGGAGCGGGCGCGGGTGGCGCAGCTCCCACAGGACGAAGGCGACGAGCCCGGCTCCGGCGACGACCGCCGCGGTGACGGCCTTGACGCCCCAGCCGAAGTGCGGCCCCTCGATGATCATGTAGACCAGCGCGGCGATCCAGACCACCGACAGCAGCCCGCCGCCGTAGTCGATGCGCCCGCGGTCCGCGGCCTTGGACGGCGGTACGAGGACGAAGGCGCCGGCGAGGGCGAGGACCGCGACCGGGACGTTGATCAGGAACGTCGAGGACCAGCCGTGGTCCTCCAGCAGCGCTCCGGCGACCAGCGGTCCGGCCGCGATGGCGAGCCCGGCCGTGGCGGTCCACAGGGTGATGGCCTTGGCCCGCTCGGCGCGCGGGAAGGTCGCGGCGAGCAGGGAGAGCGTGGCCGGCATGATCATCGCGGCACCGGCGCCCATCACGGCCCGGGCGGCGATGACGGTCGTGGCGCTGTCGGCGAGGTAGCCGAAGACGGAGCCGCCCGCGAACACGACCAGTCCGAGGACGAGCGCGCCCCGGCGGCTGTACTTGTCGCCTATCGCGCCCAGCAGCAGCATCAGCGCGGCGTAGGGGACGGTGTAGCCGTCGATCACCCACTGGAGGTCGGCGCTGGACAGCCCGAGGTCCTCGGTCATGGCGGGCGCCGCGACGGTGAGGGCGGTGTTCGCCATCACGATGATCAGCAGGCTGAGGCAGAGCACGAGGAGCGCCCACCAGCGGCGTGCGTAGGGGCGGTCCGTCCTCTCGGCCGGTTCGGTCATGACGAGTCGCATGGCGGGGTGTGGCCTTCCTCGTTGAATTGCACATGGCTGTGCATTTACACAACAGTGTGCAATCTACGCCGTTGCACAGCACTGTGCAACTCGAAGGGGGAAGGGGCACAATGACGTCCATGACCACGGGAACCAGCCGCGCCGACGCCAACCGCCGCCGCATCCTCGACGTGGCCCTCGCCGAGCTGCTGCGCGACCCCGACGCGTCCATGGACCAGATCGCCCGGGCCGCCGGTGTCGTACGGCGGACGGTCTACGGGCACTTCCCGAACCGTGAGGCGCTGATCAGCACGCTCGTCGACGAGGCGGTGCAGGCGCTGTCGGCCGCGCACGCGGCGGGCCGCGAGGGCGTGCGCGACCCCGCGGAGGCGGTGGCGCGCTCCGTGCTGGCGGTGTGGGAACTCGCCGACCGCTACCGGCTGCTGATCGCGCTGGCCCAGCGCACGGTCACCATGCAGGGCATCCGGGAGCGGCTCGCCCCCGTCCGGGAGGCCGCCACCGAGATGCTCGGGCGCGGCCTCGACCAGGGCGTCTTCAGCTCACCCCTGCCCGCTCCGGCCCTGGCCTACGTGCACGAGCAGATGCTGGTGGCGCTGATGGAGGCGGTGAACGACGGGCTCGTGGCAGCGCGAGAGGCGGGCCGCTGCGCCGCGGTCACCATCCTGACCGCGGCGGGCGTGCCCGCCTCCGATGCCACCGAGCTGGTGGCGAAGCTGAACGCTTGATCTGTCTTCGTGCGGTGGACCGGGCGGCTGAGCGACGGGGGGACACCCAGCCGCCCGGAGTCTCGCGGGGGCGGCGCGGCCGTCAGGCCTTCGCCAGCTCCTTCTCGCCGCCCGGCTCGGGCACCTCGGCCTCGGCGCGGTCCTCGGCCGGGCCGCCGTGCCCGTCGTCCAGCAGGGTCTTCTCGTCGAAGGGCAGCTGACCGGCGAGCACCTGGTTCACGCGGTCCCGGTCGATCTCCTTCGTCCAGGTGCCGATCAGCACCGTGGCCACGGCGTTGCCCGCGAAGTTGGTCAGGGCGCGGGCCTCGCTCATGAAGCGGTCGATGCCGACGATGAGGCCGATGCCGTCCACCAGGGCCGGCTTGTGGGACTGGAGGCCACCGGCCAGGGTCGCGAGACCGGCGCCGGTGACACCGGCGGCACCCTTGGAGGCGACCAGCAGGAAGAGCAGCAGCGGGATCTGCTCACCGATCGACATCGGCGTGCCCATGGCGTCGGCGATGAACAGCGAGGCCATGGTCATGTAGATCATGGTGCCGTCGAGGTTGAAGGAGTAGCCGGTCGGGACGGTGATGCCGACCACCGGCTTGCTGACGCCCAGGTGCTCCATCTTGGCGATGAGCCGCGGCAGGGCGGACTCGGAGGAGGACGTGGACAGGATCAGCAGGAACTCCCGGCCCAGGTACTTGAACAGCGTGAAGATGTTCAGGCCCGAGACGACCCGCAGCAGGGTGCCGAGCACGATGAAGACGAACAGGAAACAGGTGACGTAGAAGCCGAGCATCAGCACGGCGAGGCTCTTGAGCGCCTCCACACCGGCGGATCCGGTGACCGCGGCGATGGCACCGAAGGCACCGATCGGGGCGGCCCACATCACCATCGCGAGGATGCGGAAGACGAGCCGCTGGATGTGCTCGATGCCGCGCAGGATGGGCTGGCCGGCCGAGCCCATGCCCTGGAGCGCGAAGCCCGCGAGCAGGGCGATCAGCAGGGTCTGAAGGACCGACTCGTTGGTGAAGGCCGACACGATCGTGGTCGGGATGATGCCGAGCAGGAACTCCGTGGTGTTCTTCGCCTCGGCGTCGATCTGGGCGTGCCCGGCGTCCTTGACCGCGTCGGTCACCGCGAGGCCGGTGCCCGGCTCCAGGATGTTGCCGACGACCAGGCCGATGCCCAGCGCGACCAGCGACATCACCATGAAGTAGCCCAGGGCGATACCGCCGACGGCGCCGACCTTGGCGGCCTTGCGCACCGAGCCGATGCCCAGCACGATCGTGCAGAAGATGATCGGCGAGATCATCATCTTGATCAGGGCCACGAACCCCGTGCCGATGGGCTTCAGCTCTTGCGCGAAGTCCGGCGCGGCCAGACCCACCGCGATACCGGCGGCGACCGCGATGATCACCGCGATGTAGAGATAGTGCGTGCGGTCCCGCTTGGCCTTGGGTGCGGCAGGTGCCGTATCGGCTGCGCTGGTCACGGCGGCCCTCCTTGACGACGTCGTCGGCATCACCGGCGTGCGGCTCACGTCCGGGGGATGGGAGCGGGGGCTCCCGGAGATGCGTTATGGGGAATGCCCGTGACTATGTCCTGCTCTGTGAGCGCGGTCACCCTTCCGTTCATTTAGTTCACAATCAGCCACGGTGCAGACTGACGGCATGCGCCTCACCGTCCCCGGCCCCCGCAGTCTGGCGGGCCAGCTCTTCGCCATGCAGGCCGTGCTGATAGCGGTCGTCGTGGCCGGATACGCGCTGTTCACCTATGTCAGCGACCGCAGCCAGGCCGAGGAGGCCGCGACGCGCCAGGCCAGGGCGGTGGCGCGGTCCGTCGCGGACTCCCCGTCCGTGCTGGCGGCGACCCGCACCGCCGACCCGACGGCCGAGCTCCAGCCGTACGCGCTGAAGGTGATGCGGGACACCGAGGTCGACTTCATCACGATCATGGATCCGCGGGGCATCCGCTGGACGCACCCCGACCCCCGGCAGATCGGCCAGACCTTCCGGGGCCACACCGAGCGGGCTCTGAAGGGCCAGACCTTCACCGAGACCTACACCGGCACGCTCGGCCCGTCGGTCCGCGCGGTCACCCCGATCCGGGACGGCCGCGAGGTCGTGGGCCTGGTCAGCGCGGGCATCCGGGTCGAGCAGATCACGCAGCGGGTGCAGGACCAGCTCACGGCCCTGCTCGGCGTCGCGGCCGGCGCGCTGGTGCTGGGCGCGGTCGGCACCTACGTCATCAACGCCCGGCTGCGCCGCCACACCCACGGCATGAACGCGACCGAGCTGAGCCGGATGCACGACTACCACCAGGCCGCCCTGCACGCCGTGCGCGAGGGGCTGCTGATGCTGGACGGGCAGTACCGTGTGGCGCTGATCAACGACGGAGGTCGGGAGTTGCTCGGCGTGGCCGGGGACGTGGTGGGCAGGTCGGTGGCGGAGCTGGGGCTGCCGGCCCCGCTGACGGGTGCCCTGCTGGCGTCGGAGCCGCGGGTCGACGAGGTGCATCTGACGGCGTCCAGGGTCCTGGTCGTCAACACCTCGCCGGTGTCCGGCGGTGAGCAGCGCGGTACGGTCGTCACCCTGCGCGATGTCACCGAACTCCAGTCGCTGATGGGCGAGTTGGACTCCGAGCGGGGCTTCACACAGGCGTTGCGCTCCCAGGCGCACGAGGCGGCGAACCGGCTGCACACGGTGGTCTCGCTGATCGAGCTGGGCCGGGCGGAGGAAGCGGTGGAGTTCGCGACGGCCGAGCTGGAGCTGGCGCAGGCGCTGACGGACCAGGTCGTGGCGGCGGTGAGCGAGCCGGTGCTGGCGGCGCTGCTGCTGGGCAAGACGGCCCAGGCCAACGAGCGGGGCGTGGAGCTGATGGTGTCGCAGGACAGCAGCCTGGACGACGGCCTGCTGCCCGCGACCCTGCCCGCGCGGGATTTGGTGACGATCCTCGGCAATCTGATCGACAACGCCGTGGACGCGGCGCAGGGCAGCGTCCGGGCCCGCGTGACGGTGGCCGCGTACACGCGGAACGCCGGTGGCGCCCCGGAGCTGGTGCTGCGGGTCTCCGACACGGGCCCGGGCGTGGACCCCGAGCACGCCGAGGCGGTGTTCCAGCGCGGCTTCACGACGAAACCGGCGGGCCCGGGCGGCCGCGGCCTCGGGCTGGCGCTGGTACGGCAGGCGGTCCAGCGGCACGAGGGCTCCCTGACGGTGTCGGAGGCCGAGGGGGGCGGGGCCGAGTTCGAGGTGCGGCTGCCGCTGCGGGAGTGCGGGACGACGGACACGGGCGTGACATCCGGGGCCCCGGTGGCCAAAGGCGCTGGAGGCGACGCATGACGGGCAGCGAGAAGGACATCCGTGTCCTGGTGGTGGAGGACGACCCGGTCGCCGCCGACGCGCACGTGTTGTACGTCGGCAGGGTGCCCGGGTTCGTGGCCGTGGGCAAGGCGCACTCCGGCGCGGAGGCCCGCCGGGTCCTGGACCGCACCCCGGTGGACCTGCTGCTGCTGGATCTGCACCTGCCCGACGTGCACGGACTGCAACTGGCCCGGTCCCTGCGGGCGGCCGGCCATCACGCGGACGTGATAGCGGTGACGTCGGCCCGTGACCTGGCCGTCGTCCGCGAGGGCGTCTCGCTCGGGGTGGTGCAGTACGTCCTCAAGCCGTTCACCTTCGCGACCCTGCGCGACCGCCTGGTGCGCTACGCCGAGTTCCACGCGGCGGTCGGCGAGGCCAGCGGCCAGGACGAGGTGGACCGGGCGCTCGCCGCCCTGCGCGCACCGGGCCCGGCCGCTCTGCCCAAGGGACTGAGCGCGCCGACGCTGGAGCGGGTGACGGTGGCCCTGCGCGACAGCGCGGAGGGCCTCACGGCCGCCGGGGTCGCCGAGACCGTGGGCATCTCCCGCATCACGGCCCGCCGTTACCTGGAGCACCTGGTCGACGCGGGCCGCGCGGCCCGCCGCCCGCAGTACGGCACGGTGGGGCGCCCGGAGTTGCAGTACCGCTGGGTCACCGGCCAGTGACGGCCTGACGGCCACGATGCGGTCAAGGGCCGGACGGGTCCGGGAAGTTATCGGCCTTGATCTCTGTTGCAGGTCGAGAACCCAGGGGGAGACATGTCCGTTCGTGCTCTGATCGTCGATCCGTCCGCACCGGCCGCCGTCCGTCTCGGTGAGGTCGACGAGCCCGTGCCGGGACCGGGTCAGGTCATAGTGGAGGTGTCGCACGCCTCGCTGAACTACGGCGACCTCAACGACGCCCGGTCGGGGCGGGTCCCGGCGGGAGCGGTACTCGGTTCGGACGCGGCCGGGGTGGTCGTCCGGGCCGCGGCCGAGGGAGCCGGGCCGGTGGCGGGCGCGCGGGTGGTGGCCCTGACCTCGGGGGCGTTCGCCGAGCGCGTCGCGATCGACGTGGGGGCGCTCGCCGAGGTGCCCGAAAACCTGGACCTGGCGAAGGCGGCGGCCCTGCCGGTCGCCGGAGTGGCGGCCCTGCGCTCGCTGCGGGCCGCCGGGCTCGAAGCGGGCAAGCGGGTGCTGGTCACCGGGGCCTCCGGCGGGGTGGGCCGGTTCGCCGTCCAGCTGGCGGCACGATCCGGTGCCCATGTGATCGCGTCGGTGGGCTCGGCCGCCCGCGCGGAAGGGCTGGCCGAGGCCGGTGCGGACGAGGTGCTGACCGGGCTGGAGGGACTGCGGCAACCGGTGGACGTGGTCATCGACAGCGTCGGCGGCCCGCAACTGGTCGCGGCCTGGGACCTGCTGGCTCCCGGGGGCAGCGTCCAGAGCGTCGGCTGGACGTCCGGGGAACCGGCGGTCTTCGCGCCGTACGCGACCGTCGGCCCGGCCAAGTCGCTGTCCTCCTTCGTCATCGAGGGCGACGTGGGAGCGGACCTGGCCGTCCTCACCGGACTGGCCGCCGAGGGGTCCCTGGCCGTCGAGACCGGCTGGCAAGGATCCTGGGACCGGTTCGACGAGGCGGCCGAAGCGCTTCGCGGACGCCGGATCCGCGGCAAGGCGGTCCTGGAGGTGGCGTCCCGCTAGCCGCCGGGCAGGGGCGGGCCGGCCGCCCCGGAGTCAGTGGCCGCCCGGTTGGGACACCGTCACCGGCGTCCCCGAGCGGCGGCCCGCATGGCGCGGCCGATCCGGCTGCCGCGGCAGGTGGTCACCACCGTCACGACGACCTCCGCGCCGATGGCCCGCGCGCCGGCGATGAGCAGCAGGACGTCGTTGACGCCCACGGCGCACCCACCCGTCGTCCGTCGCGCCGGCCGGAGACCTACCGCACCAGACACGGACGCTTGGCGTCGAACGACCACCCCGGGACGAGATAGCGCATCGCCGCCGCGTCGTCCCGTGCCCCGAGCGCCTTCTCCCGGTACAGCTCGTGCGCCGCCAGCAGCCGGTCCAGGTCGAGCACGACGCCCAGCCCCGGCGCCTCCGGCACCGCGATCCGCCCGTCCACGATCCGCGGCGGGTCCACCGTCAGCCGCTCCAGCCCCTCCTGCCATATCCAGTGCGTGTCCAGCGCGTTGTACTCCCCCGGTGCCGCCGCCCCGCAGTGCGTCACCATCGCCAGTGAGATGTCGAAGTGGTTGTTGGAGTGGCACCCCCAGGTCAGCCCCATCGCGTTGCACAACTGCGCGACCCGTACCGATCCCTGCATGGTCCAGAAGTGCGGATCGGCCAGCGGGATCGACACCGACTGGAGCGCCAGCGCGTGGGCCAGCTGGCGCCAGTCCGTGGCGATCATGTTCGTCGCGGTCGGCAGTCCCGTGGCCCGCCGGAACTCCGCGAGCACCTCCCGCCCCGAGTAGCCGCCCTCCGCGCCGCACGGATCCTCGGCGTACGCGAGCGTCCCCACCAGCGGCCGGCACAACTCGACCGCCTCACGCAGCGACCACGCCCCGTTCGGATCGAGGGTGACCCGCGCCTCGGGGAACCGCCGCTTCAGCGCCCGGACCGCCGCGACCTCCTCGGCCCCCTCCAGCACACCCCCCTTGAGCTTGAAGTCCCGGAACCCGTAGAGGTCGTACGCCGCCTCGGCCTGCCGCACGATCGCCTCGGCCGACAGCGCCTCCTCGTGCCGCACCCGGTACCACTCCACCGCGGAGCCGGGCTCCCGCACGTACTCCAGATCCGTCCGGTCCGGATCGCCCACGTAGAACAGGTAACCCAGCACCCGAACGCTGTCCCGCTGCTGCCCGTCCCCCAGCAGCGCCGCCACCGGGACGTCCAGGTGCTGCCCCAGCAGGTCCAGCAGTGCCGACTCGACCGCCGTGACGGTGTGCACCGTGGTGCGCAGGTCGAAGGTCTGCGCACCACGCCCGCCCGCGTCCCGGTCGGCGAACCGCTCCCCGATCTCGCGCAGCACCCGCTTGTAGTCGCCCACCTTCGCCCCGACGACCAGGGACTCCGCGTCCCGCAGCGTCCGTGTGATCTTCTCCCCGCCGGGCACCTCCCCCAGCCCGGTCCGCCCCTCGGAGTCGGTGAGGACGACGACGTTGCGGGTGAAGTACGGCCCGTGCGCGCCGGAGAGGTTCAGCTCCATGCTGTCCCGCCCGGCGACGGGGTAGACGGCGAACGCCGTGACGACCGGCTGCTGACCGATGCCCATCAATCTCCCTTTCCAGAAACCCGGTTGAGCCGGCTGACCCTGTCGACGCGGCCGACTCCGTTGACCCTGTTGACCCTTTTGACCCGGTTCACAGACTCAGCACGTCGAGGGCCCACTCGACCACCAGCACCCCGCCCAGCCCGAGCACGGCCAGCACCGTGGTGTAGGAGGTGCGGACCTTGATGGCCTCGATGACCGACAGGTTGAAGTACTCCTTGAACAGCCAGAACCCGGGGTCGTTCACATGCGAGAACGCGATGGAGCCGCAGGCGACGGCCAGCACCATCACCTCCGGGTGGACCCCACTGCCCGCCAGCAACGGCAGCGCCACGCCGGAGGCCGTGACGACGGCGACCGTGGCCGAACCGAGCGCGATCCGCAGGACGACGGCGACGAGCCAGGCAAGGACGATCGGCGATATGGACCAGCCGTCCGTGGCGTCCTTGATGTAGTCGGATATCCCGCCCTCGACCAGCACGTTCTTGAACGCCCCGCCCGCGCCGATCACCAGCAGGATCATCGCCATCGCCTGGGCCGCCGAGGTGCAGGACGCCCCGACCTCGCTCAGACTGCGCCCGATGCGCGGCCCGAACGCCCAGACGGCCAGGCACAGCGTCAGCAGCAGGGCGATCGGCGCCGACCCGATGAAGGCCACGACGTGCAGCACGGGAGTCTCGCCCGACGTGGCCATGTCGGTCACCGCGGCGGCCACGATCAGCACCACGGGGAACAGCGCCACGAACAGCGACCACCCGAGGCCCGGCATCTCCTCGTCGGTGAACTCGCGTTCGGCGACCAGGCCCTTGGGGATGGAGGGCGTCAGCCGCGCGACGAACGGCAGGCGGGGCCAGGTCAGGGCGATCAGCGCGCCGACGGGCACGGCGACGAACAGGCCGTAGAACAGGGTCAGTCCGGCCGAGGCGTGGAAGGCCGCGGCGACCGCGGTGGGCCCGGGGTGCGGGGGCAGGAAGCTGTGCATGGTGGACAGCGCGATGGACATCGGCAGGCCCACCCACAGCAGTTTCACCCCGGTGACCCTGACCAGGGTGAACGCGATGGGCACGATGATGATGAAGGCGACCTCGTAGAACATGGTCACGCCGATCAGCATGGACGTGACCACCATGGCCACCTGGACCCAGCGCGGCCCGAAGGCGTCGAGGAGCCTGCCGGCGATGCGCTGCGCGGCGCCGGAGTCCCCCATCACACGGCCCACCATCGCGCCGAGCCCGATGGTCAGCATGGTGTCGCCGATCTGGTCCCCGATGCCTTCGGCCAGGACGTCCGGGACGGTCGCCACCGGAATGCCCTGGACCAGCGCCACCCCCACCGCCACGAGCAGCAGGGCGGCGAAGCCGTTCAGTCTCAGCCTGGTCATGAGGAGAAGCAGGATCAGGACGCTGATCCCTACGACGAGCAGAGGCAAGGCAGTTCCCCTTTGAACCGGTGTCTCATCCCTGTATGCAGATGCCGTCCATGTATGCAGATGGAGGCTAGGTGGATGAACGGGCGGGGTCAATGGCCCGGCGATCACCAATCGAGGGGGGACCTACCATGAGCCCATGCAGGAGAGCAGAGGAGTCCGCGGCGTGAAGTCGGCCGCGCGGACCGTCGCCCTGCTCGAACTCCTCGCCGAGCGGGGCGAGGAGCCCTCACGCCTGGATCAGCTCGCGCAGGACCTGGACGTGCCGCGCAGCAGCATGTACCAACTGCTCCGGACGCTCATCGACTCCGGCTGGGTCCGCACCGACGCCACCGGCTCGCTCTACGGCATCGGGATCCGCGCGCTGCTCACCGGCACGGGCTACCTGGACGGCGACCGGCGGATCCGGCTGGTGCGCCCCTACCTGGACGAGGCGTCGGACGCGCTCGGCGAGACCATCCACATGGCACGGCTCGACGGCAGGGACGTCGTCTACCTCGCCACCCGCGAGTCCCACGAGTACCTGCGCACCATCAGCCGGGTCGGCCGTCGCGTCCCCGCGCACGCCGGAGCGCTGGGAAAGGCACTGCTCGCCGAGCGGCCCGACGACGAACTCCCCTTCGGAGACGAGCCGCTGGCCGCCCTCACCGCGAACACGCACACCGCTCGCGCCGCCCTGCTCGCCGACCTGGCCGGGGTGCGCGAGCGCGGGTACTCCGTCGACCGCGAGGAGACGGTGCCCGGCATCGCCGGCTTCGGCTTCGCCCTGCGCTACGGCACACCGGTCGTCGACGCGATCAGCTGCTCGGTTCCGCTGGCCCGGCTGACACCCGGGCACGCAGAACGCATCGTCGCCGTGATGGGGGAGATCCGCTCGAGGATCGAGTCCGCCCTGCCACCGACCGCCCCGGGCGCACCCGACTGGCGCTAGCCGTGTGGATCATGCCGGCGTCGCGGGGCTCGGCTCGGCCGAGAGGCGCAGTCACTCCCGGCCGACCTGATCCGAACGACAGGCCCCCAACTAAGCCGTCTCCTCCGGCAGCACGCCGGGACGGAACGGCTCGACTCCCTCCAGCCTGCGCACCCGCGTCGGCTCGATCAGCAGCATCACCCGGCGCTCGCCCGGCAGCAGCCACGGATACCGGTCCACGCCGAGGTACTTGCGCGCCAGCCGGTCCATCGCCCGCTCCGCGCTCTCGCCCTCCACGAACCGCACGACCTTCCCGCGGATCTCCGCCCGGTCGTAGGGGTTCCCGGGGTCGTGGTGCGACAGCGAAACGTACGGATTGCGCCGCAGGTTCTCCTCCTTCACCCGCCCCATCGAGGTGTTGACCATGACGTACTCCCCTTCGATGTCCGCCCACATGGGCGACACCTGAGGCGCCCCGTCCACACCCACCGTCGCGAGATGCCAGAAGTTCGGCGCGAGAAGACGTTCGCGAATATGCCCGTTGAGCTTGCCGTTCACCTGAGTCACTGCCTTTCCGGGCCCGCGATCACCGGACCCGGCGCCATCCTCGCCCCGCTGCCGGCCCGGCCGACAGGCGATCTTCGGCCCCGGTCGAACCCGCCGGTAGCCGTAGCTTCCTACAATCCGTGATCCTGGCCGAACAGACCGTAGTCAGCCCTCGCCCGCCGTCCTAGCTTGTGGGCCGTGCGCCGACCTTCAGCCCGACCGAGCCAGTCCCCGTCCGCTCCCCCGCCGCAGTCCGCCCCCACCGCCCCGCCCTTCAACGCCCCCGCCGCCCGCCGGCTGCGCGCGGCCCTCGGCATGGCACCCGAGCACGTCGCCCACGGCATGCGCGTCTCCTACGGACATGCCCACATCACCCCGGACCACGTGATGGCCTGGGAGCGCGGGGCCCTCGCGCCGACCGACTCCGAACTCACCGCGCTCGCGGGCGTGCTGTGGTGCTCGCCCGCCGAACTCATCGGCAGACCGCGCACCCTGCGCGAACACCGCATCGCCCGCTGCCTCGCCCCCGAGGACGTGGCCCGGGCCGTGGGGCACGACGTGCACGCGTACCTGCGCATGGAGGAGACCGACTCCTGGCGCGGCACGGACCGTCAGTCCGCCGCCCTGGCCGATCTGCTCGGGCTCACCCTGCCCGATGTCGTCACCGTCACCGGCCGCGACGCCAAGCTCGGTGACCTGCTGCGCAGCGCGGCCACGACCCGCTGGCAGGGATACGTCCGCCCGGTGGCCAAACTGGTGCCCCTGGACCGGCGGTTCCTGGAGGACGCCCTGCGGGCCCTGCACGAGGACTACCAGGGGCACATGGCCGCCACCCTGAGCTGGGGCGGCGGCAGCGGTGACGCGGGCGGCGCCGGACAGGACTTCCTGGACCACATCGTGGAGCACTTCTGGACGAAGCTCCAGGACGGCACCGCCGCGGACGCCGGCCGGAGAACCGGCCCCTAGAAGACCGACTCGGCCTCGTCCATCCGGTCCTTCGGCACCGTCTTCAGCTCCGTCACGGCCTCCGCGAGCGGGACCATCACGATGTCCGTGCCGCGCAGGGCGGTCATCCGGCCGAAGCGCCCCTGGTGCGCGGCCTCCACCGCGTGCCAGCCGAACCGCGTGGCCAGCACCCGGTCGTAGGCGGTCGGCACACCGCCGCGCTGGACGTGGCCGAGGATGACCGGCTTGGCCTCCTTGCCCAGGCGCCGCTCCAGCTCGTGGGCGAGGGCGGTGCCGATGCCCTGGAAGCGCTCGTGGCCGAACTTGTCTATGGCGCCCTTGTTGTAGTCCATGGAGCCCTCGGCGGGGTGGGCCCCCTCGGCGACGCAGACCACCGCGAACTTCTTGCCGCGCGCGAACCGCTCCTCGACCATCTTCACGAGGTCGGCCGGGTCGAACGGCCGCTCCGGCAGGCAGATGCCGTGCGCACCGGCCGCCATGCCGGACTCCAGAGCGATCCAGCCGGCGTGCCGGCCCATGACCTCCACCACCATGACCCGCTGGTGGGACTCGGCGGTGGTCTTCAGCCGGTCCATCGCCTCGGTGGCGACCCCGACCGCGGTGTCGAAACCGAAGGTGCGGTCCGTGGAGGAGATGTCGTTGTCGATCGTCTTGGGGACGCCCACGACGGGCAGGCCCGCGTCGCTCAGCATGCGCGCGGCCGTCAGCGTGCCCTCGCCGCCGATCGGGATCAGCGCGTCGATGCCGAACTGGTGGATCATGTCGGAGGCGTTCTCGCAGGCCTCGCGCAGCCGGTCGCGCTCCAGGCGGGACGAGCCGAGGATGGTGCCGCCGCGCGCCAGGATGCCGCTGACGGACTCCAGGTCGAGGCTGCGGTAACGGCCGTCGAGCAGGCCGGCGTAGCCGTCCTCGAAGCCGATGACCTCGTCGCCGTAGTTGTCGACCGCCCGGTGCACGACCGACCGGATCACGGCGTTCAGGCCGGGGCAGTCGCCGCCTGCGGTGAGAACTCCGATACGCATCGTGCTGTGTCTCCTGCTCGCTGTTGACACCGGTGAGCCACTGCCGATTGTTTCACGCCCCACAGCCCGGTGCGGCACCCCTGTGCTGACGGGCGCCTTATCTAGCGGCAGAGGTATTGTCAAGAGGGTTCTGATCACCTCGATGGGCGATTTTTGTGCCCCAGGCTGGAAAGCCGTGGGGGTGAGGCCCGCCCCCCATCCGAGACGAAACGGAGAGCGCGCGTGACCCGCAGCGTGTACGTGACCGGCATCGACCGCGGCGACGGACGCCAGGTCGTCGAACTGGGGGTCATGGAGCTCCTCACCCGGCAGGTCGACCGGGTCGGCGTGTTCCGTCCCCTGGTCCACGACGGACCCGACCGCCTCTTCGAGCTGCTGCGCGCCCGCTACCGGCTCACCCAGGACCCGGCCACCGTCTACGGCATGGACTACCACGAGGCGTCCGCCCTCCAGGCCGAGGCCGGCACCGACGAGCTGGTGTCCACGCTCGTCGACCGCTTCCACCGGGTCGCCCGCGACTACGACGTCGTCCTGGTCCTCGGCACCGACTACGCCGGCACCCAGCTCCCGGACGAGCTGTCGCTCAACGCCCGGCTGGCGAACGAGTTCGGCGCGTCCGTGATCCCGGTCGTCGGCGGCCGCAAGCAGACCGTGGAGTCGGTGCTCGCCGAGACCCGCAACGCCTACCGCGCGTACGACACCCTGGGCTGCGACGTCCTGGCCATGGTCGCCAACCGGGTGGAGCGCGAGGACCGCGACGAGATCGCCGGCCGGCTCGGCTCCCGGCTGCCGGTGCCCTGTTACGTCCTGCCCGACGAGCCCGCGCTGTCCGCGCCGACCGTCTCGCAGATCGGCCACGCCCTCGGCGCCAAGGTGGTGCTCGGCGACGACTCGGGGCTCGCCCGGGACGTGCTCGGCTTCGTCTTCGGCGGCGCGATGCTGCCGAACTTCCTGGGCGCCCTGACCCCGGGCTGCCTGGTCGTCACCCCGGGCGACCGCGCCGACCTGGTCGTCGGCGCGCTCGCCGCGCACAGCGCCGGCACCCCGCCGATAGCGGGCGTGCTGCTGACCCTGGACGAGGTGCCCGGCGAGGACATCCTCACCCTCGCCGACCGCCTGGCGCCCGGCACCCCGGTGCTGTCGGTGGCCGGCACCAGCTTCCCCACCGCCGAGCAGTTGTTCTCCCTGGAGGGCAAGCTGAACGCGGCCACCCCGCGCAAGGCGGAGCGGGCCCTCGGCCTGTTCGAGCGGTACGCCGACACCGGCGAGCTGGCCCGCCGGGTCTCCGCGCCGAGCAATGACCGCGTGACGCCGATGATGTTCGAGCACAAGCTGCTGGAGCAGGCCCGTTCCGACCTGCGGCGGGTCGTCCTGCCCGAGGGCACCGAGGAGCGCGTGCTGCACGCCGCCGAGGTGCTGCTGCGCCGGGGCGTGTGCGAGCTGACCCTGCTGGGCCCGGTCGACCAGATCCGCAAGAAGGCCGCCGACCTCGGCATCGACCTCGGCGAGTCCCAGCTGATCGACCCGGCGACCTCCGAGCTGCGGGACACCTTCGCCGAGCAGTACGCGGGGCTGCGCGCCCACCGGGGCGTCACCGTGGAGCTGGCCTACGACGTCGTCTCCGACGTGAACTACTTCGGCACGCTGATGGTCCAGGAGGGCCTGGCCGACGGCATGGTGTCGGGCTCGGTGCACTCCACGGCCGCGACCATCCGCCCGGCCTTCGAGATCATCAAGACCAAGCCGGACGCCGACATCGTCTCGTCGGTGTTCTTCATGTGCCTGGCCGACAAGGTCCTCGTCTACGGCGACTGCGCGGTCAACCCGGACCCGAACGCCGAGCAGCTCGCCGACATCGCCATCCAGTCGGCGACCACGGCCGAGCAGTTCGGCGTGGAGCCGCGGATCGCGATGCTGTCGTACTCCACCGGCACCTCCGGCTCCGGCGCCGATGTCGACAAGGTGCGCGAGGCCACCGAGCTGGTGCGCGCGCGCCGGCCCGACCTGAAGATCGAGGGCCCGATCCAGTACGACGCCGCCGTCGAGCCGTCGGTCGCGGCGACCAAGCTGCCCGGCTCGGAGGTCGCCGGGCAGGCCAGCGTGCTGATCTTCCCCGACCTGAACACCGGCAACAACACCTACAAGGCCGTGCAGCGCTCGGCCGGCGCGATCGCGGTCGGCCCGGTCCTCCAGGGCCTGCGCAAGCCGGTCAACGACCTGTCCCGGGGCGCCATGGTCTCGGACATCGTGAACACCGTCGCCATCACGGCGATCCAGGCCCAGTCCCCCGCCCCGGCCCCGAGCGAGAAGGCGACCGCCCAGTGAGCAGCCCGACCCGTGTCCTCGTCCTCAACTCCGGCTCCTCGTCGGTGAAGTACCAGTTGCTCGACATGCGCGACAGCAGCCGGCTGGCAGTGGGCCTGGTCGAGCGCATCGGCGAGCAGACGTCCCGTCTGAAGCACACCCCGGCCGACGGCGAGAGCCGGGAGCGCGACGGTGCGATCGCCGACCACGACGCCGCCCTGAAGGCCGTGGCGGAGGAGCTCGCCACGGACGGCCTGGGCCTGGACTCGCCCGAACTGGCCGCGATCGGGCACCGGGTGGTGCACGGCGGCAAGACCTTCACCGAGCCGACCGTCGTCGACGACGCGGTGCTCGCCGAGATCGAGCGGCTGATCCCGGTGGCCCCGCTGCACAACCCGGCCAACCTCACCGGCATCCGCACGGCCCAGGTGCTGCGGCCCGACCTGCCGCAGGTCGCCGTCTTCGACACCGCGTTCCACACCACCATGCCGGAGTCGGCCGCCCGTTACGCGATCGACGTGAAGACCGCCGACGAGCACCGCGTGCGGCGCTACGGCTTCCACGGCACCTCCCACGCCTACGTCTCGCGCGCCACCGCCGAGCTGCTGGGCAAGGACCCGTCCGAGACGAACGTGATCGTGCTGCACCTGGGCAACGGGGCGTCGGCCTCGGCCGTGCGGGGCGGCCGCTGCGTGGACACCTCCATGGGTCTGACGCCTTTGGAGGGGCTCGTGATGGGTACGCGCTCCGGAGACATGGACCCGGCCGTCATCTTCCATTTGATGCGTGTTGGTGGAATGTCCGCCGACGAGATCGACACTCTTCTCAACAAGAAGAGCGGACTGATCGGTCTGTGCGGTGACAACGACATGAGGGAGATCCGCCGCCGCGTCGACGAGGGCGACGAGCAGGCGGAGCTGGCGTTCGACATCTACATTCACCGGCTGAAGAAGTACATCGGCGCCTATTACGCCGTGCTCGGCCGGGTGGACGCGGTGGCCTTCACCGCCGGTGTCGGCGAGAACGCCGCTCCGGTGCGTGCGGCCGCCCTGGCGGGTCTGGAGGAGCTGGGCCTCGCGGTGGACGGCGAGCGCAACGCCGTGCGCGGCGACGAGGCGCGGCTGATCTCGCCCGACGGTGCCCGTGTCGCCGTCGCGGTGGTGCCCACCGACGAGGAATTGGAGATCGCGACACAGACCTACGCGCTGGTAATTGGTTCGGGGAATCACACCTGAGCGGCAACCCGCCCTTTTGTATTTTCCGCCAGACGGAATATTCCGCCGGGAAACAAACCGATAGGATCGCCCCCATGCGCCGTTCGAAAATCGTCTGTACTCTCGGCCCCGCGGTCGACTCCCACGATCAGCTTGTCGCGCTGATCGAAGCCGGCATGAACGTGGCCCGCTTCAACTTCAGCCACGGCTCGCACGCCGAGCACCAGGGCCGGTACGACCGGGTCCGTGCCGCCGCCAAGGAGACCGGCCGGGCCATCGGTGTCCTCGCCGACCTCCAGGGCCCGAAGATCCGTCTGGAGACCTTCGCCGAAGGCCCCGTCGAGCTGGTGCGCGGTGACGAGTTCACCATCACCACCGAGGACGTCCCGGGTGACAAGACGATCTGCGGGACGACCTACAAGGGTCTGCCCGGCGATGTCACCAAGGGCGACCAGGTGCTCATCAACGACGGCAACGTCGAGTTGAAGGTCACCGAGGTCGAGGGCCCGAAGGTGAAGACGATCGTCATCGAGGGCGGCGTCATCTCCGACCACAAGGGCATCAACCTGCCCGGCGCGGCCGTCAACGTGCCCGCCCTGTCGGACAAGGACGTCGAGGACCTTCGTTTCGCCCTCCGCATGGGCTGCGACCTGGTCGCGCTGTCCTTCGTCCGGGACGCCAAGGACGTGGCCGACGTCCACAAGATCATGGACGAGGAGGGCCGCCGGGTCCCCGTCATCGCCAAGGTGGAGAAGCCGCAGGCGGTGCAGAACATGGAGGACGTCGTGATGGCGTTCGACGGCGTGATGGTCGCCCGTGGTGACCTGGCCGTCGAGTACCCGCTCGAGAAGGTCCCCATGGTGCAGAAGCGCCTGATCGAGCTGTGCCGGCGCAACGCCAAGCCGGTGATCGTGGCGACCCAGATGATGGAGTCGATGATCACCAACTCCCGTCCGACCCGCGCCGAGGCCTCCGACGTGGCCAACGCGATCCTGGACGGCGCCGACGCGGTCATGCTGTCCGCCGAGTCGAGCGTGGGCGCGTACCCGATCGAGACCGTCAAGACGATGTCGAAGATCGTCACCGCGGCCGAGCAGGAGCTGATGTCCAAGGGGCTCCAGCCGCTCGTCCCGGGCAAGAAGCCGCGCACGCAGGGTGGTTCGGTGGCCCGCGCGGCCTGCGAGATCGCCGACTTCCTCGGCGGCCGCGGCCTGGTGGCGTTCACGCAGTCCGGCGACACCGCCCGCCGGCTGTCCCGCTACCGCGCGCAGCAGCCGATCATCGCCTTCACCACCGACGAGGGCACCCGCAACCAGATGGCGCTCAGCTGGGGCGTCGAGCCGTACGTGGTGCCGTTCGTGAACAGCACCGACGAGATGGTCGCCCTGGTCGAGCAGGAGCTGGTGAAGCTGAACCGCTTCAACGACGGCGACATCGTGGTCATCACCGCCGGTTCGCCCCCCGGTGTGCCCGGCACCACCAACATGGTGCGGGTCCACCACCTGGGCGAGGCCAAGGGCTGATCCGTCGAGGTCCGTGAGGGCCCGTACACGCCACCGAGGGCGCCCCCTGGGATCCAGGGGGCGCCCTCGGTGTGTGCGGCTCCCGAAAGGGCTGTGAGGGGCGCTCAGTCGGTGATGAAGTTGTGCAGCCCGGGCACGTGCAGCGTGCCGCCGAACTGGCCGGCCTGGGTGACCTTCACGTTGGTGAAGTAGATCAGCGGGATGTTCAGCGGCGGCGGGTGCTCCGGGTCGAACGTGATCGGGATCAGCCCGAGCAGGTTGCCCGAGATGCTCTCGGTGTACATCACCGTGTCGCCGTCGCGGATCGTGGACGTCGAGCCCTTGGCCGCCTGCACGTGGTAGGTCTTGCCGGACTGCTTGTCCGTGACCGTCTGGTGGAGGTCACCGATGTCGGTGCCGCCGGATATGACGTACTTGAGGACCTTCTTCACGGTGCCGTTGGCGGTGCGCACCTCGACGACGCCCTTGTAGTCGGCGCCCTTCAGCGTCAGCGAGCTGGCGTTGAGGTACCAGGGGTCGTCGGGCAGCGGCAGCCTGTTGTCGACGCCGCCCTCGGCGTCGGTGGCGGCCGGGCATTCGTCGGGGTCGGTGGTGGCGCTCGCGCTCGGGGACGGGCTGGGCGAGGCGGTGGCCTCCGCCGCCTGGTCCGCGCTCTCCTCGGCCGCCTTCTCGACGGCCTCGGTGCTGTCCTCCACCGTCTTTCCGGCGTCGTTCACCGTGCCGGACGCCTTGTCGGCGGTGTCCTTGGCGGTGTCCTCGACCGGGTCCGTGGCCTTGCCGGTGGCGTCCTGCCCGGCGCCGGAGGTGTCCTCGGCGGGCTTCTCGGCGGTCTGCGACGCCGAGGCGGACGGGGTCGGAGCGGGGCCGGCCTCGTCCTTCTTCCCGCCGTCGAGGATGCCGCCGATCGCGTCGCCGATGTCCTCCAGCAGGTTGCCGTCGCTCTCGGACGGCGAGGGGGACGGCGTCGCGGCCGTGTCGTCGCCGCTCGCGGCGGGCGCGCTCGTGGACGGGGACGGCTTCGGCTCGGCCTTGTCGTCGGAACCTGAATCCGACGAAGAGGCACCGCCGTTGTCCGTCTCCGTGCCACCCGAGGGGGACGGCTCGGGGGCGGTGCCGCCCTGGTCGTCCTTCTCGTCCGTCGCGCCGTCGCTCGCCGAGGGGGACGGTGTGGGCGAGGCGGAGTCCTCGCCCTTGGCCTCCTCACCGGAGTCCTTGCCGGCGTCCTCCAGGGCTGCCACGCAGTCCTTGTACTCGTCGGCCGTCAGGCTCTTCGACGTCGGCGCGGCCGGGGTGTCGCTGTCGGCGATGGCGAGCGTCGACGTGAAGCCCATTCCCATGAGCACCGCCGTCGGCATCGCCGCCATGGCTATCGCCTTGCCGGTCGGCCTGCTGAACCTGGTGAACAGCGGCTTCTTGGGCGCCGCGTGGCGCGGCCCGGTTCTCACACGGGACGCCCCCACATCGACCCCGTGGGTCACCTCGTCAGCCGGCACTGTGCCTCCCGTTCGCCCCGTTGGCCGGGTTCGTTCCTGACAGATCGTTCGGCCCGTCCACCCCGTCCACGGTCTTCAGCATCGTGGTGGCGTGGTCGGTGGCCTCGGGAGTCCCGCCCGTGCCGGTAGCGGCCATGGCGGCGGACTGGCCCGCGGGCCGTGCGCCCGGCGCCCAGGCCACGGCCATCGCCCCGCCCACCAGGGCGAGGAGGAAGCCGACGAGGAAGCCGCCGAGGTTCGACACGGGGATGGACACCAGCGCCAGCAGGATCGCCGCGACTCCCGCGAAGACGCGGACGTGCTTCTGGAACCACAGGCTCACGCCCAGTACGACGAGCAGCACGCCGATGATCAGGGACCCGGCGCCCGCGGTGGTCGCCATCGCCAGCGTCAGGTGACCGATCTGGAGGTTCGCGTACGGGAAGTAGGCGATGGGCAGTCCGCTGAGGAGGACCAACAGCCCGGCCCAGAACGGCCGCTCACCCCGCCAGGCGCGGAACTGCTGCCTTCGGACGGTGAACTGGCCGGTGGCGGCAGGGGTCTCGGCGCTCATGGAAAAACAGCTCCCTGGTACAGCGTTGCTGTGGTGGTGATGTGGGCCCCGCGTGAAAGCGCGGCCGGAAGGTGGACGGGCGGGGGCGCCACCGGCTCCCCCGCCCGTCAGCGAGTGCTTAGTAGCACTCCTTGACACCTGTCGACAGCGACATCTTCAGGCCGCTGAGCTTGAAGGTTCCGGCGGTGGTCGCCCACGCCGTCTGCTTCACGTCGGTCAGGGTCGCCCGGTCGGCCTGCTGGGCGAAGCCGTACGGGTTCGCCGACTCGCCCTTCCGCATGGCCGGACCCTTGTTGGCGTCCTTGGCGGCCACACCGATGTCGATGTTCTCGAACGTCGCGTCGGCACTGAGGTCGGCGACGTCGATGTAGAGGTTCTGCGCCTCGACCGGCTTCGCCCCCTGACCGGCACGCAGGATCAGGCTGACGTTCCCGAGCACCGGAATGTTCGGGGTGACGACCGACTGACACAGGTTCTTGATCGTCGCCGACTTGAACGACGAGACCGCGACCGGGTGGACGGCCTTCTTGCCGTCCATCGTGTATCCCTCGTCGAGGGCGCCGTACTGCGAGAAGCCCTCTCCGACGAGCTGGTCGGTCGTGACCTTGAACGACTGCCCGGAGACACTGAACGACGCGGCGAGAGCGCCCTGCGCGAGGGCGACACCTATCGCAGCCGTGGCGGCGACGCTGGGCACCATGACCACAGCGAACCGCTTCCATCTGGTCCCGCCACGCACCTGGGACTCCATATTTCCTCCTTCTCGGACGTACATCTCCTGTCCTGACCAGCCTCGAGTTCGAGGTCGGCCGGGCAGGGATGGGAGAAGTGCTACGTCCTCGGGAAGGAGAGCGCCTGCACTCGGCGGCGCAACTGCGCCCGAATCACCGGCGATCACCCCCGAGCGACAACCACTGGTCGCGCCTGACACGCATCACGCACAACCCTGCTGGACAGGCTTCGCCGGAAGGGCGAAGACCCCCCTGTCCAAGAGCCGGCGCCACTGCCGCCGGCTCTGCTCGGTGGGGACCCAGGATGTCCCGCGACCCAACCGGCTGCCGGGGTACGGGAATGGACCGAGCGTGGCCGATCGTGGTGCATTCTCGCCGCCCGCACAAGGGGGTTCGTTACTCGCTAGTAACGGCCGGATAACCGAACAACGACCCCCCGGTCTCGGACGGCGACTCAGGGTGGTGCCGGGCGGCGGTACAAAGCTGTTGATCGATGGACAGAATCCGACAGATCAACGCCCATGACTTACTGGTAGTAACAGCGGCCGCGTTTACCAAGTTTTGGTAAAACGCGGCCGCAGTGACGCTCCGTGGGCAAACTTTTCACGCGGGCACCACAGGCCCGCGCGTTTAAGGACTGGTCAGAACAGGGCCCGGGCCAACGCCCTGCGGGCCGCGATCACGCGCGGATCGTCGGGCCCGACGACCTCGAACAGCTCCAGCAGCCGCACCCGTACGGTGTCCCGGTCGTCACCCACCGTGCGCTGCACGGTCTCGATGAGCCGGCCGAACGCGTCCTCCACATGGCCGCCCACCAGATCCAGGTCGGCGGCGGCGATCTGCGCCTGCACATCGGCCGGCTTGTCGGCCGCGTCCCGGCGCACCTGCTGCGGGTCGACACCCTGCACCCGCTGGAGCAACTCGGCCTGCGCGAGACCCAGTTTGGCCTCCTCGTTGCCCGGGTCCTCGTTGAGCACGTTCTTGTACGCCTGGACGGCGCCGGACAGGTCGCCCGAGTCCAGCGCCTGCACGGCGGCCTCGAGGAGCCCGTCGTGCGGGCCGGCCGGACGCTCGGGGGCCGACACGGCTCCCCCCGGCTCGGCCTCGGGGTCGACAGTGAGACCGGTCAGGCCGAAGCGCTGCTCGCCGACCTGCACCAGCTGGTCCAGCGTCTGGCGGATCTGCGCCTCGCCCGCCGCTCCCTGGAAGAGCGGCAGCGCCTGGCCCGCGACGACCGCGAACACCGCCGGGATTCCCTGGATGCCGAACTGCTGCATCAGCATCTGGTTGGCGTCGACGTCGATCTTGGCGAGCAGGAAGCGGCCGTTGTACTCGACGGCCAGCCGCTCCAGGACCGGGCTGAGCTGCTTGCAGGGCTCACACCACTCGGCCCAGAAGTCGATGACGACGGGCACCTCGGCGGAACGCTGCAGGACGTCCCTCTCGAACCCCGCCTCGTCGACTTCGATGACGAGATCGGCCGGGGAGATCGCCCCCGTCCCGCCCTCCCGGGCTGCTTGCGCGCGCGCCTGCTCCGCCTTCGCCTTGGCCTCCTGGGCCGCCTTCACCGCGGCGAGGTCGACGACTCCGCTCATGGACATGTTCCGTGGCTGCATGCGTCTATCCTCCCCCGTACTGCGCGCGCGTGTGAAAAACCGTGTGAAAGCCAGGCCGGTCAGGTGCCTTTGGCGCCGGGTCCCCACCCCACGCCGGTGTGCAGAAGCCCGTGTACGTCCATCACGGGCTTTCGCTACGAGTCGTAGCGTAATGCCACACCGCGCCCCTGGGACACCACCCCCCGGTGATCTCCCTCACGGCCCACACAGGAACCGCCGGTTTATGGTCGGACGATGCAGAGCCGCAGCCCAGCCAGCCGCACCGGGCGCCCGCGCAGCGCCACGGCGGACGCCGCGATCCTGGCCGCGACCCGCGAGGCTCTCGTGGAACTGGGCTGGTCCAAGCTCACCCTGGGAGACGTCGCGATGCGCGCCGGGGTTGCGAAAACCACGCTCTACCGCCGCTGGGCGGGCAAGAACGAACTGGTCGTCGACGCGGTGGCCGAACTCTTCGACGCGCTGGAACTCCCCGACCGCGGCTCCCTGGCCGCCGACATCGAGGGCGTGGTCCTCCAGTTCGCCGCGATCCTGGCGCTCCCGGAGGCCAGGAGCGGCCTGATGGCGGTGGTGGCGGAGTCCACCCGCGACGAGGCCCTGCGCGAACGCATCCGGGCCTCGGTCGTCGACCGCCAGAAGCGCCTGGTCCTCCAGGGCCGCGCGCGGGCCCAGGAGCGGGGCGAACTCCCCCCGGAACCGGACCCCGCCTCGGCGGCCCGCACGGTGGACCTGATCTTCGACATGGTGGCGGGGGCGGTGGTGCACCGCACCCTGGTGAGCGCGGAACCGGCGGACGAGGAATGGGTCCGCGGCTTCACCAGGGTGCTGCTGCACGGGCTGAACGGCTAGATCAGAACCCGGCGGGCTCGGTGTACACCCCCCACTCGTCCCGCAGCACTCCGCAGATCTCGCCGAGCGTGGCCTCCGCGCGCACCGCGTCCAGCATCGGCCCGATCATGTTGGCGCCGCTGCGGGCGGCGGCCAGCATGGCGTCCAGCGCCGTGCGCACCGCGGCGTCGTCACGGGCCGCCTTGCGTGCGCCCAGCACCCGGACCTGCTCGCGCTCCACCTCGTGGCTGACCCGCAGGATCTCCAGGTCCCCGGTCACGGACCCGGTGTGGACATTGACGCCGACGACCCGCTTGTCGCCCTTCTCCAGCGCCTGCTGGTACCGGAACGCCGACTCGGCGATCTCCCCGGTGAACCAGCCGTCCTCGATCCCGCGCAGGATGCCGGAGGTGATCGGGCCGATGGGGTGCTTGCCGTCGGGGTGCGCCCGCAGCCCGCGCTCCTTGATCTGCTCGAAGATCTTCTCCGCGTCCGCCTCGATGCGATCGGTCAGCTGCTCGACGTACCAGGAACCGCCCAGCGGGTCGGCCACGTTGGCGACCCCGGTCTCCTCCATCAGCACCTGCTGGGTGCGCAGCGCGATCTCGGCCGCCTGCTCGCTCGGCAGGGCCAGGGTCTCGTCGAGCGCGTTGGTGTGCAGCGAGTTCGTCCCGCCGAGCACGGCCGCCAGGGCCTCCACGGCCGTCCGTACGACGTTGTTGTACGGCTGCTGCGCGGTGAGGGAGACGCCGGCGGTCTGGGTGTGGAAGCGCAGCCACTGCGCCTTCTCGGACTCGGCGCCGTAGACGTCCCGCATCCAGCGGGCCCAGATCCGCCGCGCCGCGCGGAACTTGGCGATCTCCTCGAAGAAGTCGACGTGCGCGTCGAAGAAGAAGGACAGGCCGGGGGCGAAGACGTCCACGTCCAGCCCGCGCGACAGGCCCAGCTCCACGTAGCCGAAGCCGTCCGCCAGGGTGTAGGCCAGCTCCTGGGCGGCCGTCGCCCCGGCCTCGCGGATGTGGTAGCCGGAGACCGACAGCGGCTTGTAGGCGGGGATGCCGGCCGCGCAGTGCTCCATCAGGTCGCCGATGAGCCGCAGGTGTGGCTCGGGCTGGAAGAGCCACTCCTTCTGGGCGATGTACTCCTTGAAGATGTCCGTCTGGAGCGTGCCGTTGAGGACGGACGGGTCGACGCCCTGCCGTTCGGCGGCGACGAGGTACATGCAGAACACCGGCACGGCCGGGCCGCTGATGGTCATGGACGTCGTGACGTCGCCCAGCGGGATGTCCTTGAACAGGACCTCCATGTCGGCCGCCGAGTCGATCGCCACACCGCAGTGCCCGACCTCGCCCAGCGCGCGCGGGTCGTCGGAGTCGCGGCCCATGAGCGTCGGCATGTCGAAGGCGACCGAGAGCCCGCCTCCGCCGTTGCGGAGGATCATCTTGTAGCGCTCGTTGGTCTGCTCGGCGTTGCCGAACCCGGCGAACTGCCGGATCGTCCAGGTGCGCCCCCGGTAGCCGGTCGCGTACAGACCGCGGGTGTAGGGGTACTCCCCCGGCCAGCCGATGCGCTCGAACCCGTCGTAGCGGTCACCGGGCCGCGGCCCGTAGACCGGCTCCACGGGGTCGCCGGAGAGCGTGGTGAAGTCGGCCTCGCGCTTGCGTGCGGCGTCGTACCGGGCCTGCCAGCGGCGGCGGCCCTCCTCGATGGCGTCAGCGTCCATGCCATCGAATTTACTTGGACGTCCTAGTAAATGTCGATGGCTGACGGGAGTGACCTGGCGAACGGGTGAGAACGACCGCCGTACGCGCGCGTACGGCGGTGCTGTCGCCCGCGCGCTCTCACGCCTTGGCGGGCGCGGGCGCGTCCTCGGCGATACGGGGCTCCAGCTCGTGGCTGATCCTGCGCTCGACGAAGAACGCGGCCGTCGGAATGGTCCCGGCGAGCAGCACCCACAGCTGCTTGCCCACCGGCCACTTCGCCTTGGAGCCCAGGTCGAAGGCGAAGATCAGGTACACGACGTACAGCCAGCCGTGCGCGATGCCGACGACGCGCGTGAAGTCGTCGGCGCCGTCCATCTTCAGCAGGTACTTGGCGATGACGCCGACGGTCAGCAGGACCAGCAGCACACCGGTGACGTAGGCCATCACGCGGTAGCGGGTCAGCACGCTCTTCTTCATGCCGTCGAGCGTAACGACCCGTTCCGGGAGATCTTGCCCCGGGTCACTCCTCTTCGAAGTCACCCGCGGCGACGCGCAGGGGCCGGAGCATGGCGAAGATCTCCGCGCACTCCTCGGCGTCGTACACCCCGAGCCCGAAGTCCATCGCCATCAGGTCGCGGGTGGCCGACTCGACCACCTCGCGGCCCTTGGCGGTGATGCTGGCGAGGGTGCCGCGGCCGTCGTTCGGGTTGGGCCGCTTGGCGACCAGACCCGACCTGACCAGCCGGTCCACGGTGTTCGTCACGGACGTGGGGTGCACCATGAGCCGCTCGCCGATCTTGGACATCGGCAGCTCGCCGGACTTGGAGAAGGTGAGCAGCACCAGTGCCTCGTACCGTGCGAACGTCAGCCCGTACGGCCTGACCACCGCGTCCACCTCGGCGAGCAGGATCTGCTGGGCGCGCATGATCGAGGTGATCGCGGCCATGGACGGCACGTTTCCCCAGCGCTGCTTCCAGCGTTCGTCGGCACGCGCGATCGGATCGAAGGAGAGACTGAGCGGCTTCGGCACGGACCCGACCTTACCGGCCGGTCACATGCTGGTCAGCCCTGTCTCGCCCTTCGGTCCACGCGTGCCGCGCCTAGGGCCTGTCGTTTGGATCATGTCGGCGTCGCGGGGCGTGGCACGCACATCTGCCGCGTTGTCGTCGGTTGTCAACTCCCCCACGCTCGGCTGCGCTCGCGCGGGAGGGACCCCCATC